>JANOEH010000047.1:0-67175 GCA_031413115.1 Candidatus Eiseniibacteriota bacterium | reverse complement strand
GCCCGCAGCGAGTTGAACGGCTTCCATCGGCTCGTGAAGAAGACCCCATGAGAGAAGGACACCGAGGAATGGACTCGTCGAGAAGAACAGTTGGGCACGGGTCGCGCCCAGGTGCTGGGCGCCGAGGATATAGAGCACGATGGACAACCCGTAGCTGAAGGCGCCGATGGCAAGGGCCCCCGCGATCAGGTTGGGTGCCGGGAGGGGCGGCTCGAGGAGCGATCCGATGAGGAGGTTGGCCGTTCCCGCGACGATGCCCTTGACCAGCGTGGTCTGCGACGGCGTGAAGCCCGTGATCACCGCCGTGAGGTTGTTGTCCATGCCCCAGCACAGGCAGGCCAGGGCGACGAACAGCCCGGGACGAAGACTCGCGCCTCCGTCCGGAACCGCCAGGAGGATGCCCGCGCCGAGGATCACGCCGATCGCCAGGAGCGTGCGTCGATCCATGTGCTCGTGAAAGAAGGCCCAACCGAGCAGCGCGGTGGCGACCGTTTCCCCGTTCAGCCACAGGGCCACCGAAGCGGCCTGTGCCTCGCGAAGTCCGAGGAGCAGGAAGACCGGGCCGAGCACGCCGCCGAATAGAACGGTGGACAGAAGGCGTCGACGCTGGCGAGGATCCCGTCGCAAGGCTGGCGTGCCGCCGCGGAAGCTGAACGGTGCCACACCCAGCGCCGCTCCCAGGTAAAGCAGTCCCGCCAGGGTGAACGGCCCGAAGTGATCGAGCAGCACCTTCGACAGGGGTGTCGAAGCGCCGAAGAGAAGAGCTGCAACGAGGCAGACGAGAACCGCGAATCGCATGGGCGCCAGTATACCCGGAGGGCAGAGTCATAAAATGGGTGCCGCGCGAACACGTCAAGGTCGATCTCGTGGCCTGCCCGTGGCGCCTACTGACGAATGAGCGGTCGCGTCGTCTTAGAGGGAGCCGGGGGCCACGGCGTGGTGTAGAGTGCTCCGACCCCCCGATGATCCGGGGGACCCATGCCACGCCATCTATTTGTGCTGAACCTTGCCGCCTTGTTCATGCTGACCATCGGCCGCCCGGCCCATGCGATTCAGGTCTCCGATCCGATCGGTTTCTACGGTACGGGCGTCGTCGCCTCACCCTCGAGCATCGCGATCGACGCGAACGGCGACGCCTTCGTCTCCGACGGCTTGACGCGCCGTGTCGAAAAGTTCTCGAAGGCCGGGACCCACCTCCTGGGATGGGGTGGACTCGGCAGCGGGCCCGGCCAGTTCCAATTCCCGTTCGGAATCGCGGTCGACCCGTCCGGCACGGTCTTCGTGGTCGACGTCAATACGCACCGGGTAGAGCGCTTCACTTCGACCGGCGTCTATCTCGGGGAATTCGGCTCGGAGGGATCGGGCAACGGCCAGTTTCAGGATCCGCGCGCGATTGCCGCCGATGGCGCAGGCCACGTGTACGACGCCGACAGCTACAATCACCGCGTGCAGAAGTTCACCACCGCCGGCGTCTATCTCGCGCAATGGGGTGTGTCGGGCACCGGGGCGGGCCAATTCGCCCTTCCCTTCGGCATCGCGGTCGACACGCGCGGCGATGTGTACGTGGCCGACACCTACAATCACCGTCTGCAGAAGTTCGACGGCAACGGAAACTTCCTGCGGCAGTGGGGCGCCCCCGGCACGGGGGATGGTCAGTTCACGTTTCCCTTCGCCGTCTCCGTCGACGCAAGCGGCAACGTGTACGTCGTCGACACGAACAATCACCGCATCCAGCGCTTCACTTCGACGGGCGTATTCGTCGTGGCGTGGGGCTCGGTGGGCAACGGCCCCTACGGGCAGTTCCAGTTCCCGCAGGGAGTGGCGGTCGATCCCAGGGGCGACATCCACGTCGCCGACACGCAGAACGGGCGGGTCCAGGTCTATCGACACCGCTATACCGGACCCCACGAGACGACCCGCATGTTCGGCGCCGCGGGGAGTGGGAACGGGCTCTTTTCCGACATCCGCGGCATTGCGGTCTCGCGCGACGGGTTCGTGTTCGTCGCCGACAAGAACGGCGATCGCATGCAGAAGTTCACGACCCTCGGCGCCTGGGCCGGGGTCTGGGGCTCGAGCGGCAGCGGCGGCGGCCAGTTCAACGGCCCCACGGGCGTCGCGCTCGACACGAGCGGCGTGGTCTACGTCACCGATCACCTGAACTCGCGCGTCCAGAAGTTCGCGCCGGTCGGCCTCTACGTCGGTGAGTGGGGCAGCGTGGGCGCGGGGCCCGGCCAGTTCACGGGCATCTGGGACATCGCGATCGACGCGGCGAACCGCGTCTACGTCGTCGACGCTCACCGCATCCAGCGGTTCGCGACGGACGGCTCCTACATCAACGGCTGGAGCTCGCCCAACGCCGCCGGCATCGGCATCGATGCCGAGGGCTTCGTCTATGCCGCCTGCACGTCGGATCACGTGGTCCGCAAGTACGCGCCGAGCGGGACGCTGGTGAAGACCTGGGGCGCGTTCGGCACCAACCCGGCGCAGTTCAACAATCCCACCGACGTGGTGTGCGACGCGGCCGGATTCGTCTACGTGTGCGACAGCAACGGACGCGTGCAGCAATTCACCCCGATGGGCGGCTACGTGAAGGAATGGGGTGAAGCCGGGGATGCCATGCGCCAGCTTGGCGCCCCGCAGATGATGGCGACCGACCCGGCCGGCAACGTCTACGTGACCGAGTTCCTCAATGCGCGCGTGCAGAAGTTCGCATCCCCGCCCGAAATCGTTGCGATCGCGGACGTGGAGGGCGACGAAGGCGGCGCGGCGACGATCTCGTTCACGCGCAGCTCCGCGGAGCCGACGACCGCGGGCGGCGTGCTGAGCGAGTATCGGGTCGTCCGGGTCGATCCCCCCCTCGGCGTGCTCGTCGCGACTGTGCCGGCGAACGCGGCCTCGACCGAAGTCGAGATTGCGACGGGCGGCAATGCGACGGCCAGCCTCAACGGGATCAAGGAGTACTACGTCCATGCGTTGACGGTGGTGCAGGGCGGATTTGCGATCTCGACCCAGAACTTCGGCTTCTCGGTGGACGACCTGGCGCCGCCGGTACCCAGCCCGTTTACCGCGGCCTACGAGGCGGGCGCCACCGCGCTCCATTGGGGTGTGAGCCCCGCCCTGGACCTGGACGAGTTCCGGTTGTATCGCGACGCGGCGGCACCCGCACTCGTTCCCGCGAATCTCGTCCACGCCTCGCCCGACACGGGCTACACGGATGTCGGTCCTGCGGGCGGGTACTACGCGATCGTCGCCGCGGACACGAGCGGTAACGTCAGCGTGCCCGCGTCCCTCGATCCCCAGCAGACGGTCGCAGCGCCCGGGGACCCTGCCCTGGCGTTCGCGCTTGCGCCGATCGCGCCGAACCCCTCGCTCGATCGCTCGGTCGTGCTGCGTTTCTCGCTGCCCGATGCGGCGCAGGCCCGACTGGAGCTCGTCAACGCGGCGGGACGTCGGGTGTGGTCGCGTGAGGTGAGCGGTGCCGGTTCGCACGCCGTGCGCGTCGGGGAAACGGACACGCTGGCGCCCGGGATCTACCTCGCGCGACTCAGCCGCGGCGACCGTGCGATCGTGCGGCGCGTCGTCGTGCTCGGAGGCCCGGAGCAGTGACGCTGGCCCCCTAGAGCCTCGTCCGCTGCCGGATCACCGCCCCGTGGCGAGGAAACGCCGCCAGTAACTCGTCACGGGTCGGCATCTCGAAGTCGGCAAAGTCGAATGCCGGAGTGACCGTGCAGCCGCACAGCGCGAACCGGTGTCCGCGCACGGCCGCCGCCTGCAGGGTCCCGGCCGGAACGATCGCCTGTGGCCGCTCGCCCCGTTCGAGGTCGGAACCGAGAATCGTGACCCGATGCACGCCGTCCGGATCGATCGTGTCGAGTTCGATGGGATCCCCGACGCAGTGATGCCAGATCTCGTCGGATGCGCGGAGCCGGTGAAACGCGGAGAGCTCCCCTTTCGGCAGAAGGAAGTAGATCGCGGCCGACGAAGCACGAAACGTCTCCCGGTAATACCCTCCCTCCGGATGAGGGGCGAGCCCCAGGGACTCGATGATGCGATTCACCTCCGGATCTCGTGCGTGAGCCATCGAGCTTCCCCCTGGGCGCGAGTGATCTAGCGGAATCCGAACAGCGGCGGAAAGAGGAACGCGACGATCGCCGCCCAGGCAGCGAGAGCGTAGAGATAGGACATCTGCCAGTCCCACAGGCGCGAGAAGGCACCCCTGCCCCGCAGAAAGCCGACGTAGAGGAAGGCGGAGCCGGCCAGGTTCACGAGCAACACCACGTTTTCTCCCAGGGCCGCGATTCGGTTGGGCGTGAACCCGAATTCCGAGATCCGTGTCCCGATGGCCCACAGCGCCAGGACATCGACGATGAGGGCGGTCACGACCAGCGTGAGCTGGATCCAGTCGAGAAGGCCCGGAGGCGCCTCGGGATCGCGGGCCGAGAACGAGTAGAGGAGCAACGCGAACACCACGACCAGCAGCAAGTCGAAGATGATGAGGATCTCCCGCCCCACGTCGATCCCTCGTCCCGTCCCCACCATCGTCGCGAGGAAGGCGAGAAGCAACAGGGCGAAGAGCGGCGCGAAGATCCGGGTCAGGACGGGCGCCATGTTCTCGATGACGCTCTGCTTCGCCTCCACGAGCCACGTGGCGACGACCGTGGCGCCGGCGAATCCGCAGGGCACGATCCAGCGTCCCACGTAGGGCTCCACGTCGACGCCGATGGCGTGGAAGAGGGCGAGGGTCAGGCCGATGAGCACGCCCCCGCCCAACGCGATGAGGACGAAGTAGATGAACAGCTCCCCGGTGAAACGGATGAAGTCCATCCGCCGCTCGTTTCCCCTCCACCGGCCGCCGACGTAGGCCACGCCCACGGCGAGCCACAGCACGATGGGCAGGTGGAGCATGGTCAGGATGACGGTGTCGGAGTTCGAAGCGGGTGCGACGGGAAAGGCGTTCACGACGCCGGCCGCAGCGACGAATGCAATGGCCAGCGCGGCCACGTTCCAGCGGGGTAGAGGCCGCTCCCACGCGAAGTAGGCGGCGATGAAGGGAAGCGTGAAGAAGGCGAGATTCCGCGCGTAGAACATCTCGTCCGGCGAGGCCGCGGCGTCCTCCATCGGAAACGTGATCCCGAAGAGGGCCGGGAGCTTGATCGCCGCGCCCGCTGCAACCGCCAGGGCGAGCGCGACCCACATCGTCCGAGACCCGTGGGCGACGGCCCCCGCGGAGCTTCCTTCCCACGCGTCGCCCGGAAGAACGAGCTGCTTCCACAGACGATCCGAGTGCTCCCGGGCGAACTCTCGCGTCAGGGCGTCGATGGCGCCCATCCGCTTGACGGCCACGAGGAACGCCTCGTCCTGGGAGAGGCCCTGCTCGGCCAGCGAAGCCATCTGCTCACGAAGGTGGTCTTCCAACTCGGCCGCGTCCCGGCCCGTGACCGCACGGCTCCCGCAGAGGTACGCCCGCCACTGGTCGATCTGCTTCTCGGCGGAGTCCCCGGCCGCGGCGTCCGATGAGTCCCGATCCATGGCTCAGGCTCCCTGCGGGAAGGGAGTCGGACTTCCGTCGGTGCCTGCGGACGCGGCGACGGCCATCCAGATCTTCTCGAGCGCCTCGTCAACTGCGCGCCACTGGCGCCGCTCTTCGGCCAGCTGCCCGCGACCGGCCTCCGTCACCCGGTAGTACTTGCGCCGCCGACCCGACTCGGCCTGATCCCAGCGGGCCACGATGAGACCGGAGCGCTCGAGGCGATGGAGCACCGGGTAGAGCATCCCGTCCGTCCAGTTCAGCTCGCCTCCCGACAACTCACGCACCCGCTTGAGGATGGCGTAGCCGTAGCTGTCCCCCTCGGCCAGGATGGCCAGAACCAGAGGGGTGGACGACGCTGCGACCAGATCCTTGCTGATGCTCATCGGGGGTGGCTCAGGGTTCTATGCATTGAAGGACTATACATAGCTCTACAAGGCATGTCAAGGGGTTGGGTTGAGCTCTGCCGCCTCCGCCCGAGCGGCGGATCTGCCGGCCAGATCTCCCGTCGACCGGCCGCGGCCAGCGCCTGCGGCGAATGGGGTCCCAGGCTACCGGAGCTTCACGATCTTCGCCGTCTCCCGCCTCGTGCCCGCCGTCAGCTTCACGAAATAGATCCCCGGCCGGATCTCGGTGTCGCCCCGGTCCCGGCCGTCCCAGGCGAAGTGATGCGGCCCGGGAGCCAGCTGCCCCTGGTCGAGCGCGCGCACCAGTCGCCCGCTCACATCGTAGATGCCCAGCCTCACCTCGGACGACTGCTGGAGCGTGAAGCGCAGCTCTGAGGCGCTGGTGAACGGATTGGGAGACGCGATGAGCCGGAGGGGACCCCCGAGTGCGGGGTCGCCGACGCCGACCGTCGCCGGCTTGAAGATCGCGGCGAAGCCGGCGTTGGGCGCGACTCCAACCGACCGGAACTCGCCCCCCACGTAGACCCGGCTCGCGTCCACGGCGATCGCCTGGACGTTTGACGGGACATTCGGGAGTCCACCCATCAACTCGGGGAACCAGTTCAGCGGCTCACCGCTCGCGCCGTCGATCGCGGCGAGGTGGCTGCACGGCTCGCCCCCGACGCTGTCGATGTAGCCGCCGACGAACACCGTGCCTTCATCGATCACCAGGCTGGTGGGGCTCCAGAACAGGTCGGGATTCCAACTCGTGGGCAAAGCCGTCGTCGCATCCAGCGCGGCGAGATGATGCCGCTTCTGGCCGCCGATCTCGAAGAAGTCTCCGGCGGCGAGGACCCGGTCCTCCTGTGTCGCGAATGCGGAGACTCCGCCGAAGGCCGGACCCGGATTCCAGGCCGTGGCCAATCCCGTCACGGCATCGAGCGCGGCAATGCCGTTGCGCGGCTGGCCGCCGATGCTCGAGAACTCGCCGCCTGCGTAGACCACGTTCGCGTCGACGGCGAGACTGTAGACGACCGGGGTGCCGAAGGACCCCAAGCCCGGATTCGGAGCCCAATTCGTGACCGAGCCGGTCTTGGCGTCGAGCGCCGCGAGGCCGTTACGCGTCTCTCCACCGATCGTCTGGAAGATGCCGGCTGCGTAGAGCGTGCCCGCATTCACGCACAGATCGAGCACCTGGCCATCGGGGATGCTCCAGATCTTGGCCGCCCCCGGCGCCGACTCGATCGCGGAAATCCCGGGGTCCCCACCTGCGTACACCGTACCTCCCGCGACGGCGAGCGCGAACGCCGCACCCACGGTCGGGTTCCAGTTCGTTGCCGTGCCGGTCGCGACGTCGAGAGCGGCGAGACCGGTGCGGGCCACACCGCCTAAACTCGTGAAACCGCCGGCGGCGAAGAGGGCGGTTTCGTTCGCCGCGAGGACGCTCACGGGTTCGTTCGGGTTCGGATCGAAGGCCGTGACGGCTCCCGTTTCCGAATCGAGCGCCGCGAGGAAGTTCCGCGGCTGACCGCCGACACTACTGAAGACTCCACCGACGTAAACGGCCTGATCGGTCACCGCCAGGGCCTGGACATGACTGTTCGGGCCGTCCGGGATCCAACTCGTGGCGGCCCCCGTCGCGGCATCGAGTGCGGCGACGCGAGGTCGCGGCTGGCCGCCGATCGAGGTGAAGACCCCGCCCGCGTAGACCGTTCCACCCCGAAGCGCAAGCGCGTTGACAACGCTACTGGCGAATGGATTCCAGCTCGTCGCCATTCCGGTCGTCAGATCGAGCGCGGCGATATGGCTCCGCGGCTGGCCGCCAATGTTGAAGAAGCTGCCGCTCACGAAGAGCACTCCCCCGCCCGGGACCATGGCGGTGACCCCGTGATCGGGATCCGGATTCCAACCCGTGACGGATCCCGTGGCGGCGTCGATCGCGGCCAATCGCGATCGCGGCTCGCCCCCGACATGCGTGAAGTCGCCAGCCGCGTAGACCGTGCCCCCGGACACGACCAGCTCATTGACGGTCCCGTCTGCGCCGGGATTCCAGGCGAGCAACGCTCCGGTCGTGCCGTCGATCGCGGCCAGGCGAAGCCGCTGCTGGCCGGCGATCGTGTTGAAGTAACCACCCACGTAGACGGTCCCGTTGTCGACGGCAAGCGCCCGGAGGTTGCGGACCTGAGGGTCCCAGGCGGTCAGATCGCCTGCGGCGTCGAGGTGAGCCAGGCCCTGGCGCGGCTCACCCTGCACCGCCCAGAAGTTCCCTCCTATGTACCAGCCCCCGCCCCCGTCCGGGGCCACCGCCGAGACGACCCCCGCCACCATGGGCACCGGCCCCAGCACGCTGCCCGTCGTCTCGTCGATCCCGACGAAGGAGCCGGTGGCAGGTCCGACCCGGGTGAACTGCCCGCCGATGTAGACCGTTCCCTCGGACTCAGCGACGGCATCGACGATGCCGTTCGTCACCCAGAAGTTCGTGTCGACGACCTGGGCGACTGCGGCGTCCGAGGACCCCAGCACCAGCGCCAGAGCCATCCCAAGAATGAACCGACTCGAGATCATGCGCGAACCTCCCGTAGCTCTCCTACGATCGGGGTGAGCCGGGCGAACAGGGCGAGACCATCCGGCGGACCGGGAGGCCGATCGGCCCGCAGCCGGGCACGACGACCACCGAGGGGGGAAGCCTACGTCGCGGCCCCCCGTCCCGCAACCCACCCCGTCGACCACGCCCACTGGAAGTTGTACAGGAGCATCGGGGAGGAACCATTGGACACGATCGACGCCACAGAGCGCGCTACAGAATACGTTGCCCGAGGACGTGGAGTCCGATGGTGACGCGTAGTCTCCCTCGCTGGCGGATGGTTCTAGCACAAAACTGACACAGTCCGGACCAGCGACGCACGATGGGGTACATTCCCTCGATGCCACTGACTCTCGGATCCCGCCTCGGCCCCTACGAGATCCTCGCCCCCCTCGGCGCAGGGGGCATGGGAGAGGTCTACCTTGCCCGCGACCCGCGCCTCAAGCGCGACATCGCGATCAAGGTCCTGCCCGCCGACGTGACGTCGTCCCCCGACCGCCTCGCGCGCCTCGAGCGCGAAGCGACGACCGTGGCCGGCCTCAACCACCCGAACATCGTGGTCCTCCACTCCGTCGAGGAAGACGGCGGCATCCGCTTCCTCACCATGGAGCTGGTCGAAGGGCGGAGCCTCGCCGACCTCGTCACTCCCGGCGGGTTGCCGCTCGCCCAGATCCTCGACCTCGGAATGTCGCTGGCCGACGCCCTGGTGGCGGCGCACGAGAAGGGAGTGGTGCACCGCGACCTGAAGCCGGCGAACGTGATGGTGACGCGCGAGGGACGCGTCAAGGTGCTGGACTTCGGGCTGGCCAAGTTGGCGCAGACCCGATCCGACGTGAACGCCACTCAAGCGGCGACGCTGGCGGCACCCCTCTCGGAGGTCGGGCAGGTCGTGGGCACGATGCCCTACATGGCGCCCGAGCAGATCCGAGGTGAACTCGTGGACGCGCGCACCGATCTCTTCTCGCTCGGAATCGTGATCTACGAACTGGCCGGGGGGACGCGACCGTTCACCGGGCAGAGCAGCGTCGACATCGGCTCGGCGATTCTCCGGGACAGCCCGCCGTCGCTCAGGAGCCTGCGCGCGGACCTCCCAGGTGAGCTGGTGCACATCGTCGAGCGCTGCCTTGAGAAGAGTCCGCGCGAGCGCTTCCAGACTGCGCAGGACGTGTTGAACGAGCTGCGGTCGGTGCGGCGAACGCTCGAGCGCGGCGAGTCGGCGCCGCGCCAGAAGTCGGACAAGATCGCCTCGATCGCGGTACTGCCGTTCGTCAACCGCAGCGCGAGCGCCGACGACGAGTACTTCTCCGACGGCCTCGCCGACGAGCTGCTCAACACCCTCGCCAAGATCAAGGGCCTACGCGTCACGGCGCGAACGTCATCGTTCCACTTCAAGGGCAAGGACACGACGATCGCCGAAGTGGGGAAGGCGCTCGACGTCGCGACGGTGCTCGAAGGCAGCGTTCGCAAAGCCGGGAACCGAGTGCGCATTTCGGTACAGCTGGTGAGTGTCGCCTCGAGCTCACAGCTGTGGTCGGAGATTTACGACCGCACCCTGGAGGATATCTTTGCGGTGCAGGACGACATCGCGCACTCGGTGGTGAAGGAGCTGCGCACCACGCTGCTCGGCGAAGCCGCCGATTCCGAGGCGAGCGGGTGGGCCAAGGCGGAGGTAGCCAAGGCGGCGAGGGGGCGCGGGACCCACCCCGAGGCGCACCGGCTCTTCCTTCAGGCGCGGTATCTCATCGACCGGCTCGATCGCGAGGACCTGGCGAAGGGAATCGAGTACCTGAAACACGCGCTGGAGCTCGAACCGGAGTTCGCGCTTGCCTGGGCGGAGCTGAGCCGGGCCTACATACAGGAAGTAAATGTGGGGTGGGCGCCCTTGGCAGAAGGCGTTGCCCATGCCAGAGAGGCAGCGCTCCGAGCCCTCCAACTCGAGCCCGATCTCGCTGAGGGACACTCGCAAATGGGAATGGTCCAGATGAGTTACGACTGGGATTTTCGGGGTGCAGAAGTATCGTTCACGCGCGCACAGCAGCTGTCACCCGGCAATGCGATAGCGCTTCGCTCGGCGGGAGGCCTGGCCGCCAACCTGGGCCGTCTCGAGGATGCGATTACGCTCCATCGCAGGGCAATCGAGCAGGACCCGCTGAGTGTCGCGAACTATCACAACCTCGGATTGGCTCTCCACGCCGCAGATCGCTTCACAGAGGCGGAGGCTGCGTACGGCAAGTCTCTCGAGCTCGCTCCTCAGAGGGTTTGGACGCGCGCGCTCCTCTCAGTGACCCTGATCGCGCGGATGAAGAGCGAGGAGGCTGTCGCCGAGGCACTACGGGAGTCGCTTGAAAGTGCTCGCCTCTGGGCACTGGCAATCGTGCACTACGCCCTGGGTCACCGAGTGGAGTCCGACGCGGCACTTGGTCAACTGAAGGACAAGTACGCGGGAGATTTTGCCTGTCAGATTGCAGAGGTGCACGCAGCGCGCGGAGAAGCGGACGCCGCGTTTGAGTGGCTTGAAAGAGCCTACGTTCAACGCGATGGTGGTCTCGCCGAAATAAAGACGGCGCCGGTCTACCGCTCTCTTCACGGCGATCCGCGGTGGGGCGCGTTCCTGAAGAAGATGGGACTCGACGGGTGAGGTGGACGCGATTCCTGGTGTAGCTCGGCACCTTCGAGACGCAGCGCTTCGTAGACCAGCTGGTGGAAGAACCGCCCATACGTTTGACCCGCTCACTCAAACGTCTCCTCGGGCCACCCCCCTTCCCGCCACCCACCCCGTCGACCAGGCCCACTGGAAGGTGTAAACGCCCAATCGCCCGTCGACGTCGAGGATCTCTCCCGCCAGATAGAGCCCCGGCGAGAGGCGGGATCCGAGCGTGCGGGGGTCCACTTCCGAGACGGGCACGCCGCCGGCGGTGACCTCGGCCTTGCGATAGCCCATCACCTCGAGCACGGGCAGCTCGTTTGCGGTCACCGCCGCGACGATCGCGCGGCGTTCGTCGCGCGAGATCCGCGACAGCGGGCGCTCCGGCTCGATCTCGACGAGCGCCAGCAACTCGCCGACGAGGCTTTCGGGAATGCGACCGCGCAGGAGCGCAGGCAGCGTGCGGCGCGGCTCGTGTTCGATGGCGAGCATGAGCTCGCGTTCGAACGCCTCGCTCGTGACCTCGGGGAGAAAGTTGGCGATCACGGCGACCGGTCCGTCCCACGACTCGCGCGCAAAGTGACGGCTCGCATCCAGCGCGACGGGTCCGCTGTAGCCGAAGTGCGTGAACAGGAACGAGCCTGCGCCCTGCCAGAAGCGCTTGCGGTTCGCGCCCGTGAGCACCGTCAACGCCACGGGCAGCGTGACGCCGCGCAGGCGCTCGTGCATGCCACCGCTGTACGCCACGAGCGGCGTGAGCGCGGGCGAGGTGCGCGTGAGCGTGTGGCCGAGCGATTGGACGAGCCCGTAGCCGGTGCCGTCGGAACCGGTGCGCGGGAACGACAGCCCGCCGGTCGTGACGATCACGGCGTGCGCATGGATGGGCGCGACGTCGGTGACGAGGCGATACGTGCCGTCGGCCAGGCGCTCGATCGAGGTGACCTTGCGACCCGTCCAGATCGAGCCGCCCAGCTCGGTCAAGTGCGCCACCAGCGCGTCGACCACCTGCTGTGCGTCGTCGGAGACCGGGAACAGCTTGCCCGTGTCCTCGCGCTTGAGCGGCACGTGCAGCTCGTCCTCGAAGAAGCGCAGCGTGTCGAGGTGCGAGAACTCGCGCAATAGCCGCGCCACGACGTTGCGCGAGCCGCCGTGGTAGTCGGCGGGCGTGATCACGTCGTGGGTGACGTTGCAGCGCGTGCCGCCGGACATGAGGATCTTCGTTCCGACGTGAGTCGTGCCCTCGAGCAGGATGACGCGCGCACCGTGCTTCGCGGCGGCGATGGCAGCCATCAGCCCGGCCGCTCCGGCGCCCACGACGATCACCGGATGCACGACGTTCATGGCGCAACCGTCGCGAGCGACTCCGCACGCACCAGGCAGGCGAGCCGCCGCAGCACCTTCCGGGTCGTCCATGGTTCCCCGAGGAACACCGCGTGCCGCTCGAGGTCGCCGGGCAGCAGGTTGTTCAGTCGGTCGATCGCGATCTGCTCGGCGCCGACGAAGCGCGGCAACGGCTCCTGCGGCAGCGTGCCCGTCGGCTTGGAGCCGAGGCGCGACAGGAGCCACAGCATCGATCCCGACAGCGCGATCAGGCGCGATCCGACCGGGGACTCGACGACCGTCGCGTCGGGCGTCCCGGCGACGGCGGCCTCGATCGCGCGGCGGGCGATCTCGATGCGCGCGAGCGCAGCAGCGACGTCCTCCGGCTTGGTCGGCCGCAGGTCCCACTTGAAGAGCGCGCGGGCCGAGCCTTCCTCGAGTCCGACATTGGTGTCGACGCGTTCGGTCTCGACAAACTCGAGATGCTCTTGGGCGTGAGCCCACGGATGTCCGCCCTGTGCGAGGAGCGCAATCTCGGCAGCGACGGTCGTAGGCACGGCCAAGAGCGCCGCCTCCGGCGAAGCTGCATCGACCGCCACGCCGGGCAGCGTCAGTACCCAGGCGCGGGTCGCGCCCCGGGCGCCGACTTCGAGATAGACGGGAATGCGCATTGCCGGAACATAGCAGAAGCCCCGTTGCGCGCGGCGCGCCGGGGCTTCAGGGTGTCGTGTGTGCGGAATCCGCCGGTGGTCAGGCCGCCGTGCGTCGCGCCTCGCGGATCGCTTCGGCGGCGCGTTCCGTGCGATCGACCACGCGCGTGAGGCGCGCGGCCTTCGCCGCCGTCGCGGGATCCAGCTTGCGCCACGTCGCCGGCTCCGGCTCGCGCACGTAGCGGCCGATGCGGTCGCGCAGGAACACGCGCGCACGGTGCAGGCGCGAGTTCACGGCGGACACCGTGATTCCCATCGCCTCGGCGGTCTGCGCGCTCGACAGTTCCTGCATGTCGTGCAGCACGAACGCGGCCCGCTGCTCGGCCGGCAGCGCCTGGATCGCCGCTTCCATCACCCGGCGCGTCTCGTCGGACAGGATGTCCTGGTCCGGCGTCGCCTTCCGGTCGGGCAGGTCCCACGCGTGACGCGCGTCGTCGTCATCCGTCGGATGATCCAGCGAGACGAGGTTCGTCTTCCGCGCGCGCGCCTTCATCAGCGCCGCGTTGGTGGCGATGCGATAGATCCAGGTCGAGAACCTGGCGTCCTTGCGGAAGCGCGGCATCGCGCGGTACGCGCTGACGAACGTGTCCTGCAGCGCGTCCTGCGTGTCCTCGTCGTGACGCAGGATCTTGTACAGGATCCGGTAGACGATGTTCGTGTAGCGCCGCGCCAGTTCGTCGAACGCGGCCGATTCGCCGGCCTGCGCACGCTCGACGAGCTGTTCGTCGGTCTCGATCCGCAACGTGGTCGCGATCATGCGATCCCTCCGTTCGTGGGGCCGGCCGAATGCGGCGGCGCCGGGTTGCGCAACGTCTCCAGGTAACGGGCCAGCGAGAACTCGACTGCGGCAAAGGCCGCCGGTTCGCGCCGCACCTTGGCGAGAAGGATCGATCCCTCCATCACCGACATCAGGAACTCCGCCGCCTGATCCGGCGCGAAGTCGGTCTTCAGTTCGCCGCGGGCCTGCCCGCGCGCGAGGACACAGGTCAAGGCCTGGCGCATCTCGAGGAAGCTGGCGACGACCTCGCGTCTCAGGTCCTCGTGGAGGTCGCCGATCTCGGCAGCCAGATTGCCGAGCAGGCATCCCGACTTGCAGCCGGCGTCCGCCTGCCGCTGCGCCGAGCCGCGGAAGAACGCCACGAGCTGCGGGATCGTCTCGCCGCCCGGTGGAAAGACGTCGCGTTCCATCGCCTCGCGATAGGTGACCCGGTGCTGGCGGAGCAACTCCGTCGCGAGCTCTTCCTTGCTGCGGAAGTAGAAGTAGAACGAGCCCTTGGGCACCCGGCTCGCCGCCAGGATGTCCGCCAGGCCGGTCTGCTTGAACCCGTGCTGGTGGATCAGATCGCGGGCCACGGCCAGGATCCGCTCGCGGGTCTCCTCGCCCTTGCGGGTGGCGGGGGTGACGTGGAGTGGGGCGTCGACGGGTTCGTTCATGGAGGTGCAGTCTACTAGACGACCGGTCTATTACAAGCCAAGTTGTTGTCAGGGCCCGTTGCCGGCCCGCCGGAGGCTGGCGGGCAACCTGGTTTTCTTCCGAAATTATTCTCTCAAGTCACCGATTTTTCTGGACGATGATTCCAATATGATATTACAATGGAATCACCGAAAGGAGGAACCGCATCTCATGACCCGTGAAACGAAGGCTCACCCGCTGCCCGGAATGGTCGGGCTCCTGATCGTCCTCGCCATGCTCGCCCTGACCTGGTTCGTGATCGCCAGTCCGGTTGCCGGACCCATCGGATTCCGCATCGCGGCGGTCGCACTCCTCGTCACCGTCGCCAGCGTCTCGCTCAACGGCTTCTTCACCGTCCAGCCGAACCAGGCCGAGGTCATCATCCTGCTCGGCAAGTACGTGGGCTCGGTGCACGACGACGGCTGGTGGTGGACCAACCCGATCGCCAGCAAGAAGAAGCTCTCGCTGCGCGTGCGCTCGCTCAACGGCGAGAAGCTCAAGGTCAACGACAAGGACGGCAACCCGGTCGAGATCGCGGCCGTGGTCGTCTGGCGCGTGCGCGACTCGGCGCAGGCCGTGTTCGACGTCGACACCTACGAGCAGTTCGTCGCCGTCCAGAGCGAGACCGCCGTCCGCCACCTGGCGAGCCAGTACACGTACGACGCGCACGACGACGAGACCGTCTCGCTGCGCGGCAACATGGACCACATCTCCGAGGCGCTGCGCACCGAGCTGCAGGTGCGCCTCGACAAGGCCGGCGTCGAGATCCTCGAGTCGCGCCTGTCGCACCTGGCGTACGGCCCCGAGATCGCCAGCGCCATGCTGCGCCGCCAGCAGGCCGGCGCGGTCGTCGCGGCCCGCACGCGGATCGTCGAGGGCGCCGTGGGCATGGTTGAGATGGCCCTGGAGCGCCTGTCGTCGAAGAACATCGTCCAGCTCGACGAGGAGAAGAAGGCCGCGATGGTGTCGAACCTTCTCGTCGTCTTGTGCGGCGATCACTCGGTGAGCCCGGTGATCAACGCCGGCACCCTGCACCAGTAGGTGGGTGAGATGGCCGCGCGCAAGTCGTTCCTGCTGCGCGTGCCGCCCGAACTCTATGGCGCCCTGGAGAAGTGGGCGGCCGACGAGCTACGCTCGGTGAACGGACAGATCGAGTACCTGCTCGCGCAGGCGTTGAAGGACACCGGCCGCACGGTGCGGCGGGCCGAAGTCACGAACCCCGAAGATCCATCGACGGAGGAATCATGAGCGGCTGCGGATTGAAGAACCCCTTGCAGGGCATCGGCGTCCTCCTCATTGTCGCGATCGCCATCGCGGCAGCTGTCCTCTCCGGCTGCCAGCGCCTCGACAAGGCCGGCAAGCACTGGGAGTCCGGCACCGAGGGGCTGAATCGCACGATCTCGCTGTACGACCTCCACGGGGGGCTGATGGGACGCTGGAACGCCAAGACCTACATCGAGACCTCGCGCACCGGCATCATCGCGTTCCTCGACAGCGCCGGGCACGAGACCAAGCTCTCCGGCGGCATCGTCGTCGTGCAGGAGCGCTAGGCCATGGCCGTCGTGGTCGTCGCCGGCTCGTCGTCCGAGGCACGCAAGTGCCGCGTGGCGGGGCAGCTGTTCCGCGACGGCGCAACCTCGCAGTGGTCGGCGCGCCCCTACGAGCCGAGGAACGGTCCCGAACGCCGGGGGTTGGAAGCCGCCGTTACCTCCGGGCTGGTCGTGCGCACCGAGGCGGGCTCGTACTTCGTGAATCCCGTACGCTACGAAGCCATGCGGACGCGGCAGCGTTGGGCGCTCATCGTCGCCATCGCGTCCATCCTGCTCGGCCTTGCCGTCCTGTACCTCACGGGAGAATTCTCTTCATGAACGCAGCGACCAGCTCGTCCGTGCTCGCGGTGCACGGCATCACCAAGGCCTTCAAGGACCGGATCGCCGTCGATGCGCTCTCCTTCGAGGTGCGCCGCGGCGAGATCTTCGGCTTCCTCGGGCCCAACGGCGCCGGCAAGACCACGTGCCTGCGCATGATCCTGGGCATCACGCATCCGGACAGCGGAACGGTCACGTTCGACGGCGGTCCCACCGTCGATCGCCGAAAGATCGGCTACCTGCCCGAGGAGCGCGGCCTGTTCGAGGACCAGAAGGTGATCGATACGCTCGGTTACCTGGGCGAGTTGCGCGGGCTGTCCCCCCGCGACGCCCGCGCCGCCGGCATGCGCTGGCTCGAGCGCCTGGGCCTTGCCGACCGTGCGAAGTCGAAGCTCAACGAACTGTCGAAGGGCATGCAGCAGAAGATCCAGTTCGCCGGCGCCGTGCTGCACTCACCGACGCTGGCGATCCTCGACGAGCCGTTCTCGGGACTCGATCCGCTCAACCAGGAGCTCTTCCTCTCGGTGGTGCGCGAACTGCGCGACGAGGGCACGACGATCCTGTTCTCCGCCCACCAGTTGAACCTGGTCGAGCGCCTGTGCGACCGTTTCCTGATGATCGCCCGCGGGAAGGAAGTGCTCATGGGCACGCTCGACTCCATGCGCTCCACGATTACCGGCGGCGCCAGCGAGACGCTCGTGCTCGAGCTCGCCGCGCGCGGCAACGGCGCCGCGCCCGAGGCGGGGGCAGCACGCGCCGCGTTCGACCGCGCCGGGGTCCTCGGCACGGTGAAGGTCACCTCGGCCGGCGTCGGTCGGCTGCGGGTCGAGGCGGGCCTGCCCGCCCACCACGACGTGGGTCCCGCGCTGGCCATCCTGGGCGGCGCCTTCGCGATCACGCGCATCGAGACGGCTCCCATCAGCCTGCACGAGATCTACCTGCGCGCCGTCCGCTCCGCAATGGGCGACGAGGCGCTCGAGGAGGATGCCGCCCGTGTCTGACGCCCGCGTGAACCGTCCCGAGTGGTGGCCCGTCGCCCGCTTCGAGTTCCTGCGCGTCGTGCGCCGCGGCGACTTCCTCGTCTCGCTCGTGCTCATGCCGCTCCTGTCGGTCGGCCTGTCGTTCGGCGCGGGCTGGATCGCGAACCGCGCGGCAAACGAGCCGGTAAAGCTCGCGTTCTCCTCGGGCGCACCCGGCATCGGCGTGAAGCTGCCGGCGCTCGACACGCTGAAGACCGTGCAGTGGACGGTCGTCGCCGGTGCTGAGGCCGAACCCGCGGCGCTCACGGCCGCGATCGAGGCGAAGACCTACGACGGCGCCGTCCTCGTACCCACCGGCTTCGCTACGGGCGACTCGATCCGGGTGCTGACCAAGCGCTCGCGGCCCGGCTGGGTGCGCACCGTGCGCGAGCCGCTCACCGAGCTGGCGCGCCTCGAGCGGGGGCGCGCCGCGGGTGTCGATGCGGCCGGACTCACCGCGATCGACGCGCGGGTCCCCATCGCCGAGACACTGACGCGCCCCGAGGCGAAGACCTCGAAGGGCGACATGATCGCGGCGCTGGCGCTGGTGATCCTGTTGCTGATCACGATCTACGCCACGGCGGCGTACCTGGCGGTGGGCATCACCGGCGAGAAGCAGGCACGCGTCACCGAGGTCATCGTCTCGGCGATCCGACCGCAGGCGTGGATGGACGGGAAGCTCATCGCCTTCGTCGGCATCGGCATGCTGATGGCCGTCATCTGGGGCGGTTCGGCCCTGCTGTTCGCGGTGTTCTCCTCGTGGCAGCTGCCGCCGGCGGTGAGCCCGGCGTCGATCGCGGCCTACCTGCTGTTCCTCTTCTTCGGGTTCGCGTTCTACGTGTCGATGTTCGCGACGATCCTGGCGACGATCAAGGACATGCAGTCGACGTCGCGCGTGCAAGCGTACTTCTACTTCATCCCGGTCATCCCGTTCATCTTCATCGAGACGATCCTCGAGAAACCCGAATCGATGCTCGCGGTCGTCCTGTCGTGGATCCCCTTCTTCGCGCCGATGCTCATGCCGGCGCGCATCGCCCTCAAGGCCGCGCCGACGTGGGAGTGGATGGGCGCGCTCTTGCTGCTGATCGCGGCGACCCACTTCATGCGCATCCTCGCGGGCACGGCGATCCGGGTGGGCATGCTCATGTACGGCAAGGAGATCAACCTGCCGGAGCTCCTGCGCTGGGCGAAGGAGTAGCGCCCGATCCGGCCATGAGTTCCCGCTGGACCCCTCCCCCGAACGTGCCGATACCTCCGGGGGAGGGGATCGAATGGACTCGATTCGGAGCATTCCAGGACCGGGGCGCCTGCGTTCGACCGCGGCGCTGATCGCGCTCGTCGGCACGTTGCTCGGCGGCTGCGCCACCAGGGGCTCGGTCGCCGGAAGGGTCCACCCGCCGTCGCCCGACACCGTCGTCCAGGCGTGGCCGGTCAAGGAGCGTGCATCGAGGGCGCCGACCGACACCGCCCACGTGACCCAGCAGGGCGGTCGCTTCGAGCCGCGCGTGCTCGCCGTCCAGGCCGGCATGATCATCGAGTTCGCCAACGCCGACCGCGTCTACCACAACGCATTCTGCCTCGCACCGAAGGGCCGCTTCGACCTGGGCCGCTATCGCCCGGGGCAGGTCCGCCGCGCCTCGTTCGCCCATCCTGGCGAGTACGAGGTGTTCTGCGAGCTGCACCCCGCGGAAGTCCTCTACGTCGTGGTTGCGGACGAGCGCTGGAACACGAACACCGCGCGCGACGGCTCGTTCCTGCTGGCGCACCTTCCCCGTGGCCAGTACGTGATTCGGGCGTGGAATCCACGGCTCGGCTCGGCGAGCGCGCGCGTCACGGTGCCGTCGAAGGAAGCGATCCGCCTGCGCCTGCGGGCGTGACCGATGCTGTCCCCGGGAACGGATTCGGAGTAAAATAGGAGCCGGAGGGCAGCCATGGAGCGCACCAACTATCCGGTCCACAAATCCAGGCTCGAAGATCAGGGCCTGGAGTCCGGGCTCGAGGGCACGACGGCCGAGGAACGGCTGGCCATGGTGTGGACGCTGACCGTCCAGGCGTGGCTGTTCAAGGGAGAGCGCGCGGATGAATCGCGACTTCGTCGAGATGTTGTCCGAGTTCTCCGCCACGGGAGTTGAGTATCTCCTCGTCGGTGCGCATGCGTTCGCCGTTCATGCCCGACCGCGCGCGACTGGAGACCTCGACCTCTGGGTGCGACCGACAGCCGAGAACGAAGCCCGCATCCTCGAAGCGTTGCGCCGATTCGGTGCTCCGATGTTCGCACTCGAAGCCGGCGCGTTTCAGCGCCCTGGCGAAGTCGTCCAGCTCGGCGTGCCTCCTCACCGCATCGACCTCCTGACCAGCATTTCCGGGGTCGAGTTCGAGGAGGCCTGGACGAGACGAATCGAAGTCGAAGTCGAGGGAGTTCTCGTGCCGATCCTCGGGCGCGAGGATCTCATCCGCAACAAGCGGGCGGCCGACAGGCCGCAAGACCGCGCAGACGTCAGCGTCCTCGAAGGCGGCGAGTCTTCAACCTAGCTCCCGGCAAGCCGCGCCAGCGCGTCCCCCACCAGCTTGTTCGTCGTCCACTCGGACAGCGACTCCGCCCCCAGCGATTCGTAGAAGCCGATCGCCGGCGCGTTCCAGTCGAGCACTTCCCACTGTACGGATCCGCAGTCGCGGGCGACCGCGAGCGCGGCCAGCGCAGCGAGCAGCGCCTTGCCCACGCCGGCGCCGCGCGCCTCGGGCACGACGAACAGGTCCTCGAGCCACAGGCCGGGCTTGCCGGAGAACGTCGAATAGGTGGGATAGAACAGCGCGAAGCCGACGACCAGCCCGTCGAGCGAACCGACGAGCGCCTCGGCGAGCGGGCGCTCGCCGAACAGCGCGCGCTCGAGGTCGGCGACCGTGGAGACCATCTCGTGCTCGATCTTCTCGTAGACCGCGAGCCCGTGCATGAGCGCGTGGATGCGCGGCGCGTCGGCCCGCGTGGCGGGCGTGATCGCGACGGCGCGGGTCACGAGGTGGCCGGCGCCTCGGCCTTCTGCGCCGCCAGCGTCGCCGGGTCGTTGTATCCGACCTGCACTTCCTTCGGGATGTACGCGTCGAGCAACTGCGACAGCGCGGCGGTCTCCTTGATCAGGTTGCGCGCCACGACCAGCCGCTGGACCTGGTTCGTACCCTCGTAGATCTGGGTAATCTTCGCGTCGCGCATGTACTTCTCGATCGGATAGTCGCGCATGTAACCGTAGCCGCCGAAGATCTGCACCGCGTCGGTCGTCACCTTCATCGCGGTGTCGGTGGCGTAGAGCTTGGCCATGGCCGCCATCTTGTTCGCGCTCGGCAGCTTCTTGTCGAGCGACGTGGCGCCGGCGTAGACGAGCTGGCGCGCGGCCTCGACCTGCGTCGCCATATCGGCCAGCAGCTGCTGGATCATCTGGAACGAGTTGATCGAGGTGCCGAACTGGTTGCGCTTGGCGGCGTAGACCTGCGCGAACTCGAGCGCGCCGGCGGCCAGGCCCAGGCCCTGCGCGGCCACGCCCGGGCGCGCCAGGTCGAGCGTGCCCATCGCATGGTGGAAGCCGAAGCCGGGCTGCCCGCCCAGCAGCTGCGCCTCCCCCACCTTCACGTCCTTGAACACGGTCTCGACGACGGGTACGCAGCGGATGCCCATCTTGTCCTCGACCTTGCCGATCGAGAAGCCGGGCGTCCCCTTCTCGACGATGAACGCCGAGATGCGCCGCGACTTCGACATCGGATCGCTCACCGCGAAAACGGTGTAGAGATCGGCGGCGCCGCCGTTCGTCGTCCACTTCTTCTCGCCGTTGAGCACCCAGCCGCCGCCCGGTGCGGGCGTTGCTGCCAGGCGCATGCCCTGCGCGTCGGAGCCGGCGAACTTCTCGGAGAGGCAGAAGGCAATCAGCTTCTCGCACGAGGCGATCTTTGGCAGCCACGTCTTCTTCTGCTCCTCGGTGCCACCGACGAGCATGGGGAACGAACCGAGCGCATTGACGCAGTACATGACGCCGACGCCGCCGCAGGCGCGCGAGAGCTGCTCGATGACGAGGCACAGGTCGAGCACCGTGCCCCCCGCCCCGCCGTACTCCTTGGGGATCCACACCCCGAAGAAGCCGCCCTCGGCCAGCGCATCCTTGATCTCCCAGGGGTACTCCTGGAGCTCGTCGTACTTGCGGGCCAGCGGGCGGACGACCTTCTCGGCCACGTCGCGGGCACGGGCCTGCCACTCGCGATTCTGATCGGTGAGAAACGGCATGGAAACCTCGGATCGGGTCGGGCTCCTGGGGCGCAATGCATGGACGGGCCGGAGGATAGCACAGCTTCCAGGTCCGTTCCGGGCCCCCCGGGGAGGTCGCCAGGGCCCTCGATCGGCGCTGCGACGGGCACGCTGCCATGCGCTTCGCCCGTCGTCCCCCACCTCGAATGTGTTGATTTCATGGGACATTCGCGCCGGGATGCGGGTTGCTGGAGTGAAGGGGCGAAGCCTCCCGCGCCCGGCGGCGAGCTTCGCCACCGAAGGAGGGAACTCGATGTTGCTTCGATCACGAATCACGGCTGCCACCGCCCTGCTCGGTTTCGCCGTCACGTGCCTCAGTGGCTGCGGCGCCGAGAACCCGGTGGCCCCGTCGCTTGTGACCGAGGCGAGCGGAGTCGGCAGGACGATGGAGGTCGCGCGGAAAGACATCCTCTACAGCGAGGTCGTCCGGGGTCCCGATGGAGGAAGCCTTGGCTCCGATGGCGGAGCGACGGTGAGTCCCAGGGTTCGAAAACCGAAGAAGCCGAAGAAGCCGAAGAAGCCACGAGCAAACGGGGAGTGATCCCCGTTCCACCACGAGGTGCCGCCCCGGGGATTCCGTCCCCGGGGCGGTTTCCGTTTCGACGCAAACGTGGGTGGGATTCCTCAGCGTGTCGCGCGGGATTCCCCCGCCCGGTCGCACACCGGAGCCCCGTAACGACGCAGCCTGCGAATCCGCGTGCGAATCGCCGTGCACATCGCCCGCTTTGGCCGTCACGCGCCCGGCGACGACACTTTCGGCGACCGGGCACGCCGGTTGCATTGGAACAGCGGCAGGAGGTTCGCGTGGAGCGACCTCCCGGAGGGTCCCAACCCATGTCCGTTGCCCTGAAGAACACCGTCCGCATCACCATGCTCACCCTGCTCGTCGCCGGCCTCAGCGGCTGCGGCACCGAAAATCCGATGGGACCGGCTGCCCTCGCGGTCTCCCCCACGCTCGAGACGTCCGCGATGGTCATGCCGATCGATGTGCCGATGCCACCCGACGACGGAGTCCAGCCGCCGACGCTGATCGCGAACCCGGGCGGGAGCACGACGATCGGCAGCAAGACGCTGTGGTCGGAGCGTCCGGGCCGCCGCGTGGGTCGCGGCCGGAATCAGTAGTCGTTCGACGCGCGCGCCGCGAGGTACATCGCCAGCGCGCGCTCACGCATCTGCTCGTGGACGACGACGCGCTCGGGATAGCCGGCGGGCAACCGCAGACCCGCGAAGAGTCCGGGCTCCTGTCCGCGTCGCCGCTTCGTCCCGACCTCCCACGGCGCGTGCACGAGCTCGGTCGGCACTTCAGCCAGTTCCGGCACCCAGCGCTTCACGTACACACCGTCGGGATCGAAGCGCGCGCCCTGCAGCACGGGGTTGAAGATGCGGAAGTACGGCTGCGCGTCCGTGCCCGTTCCGGCAGCCCACTGCCATCCACCGTTGTTGTTCGCCAGGTCGCCGTCGACCAGGTTCTGCATGAACCAGCGCTCGCCACGCCGCCAGTCGGTCAGCAGGTCCTTGGTCAGGAAGGACGCGACGATCATGCGCGCGCGATTGTGCATGAAGCCGGTCGCCGACAGCTCGCGCATCGCGGCGTCGACGATCGGGTAGCCGGTGCGGCCCGCCTTCCACGCCTCGAACCACCCGTCGGCGCCCGCCCAGCGGATCGCGTCGTACTCACGGCGGAATGCGCCCGCCGCGGCGTGCGGGTGGTGATACATCACCTGCGCGTAGAAGTCGCGCCAGCGCAGCTCGGCCACGAACTTGTCGACCGAGGACCGCAGCGCCGGTCCCCCACGGCCGCCATCCGCTGCGGCGAGAGCCGCATGCGCGGCGCGACGCACGCCGATCGTCCCGAACTTGAGGTCCGCCGAGAGCCGCGAGTGCGCCGCCGCCGCCGGAAAATCGCGCTCGCCCAGATAGCGCGCAAGCGCGTGCTCGAGAAATGCATCGAGGCGCCGAGCCGAGGCGGTCGCTCCTCCGGGCCACGCCTCGATCGCCGCGCGCGGTGGTGCGACGAATCCGAGCTGCGTGAGCGTTGCCAGCGGTGGCGTGGGCAGGTCGTGCGGGGCGAGGCGCGTCACTACCGGCAGCGGCAACGGCAGCGGCACGGGCAACGCCTCGCAGGCGCGGCGATACGGCGTGTACACGGTGAAGGGCGTTTCGGCCCTGGTGCACACCGCATCGGGCGGGACGAGCAAGCGATCGTGGAAGCGCTCGACGCGCAGGCCGGCGGCACGCAGCGTCGCTTCGACCGCGTCGTCGCGCGCGCGCAATGCGGGCTCATATTCGTCGTTCCAGTAGACCGCATCCGCGCCGCAGGCGCGGGCACTGGCAAGCACGGTGCGCGTCGCGTCGCCGTGCCCGAGAGCGAGGCGGGAGCCTGCGCGCGCGCAGGCCGCGGAGAGGTCGGCCAGGGAGTCGAGCACGAACCTGACACGGATCGGCGCGATGTCCGGCCCCGTGAGGATGGCGGGCTCGCTGGCATAGAACGGCACGACATTGCCGCCCGCGTCGCGCGCGGCAGCGGCGAGGCCGGAATTGTCGTCGAGCCGAAGGTCCTTGCGGAACCAGAACAGGATGCGCATGTGCGTGCCCACCGGGCGGCGAGGGAGCCGTCGGCGGGCACGCTAGCACACTCACGGCAGTCGCGGGCTACGACTCGATCGCGCGCACCTCGACGCTGCCGCCGTACTTGAGGTGCGGGCAGGTGCGAGCGATATCCATCGCCTCCTCGAGGCTGCTCGCGCCGACCACGAAGTATCCGGTCAGCGCGCCGCGGGCGGCGTCCTTCAAGGGCCCGCGCGCCTTCAGCGTGCCGTTCTCCAGACGCACGAACGAGCCGTCGTCGGCCAGTTTCTCCGCGGTGACGAAGCGCCCGGACGCGGCGAGATCCCCGGCCCAGCCGCCGTACTCCTTTACGCGCTCCATCATCGCATTCGCGGCCGGCGCCTGGTACGCCGCGTCCTCGAACAGGAAGAGCGCGTAGCGCGGGCTGGCTGCTTCCTCGACGCTCGCGGCTCTCGTCGCAGGCAGCGTGTCCACCGGGATCTCCGTTCCGGACGTCGCCCGCTGCGTGCCGATCCCGACTCCGGCAACAAACGCCACTCCCGCCGCCAGCGCGGCACCCATCCACCATCCCCGATTGTTCATCATCCGTCCTTTCACCAGGCCGCGCCTTCGCGCCCCTTCGAGTGTGTGTGCGCGCAAGCCCGGAGGCGCGGTCCAGCCGGCGCCCCAGTCCGCGAGTTCGGCGGGCTCGTCGCCCGCATCCTCGGGTCCCCGTTCGTCCGTCATGCCCGTTCTCCCTCCCGTGCGCCCAGCGCCTCCCGCAGCGCGCGTCGCGCGCGGTGGAGCTGGCTCTTCGACGTGCCCTCCACGATGTCGAACTGGCGCGCGATTTCCTCGTGCGTGTATCCCTCGACGTCGTGCAGCAGCAGGACCTCGCGGTACCCCGCGGGCAGGGTCGCCAGGGCGCGCTCGAGCACAAGCGCGTGCTCCCGCGCCGGCGGCGCCGGCGGCGCCGGACGCAACGCGTCCGTGCCCCCGATCAGCATCAGGCGATGGTCGCGCGCCTCGCCACGGCGCACCTCACGCCAGCGGTTGAGCACGATCCCGCACAGCCACGTGCGCAGGCTCGACCCGCCGCGAAACTGCGGCAGGCGTTCGAGCGCGCGCAGCCACGCCTCCTGCACGATCTCCGCCGGCTCGGTGCCACCGTGACCCGCGAGACGCGCCGCGAAGCGGTACATCCCGTCGGCGTGACGGTCGTAGAGGCACAGGAATGCCGCTTCCGAACGCGACGCAAGGTAGGCGTCGATCAGGGTGCGATCGGCGAGGTCGGCGGGATCACGGTCCGGTTGCATGACCCGTCTGTGACGGAATGGGGGGCAAGGGTTGCATGGCGCCGGAAACTCTCGCACGGGGGCGATGCGATTCGACAACAGAATTGACGAGGCCGCCGATGCCCTGACGAATCGCTTCATGATCGTCGACAACCGGCCTGCCGGGTTCGCCGAGGTGCGCTGGCTGTCGCGCCGATCTCCGGCCGTCAGTCCTCCGCCGCGATCTCCCCGAGGTAGGCGCCGCTCCACACGGCGCTCGTCGGCGCCAGCGCGAGGACGATGCCCGTGTGCGGCGCGAGGATCTCCTCGATGACGCGGCCGTACACGCTGCGGATTCGCGCCACGCGCCTTCCCCGCTCGACGCGGTCGCCGGGGCGGACGACGAACTCGATCAGGCCGCCGTGATCACAGAAGAAGTCGGTGCGGCGGCGGCCTTCGTCCTCGAACGCGGGGACATCCTGCACACCCTCGCTTTCGTCGCGCACGATGGCGAGGTGGCGGATGACGTTGCGCAGCGCCACCGCGCCCGCCTCGACCTGCGTCCACTCGATGTGACCGTGGCCGCCCAGCTCGAGCGTGAACGCCGGCTTGCCCGCGGCCAGCATGGCCGGCGGAAGCGATGCAGCGAGGCCCTCCTTCTCGTAGTCCTCGCTGGCGAACTCGTCGACCAGCGTGATGCCGGTGGCTCGCGCGAGAGCGCGCGTGCGCGCCGCAAGCTCGGCGTCGGCGACGGGATCGAGCAGGATGTAGGGCATCGCCCAGCCGGCGGTGTGTACGTCGATCGCGGCATCGGCCTCGAGCGCGGCGGCGGTGATGCGTGCGGTGACGCGTTCCATCGTCTCGCCCTTCGAGTCGCCGGGGTACACGCGGTTGGGATCGACGGTGCGCCCGTGCATGCCGCGCACGTTGTAGTTGAAGCCTTCGGGATTCTGCACGGGAACGGCAGTGACGGTGCCGTGGAGCACACTCTGCTCGAGCCACGCGCCGACACGCCACAGGCTCGCCTGGCCGGTCACCTCGTCGCCGTGGATCGTGACCCCGATGTAGAGATGGGCGCCGGGACCGCCCTCCCAGCGGATGTACGGCAGCTCGAGCGCGGAGCCGTCGGGGCGCGTGCCCACGGACCAGCGGCCCTCGCTCCGGCGGACGGAAGTCAGGTTTGCGCTCATCGTGGTCTCCTTGCCCGCGCCGGCCCGCGTGCGGCATCGAGAAACTCGGCCCGCAATGCGGGATCGTCAACGAAAGCGCCGCGCCACGTCGCCGTCTCCACGCGCGCGCGCCGGCGGGCGCCGCGCATCTCCATGCACAGGTGGCGTCCGACCAGGAGCACCGCGACTCCGCGCGGCGCGACGGCGCGTTCCAGCGTGTCGGCGACGCCGGCCGCCAGGTCCTCCTGCAGCGTGGGGCGCCGCGCGTGATGGTCGATCAGCCGCGGCAGAACACCCAGCCCGACGATCGACGCGCCCGGCAAGTAGGCCACGTGGGCGCGACCGAAGAACGGCAACAGGTGATGGGCGCACATCGAATGGAACGGGAGATCGGCGGCGAGCACCATGCCGGCGCCCGGCGACGGGTTGGGAAACGCTCCCAGGTCGGGTGCATGCGCGGGGTCGAGCCCGGAGAAGAGCTGCGTCCACAGGTGCGCGACCCGCTCCGGCGTACCGGCCAGGTGCGGTCCCTCGGGTGGCACACCGAGCGCACGCAGCGCCGCATCGAGATGCGCGGCGGCGCGCGCGACACCGTCGGGGGAAAGCGCTCCTTCCTTCATCGAATCGTTCGTGCGAGCATGGTGCCGGAAGCGTAGCACGCCCCACTCCTCCGGACGAGGCTCATGGACCCCGCTCGCCCCGCACGACCCTTGCCGCGCGCCGTTTTCTTCGACGTCGGCGACACGCTGCTCGACACCAGCGCGATGCTCGACAGTGCGCTCTACACGGCGCTTGTTCCGCTCGATGCGACGCGGACCATCGCCGACGTGCGTCGGGCGGTCGAGGAGTCGGGCGCCACGCTGCCGGTGAAGCGCCCGCCCTTTCACGAGGTGAAGGACAACGCCGCGTGGTGGATCGACCGCTACCAGCGCGTCGGCGAGGCGCTCGGGCTCGACGACGCGGCGGTCGATCGCTTCGTCACCACGGTGAGCGCCGGGCACTTCAGCGGCGACCCGCTGGTGGTCGTGCCCGACGCGCCGGCCGCGCTCACCCGCCTGGCCGAGCGCGGAATCGTGCTGGGCGTGATCTCGAACTGGGACGACACGCTGGAGGCGATCCTCGAGAACAAGGGCCTGCGCCGATTCTTCCGCGCCTGCACCGCCTCGACCGCGATCCACCGCGCCAAGCCCGATCCCCGTATCTTCGAGTACGCGCTCGGCCTGCTCGACGTCGACGCGGCCGATGCGTGGCACGTCGGCGACAACCCGACCGCCGACGCGCTGGGCGCGCGCCGCGCCGGAATGAACGCCGTGCTGCTCGACCCGCACGGGCTCTACCCGAACCTCGAGCGCGAGGGCGTGGTTCGCGCGCGATCGCTCACCGAGGCGGTGGACCGGATCCTCGGCCAGCCGTCCTGAAGCGGGCGTAGCTGCGAATCCTACCGCCCGTGCGGTTCCAGGGACGGCCAGGGCGTGCGGTCGCGCACGTAGCGCTCGAGCCAGTCGTGCGTCAGCCGGTCGACTTCCGCCTGGAACTCGGTCAGGCCGTGATCGCCACCCTCGAAGAACACGAGGCGGACCGGCCGCCGAAGCGCATAAAGCCTGGCCGTCATCGTCAGGGCCTGGCCCGGGTCGACGCGCCAGTCGGCGCTGCCATGCAGGAGCAGGATCGGCGTCGCCGGGGCGAGTCGTTCGGGCCAGCGGACCGCCGAGCGCTCCGCCAGCGCCTCGTCGCGCCGCGTGGCGAAGCCGGGGACGAGCTGGGCGACGACCTCGGTCTCCATCTCGGGACGACGCTGGATCATGTCGGACAGGTCGGCCATGCCCGCCCCGATGATCGCAGCCCGGATGCGGTCGGTCCGCGCCAGCGCGAGGTACGTCATCATGCCGCCGCGACTCCAGCCGCACATCCCGATGCGCGTCGTGTCGGCGCGCGGGTGCGTCGCCAGCAGCGAGATCAGGTTCAGGACGTCGTTGATGTCCCGGCCGCCGAACTCTTCGACGCCCTCGCCGCCGTCGACTCCGCGATACTGGCTGGCCACGACGACGTAACCCCACGCCGCGATCCGACCCAGGCGCGAGACCGCCCGCGCGTCGGTCCACTGCGAGTAGTCGCGGTTGCCCCCGCGGTTGTCGATCACGCATGGCAGCCTGCCGCCCGAGTTCGGGACCGCGAGGTAGCCCTTCACCCGCAGACTGTCGCTGCGATAGGTGATCTTCCACACGTCGACGGTGGCGACGATCGTGCGCATGGCGGGCAGCGATTGCTCCAGCCGCGTGATCACGCTGTCCGGAAGGATCACGCGGACCGTGTCGAGCAACTCGCCGTCGAACGCGCGCGCCGGAGTCACGCCGGCGCCTGCCGTGCAGACGACGGCCCCGAGCAGGATCATCCCGAGTGTCCGTGGCGTGCGCTTCACGTGAACCTCCCGCGTTGGGGGATTCAATACTTGTGATTCGGACGCAGCTCCATCCAGCGCGGCGGATCCTCGAGCGCGGTCCACCCCGACTGCGCGTAGAGGGCGTGCGCATCGCGGGTGAGCAGGATCCAGCGGCGCAGCCCCTGCAAGTCGGGGTGGCGATGGATCGCCTCGACCAGCCACTTCGACAGCCCGCGACCGCGCCACGGCTCTTTGACGAAGACGTCCCCGAGGTAGGCCACCGTCGCGAAGTCGCTGATCACACGGGCGAACGCGACCAGCGTGTCCCCCTCGTAGATCACGAACGGCAGGGCGTGCTCGATCGAGCGGCGGCAGATGTCGAGCGGGATGCCGCGCGCCCAGTACGATTCCTCGGCGAGCCAGCGATGGATCTCCTCGATCGGCAGGCGAGCGCGATCGGTCGTCAGGGTGAACCCGTCGCGCGTCTCGACGAACGGGCTCATCCGTCGATGACGGCGCCCTCCGAGCCGAGCAGGAGGATGGCGCCGGTCGGTTGCCGCATGCCGCCCGCGGGCTCGATCGTGATGGCAAACGCGGACGCGCCGGCGGCGGCGGGCGGCTCGGGCAGCACGTGGGTGGCGCGGCCGTCGGCACCGACGGCGAAGACACCCTCGCTCCGCGGCGTCTGCCCGTCGATCACCCACAACTGGTATTCCTTGCCCGCCGGCGGGCGCGGCAGCTCGAACACGTAGAGTACGGCCTGCTTCTTCTCGGGGGACCACAGCACGCGACCGTGCGCCTGCGGCGCTCCCTCGAGGCCGCCGAGCGCGACGACACGCAGGCGATCCGACTGCACGACGTCGAGGATGCGGGCGAGCGCCTGGTTCTCGGACTGCACGCGTTCGAGGTCGCCGCGCACCAGCGTGAGCTGCCGATCGAGGCGATAGGCCCAGGCACCCACGAGAACGGTCGCCAGAGTGGCCGCGAACGCGAGCGGCGGACCGACCCGCACCCACCACGGAATCGACCGCACCGCGACCACGGGAACGCGGGGCGGCCACTCGGCCGGCGAGGGCTCGTAGGTGGGCGTGGCGGTCGGCTGGCCGCGGTACAGCGGCTGACCCGCGGGAACGGCGGCGGCCTCGGCGGCCAGCGCGTCGGCCCCGGCGCGCTCGTGTTCGAGGTCGGTCGCGATGGCGGCGAGCACGCGATCGCACAACGCGGTGGGCGGTGCCAATGCCGGCGCCGAGTACGCCAGCGCGTCGCCGACGGCGTCCATCGATGCCAGCTCCTGCTCGCACTGCGCGCATCCGGCAGCGAGGTGACGTTCGAACGCCTCGAGCTCCTCGGCCTCGAGCAGGCCCAGCGCGTAGTCGGGTGCCTGTTCCATGAAGCGATCGTCGTTCACCGGCGTCCATCCTCCGTTCCGGACGCGAGCCCCGCGTCCACGAACTCCCCGAGCAGCTCGCGCAGGCGCAGCATTCCCTGGCGAACGCGGGTCTTCACCGTCCCCAGGGGCGCATCGAGTCGTTCCGCGATCTCGCTGTGCGACAGCCCGCCGAAGTAGGCCAGCTCCAGCGCGGCGCGCTGCTGGTCGGGCAGGGTGCCGAGTGCGCGCACGACCGCGCCGCGCAGCTCGTTGGCATACGTCGTCGCATCGGGATCGGATGGTCCTGCCGTGGGCGGGGCCGCCTGCTCGGCCTCGAACTCGTCCCCCTTGCGCTCGCGCGTGCGCCGCGCTCGCAGCCGGTCGATCGCACGATTGCGGGCCAGGGATACGAGCCAGCCGGTGAACACCCCGCGCTCGCCGTCGAACATCTCGGCCCGGCGCCACAGGTGCAGGAACACGTCCTGCACCAGGTCCTCCGCCTCGGTGGCATCGCGCAGGACGCGCAGGCCCAATCCGTGGACAAGGCTCGCATGGCGATCGTAGAGCGCCCGCAGCGCCTCCGGATCCCGCGCGCGCACGCGATTCATCAGATCGCGGTCAAGAGCATGCGTCTCGGCGGCCAGTTGGCGGGTGGAATTGGGCTGCAAGCGATCCTCGGAGGGCCGGGGTGACGACGGGCGGCCCGCCGCGCGCGGGCCGAAACCGAGGTCCAAGGAACATACCCTCGGGTGCGGTCCGGTCGCAAGCCGTGGCGGGGCTGTGGTACGGTGCCGCCTGCGATCGCCGCACCCGCGAGGACCGGCCCCGGTTCCGCCTGCGATCGAGCCCGGAGACGCGGCGCGCGTGACTTCCCCAGCCAGGACCGGTGAGCACGACCTGAAGCAACTGGGCTGGATCCTCGCCTGGGCGGTCGTTTTCTGCGACATCGGCACGAGCGTCTACTACGTGCCGGGCATCCTGTTCGGCGAGGTCGGCAACCTCGCCCCGGTCTTCGTCGCCCTGACGACCATCGGCTTCGTTCTCCTCGCCTCCAAGTACATCGAAGTATCGTGGCGCAACCCCGAGGGTGGCGGCGTCGTCACGGTCGCCACCAAGGCGTTCTCACCGTTCGTGGGCGCCATCGGCGGCATGCTGATCATCGTCGATTACTTCCTCACCGCCGCGATCTCCTCGGTGAGCGCCTTCCAGTACATCGGCTCGGTGATGCCGTGGTTCCAGAACCACATCGAGCTCATGGCCGGGATCGGCCTCCTCATTCTCGGCATCATCAACATCATCGGCATTCGCGAAAGCGCCATCGTCGCCTTGTGGATGGCGGTCGCCGCGGTCGTGGTCAACCTCATCGTCGTCGTCACCGTCGCCGTGCAACTCACGCCCGAGCAGTGGACCTTCGCGTGGGACCAGATGCGGTCCCTGCCGACGCTTCCGCCGCGCTCGGCGCTGGTGGGTTTCGCCGGGGCGTGGCTCGCGTTCTCGGGACTCGAGAGAATCAGCCAGCTCTCCCCCGCGATGAAGTTGCCGATCAAGCGGACCGCGCTGTACGCGATGCTGCTCGTCATCGTCACCATGACGCTGACCTCACCCACGCTCACGCTGTTGTCGATCGCGGGCCTGTCCGAGCCGGTCAAGGTCGCGTCGAAGGAGTTCTTCATCTCCGAGCTGGGGCGCCAGTACGGCGGCCCGGCGCTGGCCTGGAGCGTCGTGCTCGCGGCGTCGGCGCTGCTGCTGTTCGCCGCCAACACGGCCCTGATCGGTGGCTACCACGTGTTCCTTGCCCTGTCGCGCGGCGACTACCTGCCCAAGGTGCTGGCCCGTCGCAACCGCACGTTCGGCACGCCGCACATCGGGATCCTCTTCTTCACCATCATCACCTTTCTCATCGTTCACGCGACGAAGGGCGAGCTCGAGATGCTCGGGCACCTCTACTCGTTCGGCTTGCTCGGCGCCTTCACCTTCACGTCGGCCGGTGTCGACGTGCTGCGCTGGCGCGAGAAACAACGTGGCGTCACGTTCTGGATCGGCATCGTGACGACGCTCATGGTGGCGACCGCGTGGGGCGTCAACATCATCGAGAAGTGGCAGGCCACGCTGTTCGGCGGCGGGGTGGTCGCGCTGGGGTGCCTGTTCGCGCTCGCCATCCGCAAGGACTGGGCGGTGCGCGCACTCAACCGGGTCCCGTGGATCGCCACCGAGGCCGGGCGCCAGATCGAGCGCGCCGAGGACATCGTCGAGCGGCGCAGTCGCGAAGTGGTCTCGATCGAGACCGCGGTGGAGGCGGCCGCGATCGAGCCGTCGCGCACGCTCATCGCCCTGCGCGATGCCAATCCGAAGCTGATCGACGAGGCGATCTTCCGTGCCCGTGGCCACGGCGACACGGCGATCTTCGTGCTCGGCGTCACCGAGTGGCCCGGATTGTTCTCGGGCGACCAGCTGCAGCCGGAGCGCGAGTTGCTGCTCGCCCTCGAGGACGCGGCCGACCAGATCCGCGACGCCGGCCTGACCCCGATCCCGATCTGGCGCCTGTCGAACAACGCCGCCGAGTCGATCGCCGACTCGGCCCGTCGACTACGCGTGGTCTCGGTGATGGTGGGCGTGAGCCAGCGCTCGAAGCTCGTCCACATGCTGCGCGGCTCGGTCCTCAAGGGCCTGCACAAGCTCCTGCCCGGCGACGAGATCCTCATCCACACGATCGGCTAGCCCGAGGCGACGTCTTCCTCTTCACGCGGGGGCGAGGTGAGGCGTCCTCGGGTCGCCGCACTGCGCGCGGCTCGCCTGCGGTCGCCCCCGCGCGAAGAGGAAGACACCGCCTCGATCGGCAGGGTAGGAACCCGGCAAGCGTGTCCGATCAGGTTCGTTCGGTGAACTTGTCCTTCATGCTCGCGTTGAACGCGTTCGATTTGCGCCTTGGAATCGACAGCGAGCTCCACTCCGGCCCGCGTGCCGCGCGGGCCAGTGACACGATCTGCCCCACGTGGTAGCCGTAGTGCCCGAGCTGGCGATGGATGCACTGCACAATCGTGTGCGGTTCGTGGCGAATGGTGACCGTCTGCATCAGGTCGCACCCGCCGAGCGCGCCGAGCTCGACGAAGAGGATCGCCCAGCCCTCCTCCCAGCGCGCGGTGAGGGCCGTACGCGTGTCGTCCGGTGCGAGCTCGAACTCGGAGTCGCGGTCGCGATCGGGCTTCTCGCCGTCGGTGATCCGGAAGTCGCGCCAGCGCGAGCGCAGGTTGCCGGCGACGTGCTTGACCACGTGCGCGATCGCATTCGCCGCGTCGTCGCTGCACGCGAAGTAACCCGCGTCGTCGACTTGCGCCACCGCCTTGTCGCCGAGCGACTTCAGCTCGCGAAAGCGGGCGATGGCGTCGGCCAGCATGTGATCGCCAAGTTGCTGCGTGGATGCAGGGTTGGCATCGGTCAAGGGGTGGCTCCCTGCAGCAGGGCCACGACCGCCGTCTGCGCGCGACGGGCCTGCTTGAGGTGACGTTCCTGGTGGCCGGCGATGGCGAGAAACCAGCCGCCGAGCGGGATGCGGATCCAGCCTGCGAGCACGGAGGCGACCATCACGCCTGCCAGGTCGAGCCCGTCGGCGGCGCGGGCATCGGCGACCAGGCGTTCCTGCAGCGAGAGAAAGTCGGCGAGAATCCCCTCGCGACCGCGACCCCGTGCGCGCGGGTCGCCCGGCTCGAAGGGCAGCCGTGCGCGGATCTTCATCGGCGCGCCCCGTCCCGCCTCGCCCGGACCGGTGCCGACGATGAACAGCCGTGCAAACCAACCCAGCCGCACCGGCGCGCGCGCAGCGACCGGATCGGCGAGGCGCTCGTCGGCACGGGCGACCTCTGCGGCGTCCTCGAGCCTGGCCGCCATCTTTCCACCGGAGACGACGAGGTGTTCGAGGCACTCGGCCACCGACCAGCCCCCGCCGGGCGGCGCTCGATGGAACGCTTCGTCGCTCGTCTCGCTTACGAGCGTTCGTGCCGCCGCCGCCGCCGCCCCGTAACGCTGCGTCGCGTCGACGAGGGTGGGCGAGACGAGAGGATCGCTCACGAGTCTTTCACGGGAAGGATGGCCTCGACCTCGACCTCCACGAGCAGGTCGGCGCGCACGAGCGCGTGGACGACGACGAGGGTCGAAGTGGGCCGGATCATGGCGAAGCGCTCGCCATGAACTCGACCGACCGCGTCGGTGTCGACGCCGGGGACGACGTACATGCGGGTGCGCACGACGTCGGCCATGCGAGCGCCGGCCTGCGCCAGCGCGGCCTCGATGCGGTCGAACACCGCGCGCGTCTGCGCGGCCGGGTCGGCGCCTCCCTCGACGCCGCCGTCGGGCCGCGCCGCGGTCGTACCCGCGACGTGCACGTGCCGGCCGATGCGCACGGCGCGGGCGTAGCCGTAGAGTTCCTCCCACGGCCCCCCGCTGCCGAAGTTGCGGCGGGTCTCGTCGCTCATCGCGGGTTCGCACAGGACACGCGCCGGTAGGGAAACTCGACCGTGCGCGGCTTGCCGTCGACGGTGCCGTCGATGAACGCGGCGAGCGAATCGACGTGCACCAGGCGATACCCGACGCGCTGGGGATAGTCGTGCGCGAGGTTCTCGAAGACGACCAACGAGTCGGTGACCGCGATCGCCGTGAACTCGGCCTCGGGTTGGCGCGACGGCCTGGCCACGAACACGAGCGTGTCGCCGCGCGTCTCGATGCGCACCTGCTCGAACTCGACGAGCGCGCCATCGGCCACGTTGCGCGTGCGGCCCGAGCCGAGCATCAGCCCGGCAGCGGGCGCCATCCACTGTTCCTCGACGATGCGCCGCGGGCTGGTGCGACTCCAGCAGCCGGCGAGCCACGAGAGGCGCGCGAGGTCCGCGCCCGTCGCGGGCGAAGAGGAGGGCGCGGCGGCGAGAACGGCGGCGAGCAGGGCGTGGAGCGTCACTTCTTCCCCATCGCCATCATGCCCGCGCGCACCGCGAACGGCAACGCGTTCCCCCGCGGCGGCAGCGGGCAGATCCACGAGGAGTCGAACGCGCAGTACGGGGCGTAGGCCTGGTTGAAATCGAGGACGAACCGGTGCGTGTCGACCGAGTCGAGGTGCACGTAGCGGCCACCCTCGTAGGTCTCGCCGTGGTTCGTGGAATCGAAGAAGGCGATGAAGAACTGGTCCGGGTGGTCGACCGGGCGGTGCACCTCGAGCGTGGCCACGACACCGTTGCGCTCGAGCGGAAAGCGACCGTAGTCGAGGTACGACTGCGTCCGCCCCTTCGTCGCCGGGACCGCGATGAAGCGTGGCGGATGCAGGCGCTCGAGGTCCCCGACGAAGCGCCACGACTCGTCGTAGGGATAGAACCGCAGGCCGGGGAACGCGGCCCGCGCGGCTTCGGGCAGCGGCGAGTCGGGCCCGGCGAAGACCGCCTCCCACTGGGCCCTATGCCCGTCGAACTGGGTGCGCCACATGGCGACGGTCGCGGCCTGGGCGGCCTCGGGACGGGCCGGGGCAACGGGGCCGGACGGGGTGGCGGGCTCCCTTGCGCAGCCGGCCAGCAGCATCGCGGCAGCGCAGGCGAACATGGAAGTGGACAATGTGCGCATGGCGATCCTCCGGCGCGAAGATAGCCGAGACCGACGGCCCGTGCTAGGCTCGACCCCATGAGCCGTCCCCCAGACGCGTCCATGCCCGACCGTCCGCTCCGCCGCGGCGCCGACGGACGCCATACCCACGAAGCGCTCGAACGCCAGAACTTCGAACTGACCGCCCTCCTCGAAATCGCCCGCGGCCTGCTCTCCGCCGGCGACCCAGGACAGGCCGTCGGGCAGTTCCTGCTGTCGTGCGTGGCGGGTGTCGGGGCGGCCTCCGCCGCGGGGCTGCGCTGGGAAGCCGATCGCGGCCGGCTTCGCCTGTGGCGGCACTACGGCTACCAGGAAGGGATCGTGCAGGACATCCGTCCCGTGCTCAGTCCCGAGGACCTCGTGTTCCTCGAGAGTGCCGAGGCCCGCAGCGGCGTCTCGCTCAAGCCCGGGCCCGAGAGCGATCGCTGCCGGGACTTCGTCCGGCGCAACGGCGAATGGCTGGCGCGCCTCGATGCGCAGGCGATCGTCCCCCTTGTCGGCCGCGGCGGGTTCTACGGCCTCGCGGTGTGGGGCCCGCGCCTGCTCGGCGAGAACTACGGCGACGACGAACTCGAGCTGCTCGCCACCGCCGCCCAACTGTGCACGCAGGCCCTCGAGAACCTCATCTATCACCAGGTGACGCAGCACCCCGGCGCGGCCGGCGACGGCCCGGTCGAGCCGACCGAGGCGCCCGGCGCGCTCGAGCCCGACGCGGGAGCCTCCGCCCACCTGGGCCGGCTCTCCCTGGTCGAACTGCGGCGACGATTTCCCATCCTGCAGGAGATCATCGGCAACAGCCCTTCGTTCGAGCGCGCCTTCCGCGAGATCGCGATGGTCGCGCCAGCGCGCTGCCCGGTGCTCGTGCTCGGCGAGACCGGTACGGGCAAGGAGCTGGCGGCCCGCGCCATCCATGCGCTGTCGCCGCGCGCCGACCGGCCGTTCGAGACGGTGGATTGCGGCGCGATCCCGCGCGAGCTGATCGAGAGCGAGCTGTTCGGCCACGTGCGCGGCGCCTTCACCGGCGCGACGCGCGATCGCCGCGGCGCCTTCGAGCTGGCCAATGGCGGTACGCTGTTCCTCGACGAGATCGGCGAGCTGCCATCGGGCGCGCAGACGCGCCTGCTGCGCGTGCTGCAGGAGGGCCGCTTCCGCCGCGTCGGCGACGAGCGGGCGATCCAGGTCGACGTGCGAGTCGTCGCCGCGACCAACCGTGACCTGCTCTCGGAGGTGAAGGGCGCGCGCTTCCGCGAAGACCTGTACTACCGCCTCAATGTCTTCGGGCTGCGCCTGCCGGCGCTGCGCGAGCGTCGCGGCGACATCCCGATTCTCGTCGAGCACGTGCTCGACCGGCTCGCCGACGACCTGGGCGCGCCGCCGGCGCGCCTGGCCACCGCCGTGCTCCGCCGCCTCGAGGAGTACGAGTTTCCGGGCAATATCCGCGAGCTGCGCAACCTGCTGACCGCGCTTGTCCTGCGCACACAGGGTCGCGCGGCCACGCTCGTCGACCTCGAAAACTTGCTCCAGCAGGCGGGCGGCCTGGGCGATGCCACCGCGACCGGCCCGGCAACCGGTGGCCGCGTGGCCCAGCCGCATCCGGGTTACGACAACGGCGGGGACGACGACGAGGGTGTGGGTCGCGCCTTCGGCGAGGACGGTGGCGGCCGTGGGCTCAAGCGCGATGTCGAGACGACAGGCGCCTGGGTGCTCGACCAGTTGCGCCGTTGCGACTTCAACCTGAGCCAGGCCGAGCGCAGCCTCGCGCGGCTTCGAAAGTCCCCCGCCGGCCGCTCGGCCGCACCCGTGGCCGATCGTTCGAGCCTGACGTACTACTTTCAGGGCGAGTGCTTCAAGGCGCTTTCGGCCGCCGGCTTCGACACGAAGCGGGCCGCGCGGACGATCGCCCTCATGCCCGATCTCGAGGACCGCGCCCGCTCACGACTCGAGGGCTACCTCGAGTTCGTGAGCGAGATCACGCGCGACGCGACGTCAGACCAGGACGCGCGAGACCGGGCGCGGGCGCGCCTGCCCAAGCTGCCCGCCCCCTACTTGCCCCACCTCGACGCGGTCGTCGACGCCCATCGGCGCGGCGACTGGTCCATCGACACACCGAACTCCTAGCCCACCCCAGGGGACAGAGCCGGATTCGGCACGGGCGGCGGCGGCGGGCAGTCGCACCCGGTGAGATCGTCGATCAGCTCGTCGAACGCGATGTAGATCATCTGCCAGTTGGCCTTGAGGTAGCGCATGACCGGCCGCGGAATGCCCAGGTCGGCCTGCGGTTGGTTGGCCGCGGCCATGGCCCGGACCGGAACGAGCGCAGGAACGGCGAGGACCAGGGTGCTCACGAGCAGCAGCGGGCGAAACGGACGAAGCATGGTCGATCTCCCGCGGGGGCGATTGAAGGGGACGCATGCGGGGGTCAGGGCGCGAAGTCCGGATCCGGCAGCGGCGGGTCGGTCGGCGGCGGTGGCTGCGAGTCACCCGCGAACAGGTCCGTCACGACGTCCCAGGCCAGCGTGATGATGATCGGGCCGTAGCGGCCCCAGGCGACGCGCAGCGCCTTGACAACGCCCCCGTCGGTGACCGTCGGTGCGGTCGCCGCGTGAACCGGAGTGGTGACGAGGATGGGCTGGGCGAGAGCGACGAGCAACCCGAGAGCGAGGGCGCACGGGCGGAAGCGTCGCAGGGTGGGGAAGTTCATCGGCCTGGTCCCCGGGGGCGGAGTTCGGGGGGCGCACGGGAGCGGGCATCGAAGCGCGCAAGCGGTCCTTCCACTCGCGCACGGTTTCGATCGTCCGGCGGGCCTCGACGCAGCGGGTGGCGTGCCGGATGGCGAAGCGCAGCGCCTTCCGCAGCGGACCGGCGGACGCCGACGATGCGAGGAGGAGAGCCAGCGCGGCGAGCAGCGCGGCCGCTGCCGGAAGGCGCGCGATCACGGGACGAGCACCGCTTCCAGCGACGGATGCGAACCGGGTGCGCGGAGTGGAGCCGGCTCGGTCGCGGGATCGATCACGGGAAGGATCACCGGCGGCGACGGCAGGACGGGCTGCGGGTAGAACAGCGGGCGGCGACGGAGACGATCGGCGATCGCCTCATTCAGCAGGTCCCCGAGCTCCATGGTGCGCACGATGAACTTGACGGAAAGCCCCGGCAGCCACACCGGGATGGCCTGGGCGCGGGCGGGTGCGGAACAGAAACCGAGCAGGACGAACACGACGGACGTCGCGATGACGAAGCGAGCGAGAAGATGCATCGCGCTCTCCGCAGGGGCGGACCAGCGGGGGCTGTGCCCGTCGAACAGCAAGCGCCGTGCCGCCGGAGGGGCCGGGCTGCGGCCGGACCCGACCCGGCGTGAACCCGGCCAAACGCCGCAACTTCCGGGGTGGGCACGCCCGACCGCGCTGCGGGCGGGCCGGCGCCACCGTCGATGCAACGACGCCGACCGTCGGAGCATCGACGATCGGCGCGGTGGCCAAGGGACTCCGGCGGCGAAGGACGACGACTACATGATGCGCTTGCCCATCGCCGAGAGAAACAGCTCGACGGCCAGCGTCGCGGTCTGGTTGTGCTCGTCGAGCACCGGGTTCACTTCCATCAGGTCGATTGCCATCAGCGTCTGCGAGTCGGCGACCATCTCCATCGCCAGGTGCGCCTCGCGGTAGGTGATCCCGCCCGGCACCGTCGTGCCCGTCCCGGGCGCGAACGACGGATCGATGCAGTCCATGTCGAAGGAGACGTGCAGCCCGGCTGCGCCGTTCAGCGCGACCTTCATCGCGTCCTCCATCACCGCGCGCATACCCCGCTCGTCGATCTCGCGCATGGTGAACACCTGAACGCCCGCTTGCTGGATGATCCGGCGCTCGGCGTCGTCGATCGAGCGCGGGCCGACCAGCACGGCGTTCGACGGATCGACCTTGGGACGGAAGCCGCCGATGCCGGTGAGGTCGGCATCGCCGAGCCCCAGGGCGATTGCCAGCGCCATGCCGTGGATGTTCCCCGAGGGGGACGTCTCCGGCGTATTCATGTCCCCGTGGGCGTCGAACCAGATGAGGCCCATGCGCTGGTTCTTCTTGCGCAGGTGCGAGCCCAGGCCGGCGGTCGAGCCGATCGCGACCGAGTGGTCGCCGCCCAGGACCGCAGGCACGCAGCCGTCGTCGAGCGCTTGCTCGACGGCGATCGCCAGCTCGGTGCAGGTGTCGAGGATCGGGCCCTTGTACTTGAGCTTCGAGTCGCCCGGCTCCTGCTGTTCGGGGTGCTTGACCCGCACGTCGCCGAAGTCCTCGACGGCGATGCCGAGTTCGCGCAGGCGCGATCCGAGCCCCGCGACGCGCAGGGCCGACGGCCCCATGTCGACGCCGCGGCGGCCGGCGCCCAGGTCCATCGGTGCGCCGATGAGGCGAACTCGCTTCTGGGTGAGCCCGGGAGGAGGGGAAGTCGTCGCCATGGGAAAAACCTCGGACGGAGAGAAGGGGGACGGATGCGAGCCGCCGGTCCCTCGCAGTCTAGCCGAGGCCACGGGGGCGCTCAAGGCCGGCGGCCCCGGCGCCGCCAGACCGGTCCTTGACGCATCCCTGACGGGCACCCCACGCGTCGGGCTTGCGCCGACAAGCGCATGGTGCGACGTTTCTTGGCGCGACAGCGGGCTCTCCCCGCCGCTCCGTTCCACGTCGATCCACCCCGGCGCCACACGCCGCCATGGAGCGCTCATGCACGTTCACGGTTCGTTCCAACATCGCTGGCCCGCCCTCGGGGCCTGTTCGATCTCCCGCCGCGACTTCATGCGCGGCAGCCTGGCGGTCGGCGCGGGGGTTGCGGTGTCCCGCCTCGCGCTCGACACCTGGGCGCCGGTGCTCGCCCAGGCCGCCCAGGCCGAGTTGCCGCCGGTGACGCGGTTCCTGTCCCCGGACCAGGTCGCCGAACTGCTCAAGCTGGCGCTGTCGAAGGGCGCCCCATTCGCCGAGATCTACGGCGAGTACACGATCAACACCAACTTCGTGCTCGACGAGAACGAACTGCGCCAGGCGCAGTACGGCGTGCTCTCGGGCGTGGGTGTGCGCGTCATCGACGGCGACGCCGTCGGCTACGCCTACGCCGACGAGTTCGGCATGGAAGGCCTGCGCGAAGCCGCGCGCGTCGCGGCCGCCATCGCCACGGGCAAGACCGCGGGCGCGCCGAAGGCGTTCGCGGCGACGAAGGCGAAGGCGCCGTTCGCGCTGGTCCGCCCCGCGCCGCTGACCGCGAGCGAAGGCGAGAAGATCGACCTGTGTCGTCGCGGCAACGAGGCGGCGCGCGCGCGCGACCCGCGCATCAAGCAGGTGCAGGTCATCATGGCCGACACGTCGAAGGCGATCCTGGTCGCCAACTCCGACGGCGTATGGGCCGAGGATCGCCAGTTCATCTCGCGCCTCGCAGTGGTGCCCACGGCGATCGACGGGGCGAATCGCCAGGGCGGCATCGCCATGGCCGGAGGCGCGGTCGAGGTCGACTACTTCGAAAAGGTGCGCACGCCCGAGGAGACCGCGCACGAGGCGGCCGACACAGCGATCGCGCTGCTGACCGCGGTCGACGCGAAGGCGGGCAGCTACCCGGTCGTCATCAACCACGGCTGGGGCGGCGTGCTGGTGCACGAGTGTTTCGGCCACTCGCTCGAGGGTGACGGCATCCGCAAGAAGACGTCGATCCGCGAGAAGCAGCTCAACCAGAAGGTATGCTCGGACATCGTCGACATCTACGACGACTCGACCGTGCCCAACGCGCGCGGCTCGTTCAAGGTGGACGACGAGGGCACGCCGTCGCAGAAGTCGCACGTGGTCGAGAAGGGTGTCCTCAAGGGCTACCTGTGGGATCGCCTCAACGCCGACCTGACCGGCAACACGAGCACGGGCAACGGGCGACGCAACAGCTACCGGGACTTCCCCATCCCGCGCATGACCAACACGTACATCGCGGGCGGGACATCGAAGCCCGCCGACCTGATCGCCTCGGTCAAGAACGGCCTCTATTGCAAGAACCTGGGCGGCGGATCAGTCAACCCGGCCGACGGCATGTTCAGCTTCGTCGTCTCCGAGGCGTACCTGATCGAGGACGGGAAGATCACGTCGGCGGTCAAGGGCGCGACGCTCACCGGCAACGCCGCCGACGCGATGCTGCGCGTCGAGGGCCTGGGCGACAACCTGTCGATCGACACGAAGACGGGCTCCTGCGGCAAGGACGGGCAGTTCAAGCCCGTCGGCGTGGGACAGCCCACCGTCCTGTTCTCCGAGATGACCGTGGGAGGCACCCGTGCCTAGCGCCGACACGAACCTGACGCTCCAGAAGGCGGCGGAGTCCGCCGTCGGCTTCGCCCTCAAGGCGGGCGCGAAGGAGGCCGACACCCTGGTCGAATCCGGCGCGCAGTTCCGGGTCGACGTGCTGCAGGGCGAAGTCGAGAACCTGAAGCAGGCGCAGACCCGCGGCCTGGGCCTGCGCGTGTTCGTCGACAAGCGCACCGCGCTGGTCTACACCAGCGACTTCCGCGAGAGCGCGCTCAAGGACATCGCCACGCGCGCCGTCGAGCTGGCGAAGAAGGCGCAGGCCGACGAGGCGGCGGGCCTTCCGTCGACGCCGCCGGCGATGGCGGCCGACGCGGCCGGGCTCAAGACCTACGATCCCGCGGTCGCGGCGCTCACCGCCGAGCAGAAAATCGACTGGGCGCGCGGCGTCGAGAAGGCCGCGCTGGCCTACGACCCGCGCATCAAGCGCACCGACGGCTGCTCGCTGCAGAGCGGCATCGGCGAGACCTGGTACGCGAGCTCGGCCGGGAAGAGCCTGACCTACCGCAACACGGGGATCGGCGGCTTCATCAATCCGCTCGCCGACGATGGAGACAAGCAGCAATCGGGCGGCTACGGCGAGTTCCAGTCGCACCTCGACGCGCTGAGCACGCCCGAGGCGATCGGCAAGGAGGCCGGCAAGCGCGCGATCGACAAGATCGGCGCGCGCGGCGTGCCGACGCAGAAGGTGCCCGTCATCCTCCACCCCGACATCGCGGGCAACTGGATCCAGAACCTGTTCAACGCGTTCTCGGGCGAGCAGGCGTTCAAGAAGGTGTCGTACCTGACCGAGATGATGGGCAAGCCGATCGCGTCGGACCTGGTCACGCTCATCGACGACGGCATCCTGCCGGGCGGCACGGGCACCGCGCCGTTCGACGGCGAGGGCGGCGCGACGCGGAAGAACCTGCTCATCGACAAGGGCGTGATGAAGATGTTCGCCTACAACGCGTACTGGGGCCGCCGGGCCGGCGCGAAGTCGACGGGCAACGCCGTGCGCGGCTACCAGAACGCGCCGGGCATCGGTCCGCGCAACCTGTACATCCCCAACGGCGCCTCCACGGTCGAGCAGATCTTCGCCTCGGTCGACCACGGATTCTGGATGGTGGACTCCGGCGCGTTCGGCTACAACCAGACAACCGGCGCCTACTCGTACCAGGCCGCGGGCTTCTGGATCGAGAAGGGCAAGGTTGCCTTCCCGGTCGCCGAGATCACGGTGGCGAGCACCACGCTCGACATGCTGAAGAGCGTGGTGATGGTCGGCAACGACCTCAAGTACAACGGCAACGTGAACTCGCCGACGCTCAAGATCGCGGAGATGACGATCTCAGGTCGGCAGGCCGCGGGCTGATTCGCTCGAGAAAGCGCCATCGAATCTGGCCATTCAGCTCGCCGCCGACCATGAACGCGAAGGCGGTCAGGTAGAGCCAGGTCATGAGCACGAGGAAGGCGCCGAGGATGCCGTACAGCTTGTCGATCTTGCCGTAGAGCGACAGGTAGCGATCGAACCCGTAGCCGATCGCCACCCAGGCCAGGCCGAACATCACCGCCCCCGGCGCGGTCCAGCGCCAGTCGACGCGTGGCAGCGCCGGGGCGACTGCGTACAGGGCGTAGCCGACGATGGCGGCGAGGAGGAAATAGGCCGGCCAGCGCGCCCAGCCGTACAGGCCCGAGAGCTGCGGCGGCTCGGGCCACGTGGCGATCCACGTCTTCACCAGCTGCGAGCCGACGAGCAGGATCTCGAACGCGGTGATCAGGCCGAAGCCCACGGCCACGACGAGCACGATGGCGAGCAGCCGGCGATACCAGAAGGGACGGAACTCGGTCACGCGATACGCCCGGTTGAGGCCGCCCATGATCACATCGAAACCGTTCGATGCCACCCAGAGAACTCCCACGAGGCCCAGCCCCAGCACCGGGGCCGTGCCATGCGCGATCGCCTCGCGCATGGCCACCAGCGTGGCCTCGACCAACGAGCGCGTCTCGCCGGGCGTGGCGCGCTCGACCAGCATGCCGAGCACGGACAGCGAGTTCGGGTTGGCGCCGACAGCGGTCACCAGCGCGACCATGACGAACAGCCCGGGAAACAGCGCGTAGATCCAGTGGTAGGCGATCTGCGTGGCAATGCCGTGGCAATCGTCCTCGAAGATGCCTTTCACGGTCCCGAGGAGCGACGTCCACACGAGGTTCATCGCGGGGGACGTCAGTGGCCGGGGGCCAGGTAGTCGACGGCAGCGGCGCGCTGTCGGGCGATCGCCGCTCCGGCGTCGTTGGTGGCGACGAAGGCGGCGGCGCGCGCCGACTCGATGCGTAACGAACGCGTCGGCTCCTGCGCGACCTCGTTCCACACGGCGCGAGCTGCAGCGGGCTCGCCCGAGCCCAGCAGCACGTCGGACAGGAGCGCGGCGGCGACGACGTCGGTGGGCGCCACGCGGCGCACGGTGCGCAGGTTCGGAGCGGCGCGAGCGGCGTCACCGGCCCCCCACTGCGCCTCGGCGAGCACGCGCAACAGCACCGGGTCGCCGCGCGACGCCTCGGCGCCGGCCTGGGCCGAGATCACGGGCAGGCCGCGGGCCGCGCCGGTCATGCGCGCCGCGCGCGTCAACCAGTAGAGCGCTGCGGCACGCCGCACCGGATCTTCCGCCGCCATGGTGAAGCGATCACCGGCCAGCGTGAACTCGCCAGCCTCCATCAGGCGTTCACCTTCGGCGAGGTCGGGAGACGCCCAGCCCGGGATGGGCGCCGAGGCGCCGGCCTCGGCGGCGGTGGCCAGGCCGAGCGCCGGATGCAGGCGACGCGCCTCGTCGAAGGCGAGCCGCGCGCGCGCGGAGTCCCCGGCGGCGCGGGCCAGCCGGCTGGCGAAGAGCGGGACGAGGAAGTTGCCCACGTCGATGCCGCGCAAGCGCCGCAGTTCGCGCCATGCGCCGGCCGTGTCCCCGAGCGCCGCGCTCTCGAGCGCCAGGTTGTAGCCGGCGTCGAACGACGCCGAGTCCACGTTCACCGCCCGCGCGAACACCATGCGCGCCGAGTCGCGCTTGCCCTCGGCCCGCAGGACGAGGCCCGACTCGACGAGCCATACCGGCTGCCGCCCGGCCGTCTCGAGCAGGAGTCCGAACTGCGCCTTCGCCTGGTCCTGCCGGCCGAGGCCACGCAACGCGTGGGCGTAGTGCTGTCGTGCCGAGAGGTCCCCGGGCGCCGAGTACAGGTGCACCGACAGCGCGCTCGCAGCTTCGGCGTAGCGCCCGCGGGCGAGGTTCAGCCCGACCCACGTCGAGTACCAGACCACCGAGCGGCTCTCGTCCGTCTCCAGGCTGCGCGCGCGCAGGATGGCTCGCTCTGCGGCGTCGAGTTCGGCTCGCGTCCAGCGATAGAGCGCGGTCGTGTACCACGCGGTCGCGTACAGCGAGTCGGCCGCGAGCGTGTAGTCGATCGCCTGCAGCGCCTCTTCCTCGTAGCCGAGGTGAAGGATTGACACCTGAGCGAGCCGGTTCCATAGCACCGCCTGGTCGGGGGCCAGCACGGCCGCACGGCGGAACGACTGGTGTGCGCCTCGGTGATTCTCGCTGCGCAACTGGAGCGTGCCGCGCAGGTCCCACGCCTCGGCCGAGAGTGAATCCTTTCCCACGGCCGCCTCGGCGGCCTCGATCGCCCCGGGCAGGTTGTTGAGCCGCAGGCGGCTGCGCGCGCGGGTGATCTCGACCTGCGCGGCGGCGTTCCCGGCGTAGTGGGCACCGGGGATGGCGGAGACCAGCACGGCCGCGTGAGCGGCCGAAGGCATTGTTCCAAGCCACGACATGGCTAGAAACGCGAGGGCCGCCACGACGAAGGCCAGAAGCGTGAAGGCGGTTCGTGGCGCCGGTGCGGGCCAGGTGAACCGGGGACGGGTACGATGGGTCGATCGAGGCGTCATGGGGATCCGGTTGCGGAGGGCCGATGGGCCGAAACGCAACAGCCCGCCCAGGTGGCGGGCCGGTGCGTGATTCGGAACGGAAATGAAAACGCTGCCGGTTGCCCCACGGGGCGGCGCGGAACCCGGTTCAGGCGGCGCCTAGCTCTGGAACGACTTGCCGCAGCCGCAGCCGCTGCTGGCATTCGGATTCTTGATCTTGAATCCCTCGCTCCCGAGCTGTTCCTCGAAGTCGATCTCGGCGCCGTTGAGCAGCGGCAGGCTGTCAGCGTCGACCAGCAGCTTCACGCCCTCGTGCTCGAACACGTTGTCGCCTTCGGCGGCATCGTCGAACACCATGTCGTACGAGTAGCCCGAGCAGCCGCCGGGCACGACGCGAATGCGCAGGCCCTTGTCGACGGCGCCCTCGGCCACGAGGATGTCCTTCAGTTTGACCGCGGCGGTCGGGGTGAGCATGACCATCGAGCTTCTCCTTCATTCTGCGAACCCGCGGGCTCGCGTGATCCCCCCGACGGCCGGGCGACGCACGAAGCGCCGGGCGCGCGGGCGGGGTGTGGCGACAGGGAAAGGATACGGGGACCGAGCGGGGTCGTCAAGCCGGCGGGGTCCAGTTAGATTCATTCCTGACAAACAGTTAGCCGGAAGCCTTCGGCCGGGAGATCCCCCGTCCTGTGGTATGCTCGTCGGGCTCGTTCGGCCGGTTGCGGGCAAAAGTCGTTGGATTTCAAGGGGGGAGCCACGGATCTCAGCGTGATTCTGGTCTATTACCGGGCGCCCGATGCGATCCGAGCCTGTCTCGCCTCCCTCCCCCCCGCCCTGTCCGGGCTCACCTCCGAGATCCTGGTGGTCGACAATGCCTCCGGGGACGGCATGGCCGAAGAGATCCGGGCCACGCATCCGGGGGTCCGGGTCTTCGCCAATGCGGAGAACGTCGGCTTTGCCCGGGGCATCAACCGCGGCCTGGCCGAGGCACGGGGCCGCTGCCTGGCCCTGCTCAACCCCGACACCGAGGTGGCAGCCGGGGCGTTCGCGAAGCTGGTCGCCCGGCTCGACACCGACTCCTCGACCGGGGCGGTCGGGCCGAAGATCCTCGATCCCGATGGCAGCGTGCAGCTCTCCTGCCGCCGCTTCCCGACACACTGGACGGGATTGTTCAACCGCTACTCGCTGCTCACCCGCCTCTGGCCCGCGAACCCCTGGAGCCGCGCCTACCTCATGCTCGACTTCGATCACGCCTCGACACGCGCGGTGGACTGGATCTCGGGGGCTTGCCTGGTCACGCGTCGCGACGTGGTCGACCGGGTCGGGCCCATGGACGAGGCGTTCTTCCTATTCAACGAAGATGTCGACTGGTGCCGCCGCATGCATTTCGCGGGGTACCAGGTCCTCTACCTGCCGGCCGCCGTGTGCACGCACGCGATCGGCGCCTCGAAGGGCGCCATCCCCGCGTGGTTGATCTGGCGCCGGCACATGGGCATGCGCCACTACTTCCGCAAGTATCACCCCGGTCCGTGGCCGTGGACGCTGCTCACCGACGCCGGCATCGTCGCCCGTGCGCTCCTGCAGATCGTGCTCCAACTGCTCAAGGGGCGCGCGTGATCCCGCTGCTGCTCGCCCTTGCCGCGAGCGGGCTCGCGCTCCTGCTCACGCCCCTGTGGATCACCGTGGCGCGGCGCCTGGGCTTCGTCGATCACCCGGGTGAGCGCAAGGTGCACGTCGCTGCGATGCCGACCGGCGGCGGGTTCGCGGTCGCCGCCGCGTTCTTCGCGGTGCTGTGGGCCTCCACGCTGCTGCCCGGCGCGCCAACGCCGCAGGTCGTGCTCGGGCTCACGCTGGTCGGCGCGATGGCGCTGGCGCTGGGCTGGGCGGACGATCGCTGGCGGCTGCCGGCATGGGCCAAGCTGATCGTGCAGGCGGCTTGCGGGTGGACGCTGCACGCATTCGGCTTCGGCGTCGACAAGCTGTCGAACCCGTTCACGGGCGGATCGCTCGACCTGCAAGGCTGGGGCCTGGCCGTCGACATCGTATGGACGCTGGCGATCGCCAACGCGATCAACCTGATCGACGGCCTCGATGGCCTTGCCGCCGGCGTAGTCACCATCTCCGTGGCGACGTTGTGCGCCGTCGCGTTCGGCGACCCGGGATCGTCGGTCGTGTGGATCGGCGCCATCCTCGGCGGCGCGACACTGGGCTTCCTGCGCTCGAACTTCCCGCCGGCAAGGGTGTTCCTGGGCGACACCGGGAGCCAGTTCCTCGGCGTCATGATGGCCGCGCTCGCGCTGCTCGAGAACGACAAGGGCACCGCGGCGATCACGCTGCTCCTGCCGATCGTGGCGATGGGACTGCCGCTGCTCGATTCGACGATGGCCTTCCTGCGCCGCCTGGGCCGCGGCGGGCACATCTTCAAGGCCGACCAGGACCACCTGCACCATCGCCTGCTGCGCCTCGGGCTGTCGCACAAGCAATCGGTCGTGCTGCTCTACTACGTTTGCGCCTACCTGGGGATCACGGCCTACGTGATCTCGGTGCTGCCGCGCCAGGCCGTGCTGCTGGTGCTCTTCCTGCTCGCCATGGGCCTCGTCCTGGCGCTCGAGACCCTCGAGTTCATCGACCGCCGTCTGCGTCGCTGAACCCGTTCCCCGCCTTCAATGCCGCGTGCGCGCCGGGATTCCACGCCGGGCACACCGGCTTGTACTCGCACCAGGAACACAGCGGCGTGACCTTCGGTGGCAGGTTTCCGGCAGCGGTCGCGCGCTCGATCGTCTCGATCAGCGAGATCACTTCCTCGCGCAGCGCCCGCAGCTTCTCGGGCGTGCGCTCGGACTCGAGTTTCTTGTCGTGCGCCAGGTAGTGCCAGACGAGCTTGACCGAGCGCACGTCGGGAAAGCGCTGCGTCACGCCCATCTGGTACAGCGCGAGCTGGCGGTCGCGATCGACGTCGGCCTGGCTGGGCAGGCGACGCCCGGTCTTGTAGTCGTGAATCTCGTAGTTGCCCCCGCCCAGGTCGACGAGACGGTCGATGTAGCCCTGCAAGTGGAGGTCGCGCTCAAGGTCGAGCGGATAGCTGACCAGCATCTCGACGTCGATGGTGCGCCCGCGCTCGAACGGCTCGTGTCGCCGGTAGTAGAGCGTGATGCATCGCTCGGCGATCGCCTTGTACCCCGCGACGGTCTCGCCGCTGCGCACGATGTGGATCGCGTCGGTCCACTCGCGGTCCCACGCCTCCCGAAAGTGGGCGATCACCTCGGACAGCGTGGGCCGGTAGGCCTGCCCGATGCTCTTGTAGAGAAACTCGAGCGCCTCGTGCACGCGCTTGCCGAGGAACGCCTCGATGCTCTCGCGGCGCGGAACCTCCACCTTGTCGACATAGCGCATGCGGTACTGGAGCGGGCAGTTCTCGTAGGCATTCAATCGCGAGTTCGAGAAAGTGGCCATGGGACCGGAGTATAGGGACCCGGACGGGTGCGGGCTATAGGGACCGGGCGCGCCGTCTGCTAGAGTCCCGGCCCATGTCGCCCACCTTCCGCCGTACGTACCGTCGCAGGTCCGCCGCCGCCTGCGCTCTCCTCGCATGCGCCGTCGCCTTCGCGGCCGCTGGCTGCGGCGAGCGTCCGCCCGCGCGCGACGATTCGCCCTCGCCGCCCGAGGTCGCCGCCCCGTCGCCGACGGTGAAGCCCGACACGAGCCGCGACGGGGCGGCGTTCGTCGCCATCTACACGGCGGGACCCTACGACGAGCTGCGCATGGTGCGCGCCACCGACGGCGCTCTGGTCGTCGGCGGCTCGACGCGTTTTCCGGACGGCACCCGCATCACGGTGAGCCTGCTGCGCGACGGTCCTCGCGGGCTCGAGGCAATGACCACCTCGCGCGCGACGGTCGAGCTGGGGCAATTCATGAGCGGACCACTCGTGCCGCTGGCCGGCCCGGTTCCGCAGGGAATGTACGTGATTCGTCTGACGACACCGTTCGGCGAAACCGACCAAGCGCCCGAGGTCCTGCGCGCCGCCGATTCGGGCCGGCGCTTCGAGGGCTCGGGCACGCAGGCCGCTCCCGATGGCCGTATCGTCCACGAGACCACCCTGGAGGCCCCCCTGTGATGGATCGCTCCCACCGCGCCGCCCGCGGCTTCCTGCAGAACGCCGACATCGACGTGCGGCCGATGCGCAAGGACGAGGCCGACACGCTCGCTCAGACGGGCTTCCAGTCGTTCCGCGCGCTCGACGCGACTGCGTGGCGCCAGCGCGTGTTCGCCCTCGAGAACAATCCCCTGCTCGATGCCGACGACACGCTGGTCGCCCGCATCGACGGGAAGATCGCCGGCCACGCATCGGGCTACCGTTTCACCATGAGCCTGGGCGGCGTCGACGTGCCGGTGCGCGGCATCGCCGCGGTGGCGGTGCTTCCCGCGTTCCGCCGCCGCGGCGTGGCCGAGGCGCTGATGGTCGGCCTCCACCGCCAGATGCGCCGCCGCGGCGAGGCGCTGTCGATGCTCTATGCGTTCCGCAACTCGTTCTACCGCAAGATGGGCTACGGCACCGTCGAGTGGGTGGACGACCTGCGTATCGCGCCCGAGCAGTTGCCCGCCTCCCCATTGCGGCGCAACGCGCGCGCACTCGATCGGGCGAAGGACGCGGCGCTCCTGCCGGAGCTGTACGAGCGCTGGCGGAAGGGGCGCGTCGGCCCGTTCATGCGCCACCCGGGCTGGTGGGAGCGGCGCGTCTGGGAGCGCACCAGCGACGGCGCGGTCTACATCGACCCGAAGACGAAGCGACCGCGCGGCTACCTGCTGTACGAAGTCCCCGCCGAGCCGTCGTACCCGCGCCAGCAACTGTACGTGCGCGAGCTGGTGGCGCTCGATCCTGCGGCATTCCGCGGACTCGTCGGCTACCTCGAAGCGCTCGCCGACCAATTCCGCTGGATGCTGTTGCCCATGCCGCGCGGCGAAGGCGTGTCGCTCCTGCGCGAGCTCGGCGTGCTCGGCCACGCCGATCCCATCCGCCTGCTCGAGACCACCGGGCACGTCGCCTCCGGGGTGCTGCTTCGCCTGGTCGACGTGCCGGCCGCGCTCGCGCTCCACCCGGCGCCGGCGCGCAACGAGGTCCGCGGGCGCATCGGGCTCGATCTCGCCGACCCGGTCGTGGCCGCCAATGCGTGCGGCCTCGACGTGACGTTCGGCACGCGCGGCGCGAGGGCGGTCGCGGGGCGCTCGGCGCGCGACCGCATCGCCATGCCCGTGGATCGGCTGGCCCAGGTGTACCTGGGCGGCGTGTCCGCGCGCGTGCTCCTCGAGCAGGGATTCGCCACCGGCAGTCCGCGGGTCGCGGCGCTGCTCGATCGCGCGTTCGCCGGACCGCAGTGTTTTCTCTCGCCGCTCAACGGCTTCTAGGAGGACATCATGGCGCACGAGGGTGGAAGAACACTGCGCTCCGAGGACGAACTCTCGCACTACCGCATCGTCGGCCCACTCGGCGCCGGCGGCATGGGCGAGGTGTACCTGGCGCAGGATCGCTCCCTGGAGCGGAACGTCGCGCTCAAGATCCTGCCGCCCGACCTGGTGCGCAGCGAGGATCGCGTGCGCCGCTTCAGGCTCGAGGCGAAGTCGGCCTCGTCGCTCAGCCACCCGAACATCGTCACCATCTACGAGATCGGGGAAGACGCGGTGCGCTCGCCGGGCCTCGAGCCGTCGTCGAGCGTGCACTACATCTCGATGGAACTGGTCAACGGCAAGACGCTGTCGAACCTGATCCACGAGGATCGCACCGACCTGCGCACGCTGCTCGGCTGGCTGGCCCAGGCCGCCGACGGGCTGGCCAAGGCGCACGGCGTGGGGATCGTTCACCGCGACCTCAAGCCGGGCAACATCATGGTCACCAACGACGGCTTCGCCAAGGTGCTCGACTTCGGCCTCGCCAAGCTCACCGAGAGGAGCGCGGGCGCGGCCGACGCGAGCGCCACGGGCGGTCCGGCGCTGACGCAGGACGCGACCGGCATCGGCGTGATCGTCGGCACCGTCGGCTACATGGCGCCCGAGCAGGTGGCCGGCAAGTCCGTGGATCACCGGGCGGACATCTTCTCGTTCGGCTGCATCCTGTACGAGGCCGCGACGCGGCGTGCCCCCTTCGCGGCCGAGACCAGCATCGAGACGATGCACCGGATCCTCAACGAGAAGCCGGCGCCGATCGAGGAGATCAACCCGCAGGTGCCGGCCGAACTGCGTCGCCTCATCCGCCGCTGCCTGGCGAAGAACCCCGAGCAGCGCCTGCAGTCGATGAAGGACCTGGCGCTCGAGCTGCGCGAGATCGTCGACGACTACGACGCGCTGTCCGCCTCGGCGAGCTCGGGCAGCCTGGCCGGCGCCTCGGCGGTCGGACTGGCCGCGGCGAAGCAGCGCGGACCGTCGCCCGTGCTCCTGGGCATCGGCGCGCTGGTCGTGCTCGCGCTGGCCGGCGGCGCCTGGTGGGCGCTGTCGCGCGGCGGCAAGACCGCCCGGCCGGAGGCGTTCGCGAGCATGCGCATGACCACGGTGACGAGCCGGGGCGACGTGCGCGACTGCGCGCTTTCCGCGGACGGCCGTTACCTCGCCTACCTCGCAGGCTCCGCGGGGGCGATCACGCTGCGGGTCCGGCAGGTCGCCACCGGCAGCGACGTCGAGGTGGTGCCACCGTCACCCGACCAGATCAACACGCCGTCGTTCTCGCCCGACGGCAACTACCTGTTCTTCCGCCAGCGACGCCGCGACGTGCAGAGCTATTCGGCCCTCTACCAGGTGCCCTCGCTCGGCGGGACGCCGCAGGAGCGCGTGTTCGACGTCGACTCGCGCGCCACCTTCGCCCCCGACGGCAAGCGCCTGTTGTTCTGGCGCGGCAGGGGCGCGGAGGGCGGGAACCGCCTGGTCGAGTTCGACCTCGACGCCTCGAAGGAGCGGGTCGTCACGGAGGTGAAGTTCGGCGAGTTCCCCACCAGCCCACCCGCGTGGTCGCCCGACGGCAAGCAGATCGCGTCCGCGCTGTTCTCGCCCGAGCGCGACCTGACGACCACGATCGCGCTGTTCGATCCGGTGACGGGCAAGCGCCGCGACCACGTGAGCCTGCCACGGACGCAGATCTTCGACCTGAGCTGGCTCGTCGACGGCAGCGGATTCGCGATCTGTGCCCAGGACTACATGACCATGAGCACGCCGCAGGTGCTCCTCGTCGGCTATCCCGGCAAGGCCGTGCAGCGCGTGACGAACGACTTCCAGGCGTACCGCGCGATCGGCGCCGCCGGCGGCGAGGAGGCGCTCGCCAGCGTCCGCCAGACGCGACTCTCGAACCTGTGGACCGTCGACGTCGCCGGAGGTACACCGCGACAACTCACGCGGGCCGCGAACCCCGAGAACTCGCCGGGGGGCCTGGCCGTCGCGGACTCGGCGACGCTGGTGTACCACGCACCACGCGACGAGGGCCTCCCCCTGTGGTCGATCCCGGTCGCGGGCGGCGAGCCGCGCAGGCTCACGTCCGGACGCACGTTCGCGGTCAACCCGGTCGCCGCCGGCGGGCGGGTCATCTTCGATCGGCTGGGCGCCGATGGCATCCACGTCTGGTCGGTGAAGCCCGACGGCACCGAGCTGACGCAGGTGACGACGGGCTCCGGGGAGCAGCATCGCGGGGCGACGCGGGACGGGCGGTGGCTCGGGTTCGGGCGCTACACCGAGCTGCGTGTCCTTCGCTTCCTCGCGATGCCGGCGATGACGGAAGGACTCGTCCTCCCGGAGGCCGGCATCTCCGACTACACGAAGGACGGCACAAAGGCTCTCGTTAGCCGTGTGACCCGGGACGAGCGGGGGCTCCAGCGCTTCATGCTCCGCCTGCAACCGCTCGATGGAAGCGCCGCGCGCGACAGCATCCTGCTGCCGGGAGACGCGACGATCGCGCAGCTGAGCCCCGACGAGCGTGGGGTCGACTTCTTATCGACCTCTGATCCGGCGGCCAACCTGATGCGCCTGCCCTTTGGCGGCGGAACGCCGGCACCCGTGACCCGGTTTGCATCTGGCCGCCTGACGGACTACGTGCGGTCACCCGACGGAGCGCGGCTCGCGATCGTCGTGCGCGTGGGGGCCGGGGAAAACATCTGGATGGCGAACGCCGACGGGTCGGGCGCACGGCAGCTGACGCAGTTCGAGGGGCAGGAGATCTTCGAGATCCGCTGGGTGGACGGCGGGATGACGCTCGCCTTCGGCGCCGGCACGATCACGACCGACGTCGTGCTGGTGCGCGACTTCCGATAACCGGCGCGAAGCGCCGCCCGTGCCAGCGCAAGCAAGAACGCCGGACCGATGTTCTGGTCCGGCGTTTCGCTTTGCGTCAGCGTCGTGGACGACGAAGGCTTAGTCCTTGCCCTCGATGGTGATCACGAGCTTGCCCTCGTTCAGGCTGAGCTCGGAGAAACCGGAGGTCTTCGCGACGGGGACCGACTTCGCGTCCAGGATCTCCGTCGTGCGCAGCGCGTACATGGTGAACACGCCGTCGCCCTTGAGCTCCTCGAGGAGCACGAACTTGCCGGTCGAATTGAACAGGGCGGCCGAGTCGTCCCAGGTGACCTTCCGCTCCGAGTCGGCAGCGACACCGAACGGACCCCAGAGCTTGTAGGCGTTCTCGCGCACGTCGTCGGCATCACTGTACTTGCTGGCATCCGGCGAAATCCAGACCTCCACGTCGATGTCCGCCGGCCCGGTGTTGACCGCCGTACCGAGCAGGGCGATGTCGGCGATCCCGACGAGATCGTCCTTGTGGCTGACGTAGTCCTCGTTGGTGTTCATGTCCACGACTTCGGCGTAGTAGCTCTGGTCGCTGTCGATCGTGATCGGATCGTCGAGGTCGACGTCGATGTTGAACTGTCCCGTCGTGAGAATGCACCCGGCAAGTGCGACCGGGAGCAAGAGCGCGGCAAAGCGAAGCGCTTTCATTCCGGCCTCCTAGAAGTTGGGAGTGACGCGGTAGCCGAGGCCGAGCGAGATCAGGCCCCACTTCCGCGACGACTCACCGATGTCGACGACGTTCATCTCGCCACGCAGGTTGATCATCATCTTGCCGGGGGCGATACCAAGCTCGAGACCGCCGTTGTAGCCGATCTTCGAGATTTCACCCGACTCCCGGTGCAGCGTGTTGTTGCCGATCCCGACGAACGGGGCGATGTGGAAACCCGGCTTGACGAGCCGTCCGAGCGAGACGTTGGCGCCCCACGAGGTCAGGTCGATCCCCTCGCGCGTCTCCGGGCCGAACCCGAAGTCGGCGGTCATCTCCTTGCCGCTGCCCGTGTAGATGTACGGCTCGATACCGAAGATCGTCCCGGTGTTGATCGGGAAGCGAAGGCCGAACGCCGTGCCGGATTCCTCGTTGTCGTCCTGGGTAACCGGAATCATGGTTCCCCCGTGCACGACGATCCCGAACCGTTCGTCCTGGGCCTGGGCGACCGAGGCCGCTCCGACCAGTACGAGGATCGAGACGATGAACAGTAGTCTGCAAAGTCGCATGGATCCCTCCACTCTGTGAGTCCATCGGCGGCGCCGAGAACTCGGGCCGCCCGACCCCGGCCATGGGACACACCGGGAGCGTCGTCAGACTAGGCGAACAATGTCCGGAGTCAATCCCGAAGCGCGGAGCGCCGGGGGGAATCAGACCGGCCGAGCCACCCCGGCGGCCCCGAACTCGACCACCCGCACGGCCTGGCCGAACCACGCAGGGTCCTCCTCAGACAGGGCGTCGACGGTCGCCCGGTGGCAGGTGAGCACGATCACCTGGTGCCCCGTTGCGGCCGCCTCGGCCAGAACCCGCAGCAGGCGCCCGGCCCGGGCGTCGTCGGCGTGGGCGAGCGGATCGTCGAGCAACAGCGGCAACTTCGCGCCGCCGCGGGCCAGGAACTCGCAGATCGCGATGCGCAGCGCCAGCGTCACCTGGTCGCGCGCGCCGGTCGACAAGCTCTGCTCGAGGCGCGCCCCGCTCAGCCGGTCGCCGTCGAGCGTGAGCGACAGTTCGAGCTTGTCCGAGACCTTGAACCCGGCGTGCGCCAGCCCGAACCGGGCGAGCAACTCGTCGACGCGCCCGGCCAGGTGCTCGGACCAGCGGGCATGCGTCTCGCGGGCGACGGTCTGGAAGCGTTCGCGTGCCAGTTCGACCGCTGCCTTGAACGCGCGGGCGCGCTCCAGCGCGGCATGCAGGCGATCGCGATCCGCCAGCAGCTCGGCGGCACGCTTGGCCGTGGCACCCTCGCGTCCGCCGACCCGCGCGTGCAGCTCGATCAGGTTGCGACGGACGTCTTCGAGTTCGCGCTCGAGCGCGACGGCATCACCGGGCGCCTCGCCCGGGCTCGCCATCGGGGCTGCCGGGCTGCGCCCGATGCGGGCTCCCGCGCCGGCGGCCTCGACTTCGGCGGCGAGACCATTGCGCTCGCGTTCGAGGGCCCCACGGGTCGCCTCGTCGAGCACGCGCCCGGAGACCGCGGGCACGAGCTCGCCCTCGAGCGTGTCGAGGCGGCGACGCTCGACCGCCTTCGTCGCAACCGCCTCGGCGAGCGCCTCGAAGGCGCGACTCTCGCGCGCCGCGGCGGCGCCCGCGTCGCGCGCGCCAACGACCGGCGTGTCGGTGGCCTCGCCGTCGGGCACGGGCAGTCCCAGCGCGCCGGCCAGGGCGCGAATGCCGCCACGGGCCTCGGCGATGCGCGTCAGCGCGGCCTTCTCACGGGCGATCAGGCCGTTCTCCAGTTCGTCGAGCCGGGTGCGCCGCGCGCGGGCCTCGAGCACGCTGCCGATGCCCATGTGCAGGCGCGCGAATGCCTCGTGCGGCGGCATGCCGGTGTCGAGCCCTGCATTGCGCAGGCGCTCCTTCATCTCGGCCTCGACCCGCGCGCCATCCTCGCCGGCCCGGGCGCGATCCTGGTCGATCCAGTCGAAGCGCTGCACCTCGGCGATCAGCCGCTGCGACTCGCCAAAATCGCGCAACAGCGTCGTCACGTCGGGGAAGTCGAACTTCGCGGCCATGCGGGCGAGCGCGTCCTCGCGCTCCTTGCGCCGCTGCCGCACTTCGCCCGCGCGGCGCTGTGCCTCGACCACCTGGTCGAGCGCCGCCCGTCGGTCGGCATCGCGGTGGGCCGCGCTGCGCAGCAGGAGCACCGTCGCGCCGGCGAGCGCCAGCAGCGTGACGCCCAGGCCGACGAAGCTCTCGATCGAGCGCCCGGCCAGCGCCAGCCACACCGCCGCGGTCCCCGCGAGCAGCCCGACGACGCCGGCGAAGAAGCCGAAGCCGCGCATGCGACTGCGCTGACGGCCCACCTCCTCGATGATCGCCTGCCCGCCCTGCGCGGCGCGCTGCGAGGTCTCGGCCTCGGTGACCAGGTGCTGCGTCTGCGCGGGGAACTGCGTGAGCAGCCCGCGATCCTCGGCGGTCAGCGGGCCGAAGCGCGCCGACAGCTCGGCGGCCCGCTCGACGGGCACGCCGCGCGCCGTGAGCTCCTTCTCGAGCTCGGCGCGCTTCTCGGCCGAACTCCGCGCCTGCTGACGCGCCCGCTCCAGGTCCTTTTCGAGGGCATGCAGCTCCTCGATCTGGCGCGCCTCGGCGTTGGTGAACGCGGCGTAGGTGGCCAGCGTCGTCTCGATCTCGAGACGCGGGCCCGAAATGTCGCGCTCGCGCTCGGCGCGCACCTCCTCGAGCGTGCGCCGGCCGGCGCCCAACTCGGCCTGCGCGGCCTGCAGCCGATCGGGCGCGTCGTCGGGCACGGCGCGCGCCGGGGCCAGGCGCTTGAGCTCGTCGCGCCACGCGGTGAGCTGCGCGCGCTCGGCGTCGTCCTTCTCGAGCGCGGCTTCGACCTCGCCCAGGCGGCGTACCGCGCCGCCGCGACGGGCGACCAGCAGCCGTGAGCCGAGCGCATTCTCGCGATCCTCGAACTCGGCGAGTCGCGTCAGGTCCGTGGCCAGAGCCTCGCGATCGGATTGCGCGGCGTTGAGGTCGACCGCGATCGTGCCCAGCGCGATCTCGAGTTTCTTGATCTCGTTGGCGATCATTCCCGACTGCTGCACGCCGCGGTAGTTCTTGAGCGCGTCATCGAGCACGCCGATCGCCTCGGCCGCCGTGGTGTCGCCCTGCACGGACGACGCCATGCTCTCGAGCAGCGACGTCAGCGTGCCGTCGGGCCGCACCTCGGAGCCGCCGAGCCGGCCGGGGCCGGGCTGCAGCCAGAGCGCGCTGCGCGCGAACTGGTCGCCGCTCATGCCCAGCAGCTCCTCGCCCAGCTTGTACTCGCCCGAACCGTGGCGGAACGTCTCGGTCACGTCCTTGCCATCCTGGAGCACGGTGAGGCGGCCGTTCCCGAAGTGGCGATTGACCACGTAGCGCCGGCCCGCGAGCTCGAACTCGAGCTCGAGCGCGTACGGCTTGCCGCTCCACGGGCGATGCTGCTCGAGCGGGGTGGCGCGGTCGCGCCAGCTGCGCTTGTCGGCCTCGAGGCCGTAGAGCGCGGCGGCGATGGCGGCGGCGAGCGTGGTCTTCCCGCGCTCGTTCTCGCCGACGACCAGGTGCAGTGCACCCGGCTCGAACGTCCACGCGCCGCTCAGCGCGCCGAAGCCGTCGATCTTGAGCCGACGAAGGATCATGCGCCCCCCGCGTGCTCGTAGCGCGGCGCCACGTCACCCAGGCGCAGCGCGTCGAGTCCGTAATAGAGCGCCGCCTCGACGATGCGCCGCCGCGCCGGGTCGGGCTCGGCGTCGAGCTCGGCCAGCAGCGAGCGCACGAAGCGCTCCTCGGTGGTCTTGGGCTCGAGCCGCCGGTAGGCCTCGAGGTCGTAGTCGGGGCGCAGCGCGGCCGCATCGAGCGACAGGTGGAAGCACTTGAACGGCACGTCCTCGGCCCGCGCCTTGACGTCGATGCCCGAGCGCACGCGGCCGGTCAGCGTGACGAACGCGAAGTCCTCGGCGCCGACGAGCGCCGCCTCGAGCCCGCTGACGATGCGATGCACCAGGCCCTCGGGCGAACCCACGCCGTCGGCGCGCACCTCGAGCCGGTGCAAGCGGCGGCGATCCAGCTCGAGCGGCGTGATCTCGACGCGCCGGTGGTCGGCGACGTGCTCGACGGTGACGACCTGCACGTAGCGCGGCCCGGTCTCGTCGATGGCCAGCGCGACCGGCGAACCCGAATAGCTGCCACGGATCACGCCGTCGTCGTCGACGATCGTGGACGGCCGGTGATAGTGGCCCAGCGCGGCATAATCGGCCCCCCACGCCAGCAGCTCGTCGGCGTTGAACGGCGCGGTCATGCGTTTGCCCGGCGGCAGGAACCCGTCCTGCGAGCCGTGCAGCATGAGCACGTTGAGCCGGTCGCGCAGCAGCGTGGGCCGATCCTCGGCGAGCACGCGCTCGCTCGAGTCGACGTTGCGATCGGCGCAGCGGCCCCAGATCAGGATGTCGTCGCGGCCGGCCAGCGGCGCGCTCGCGAAGCGCGGCGAGTCGAAGATGTGCACGTGCCCGGGCCACGGAGCCTGCCCCGCGGCGACGAGACGGCGATTGTCGTAGTAGAACGTGGAGCGCGAGAAGCAGTCGTGGTTGCCGGGCGCGATGAACACCGGCGGGCAGCCGTCCTGCGACACGCACTCGATGGCGCGCGCGACGGTTTCGCGATCGACGATCTCGCCGTCGAACAGGTCGCCGACGATCAGGACGGCGTCGAGCTTGTCGTCGATCGCGCGCTGCACGGCGCGCCACAGGAGGTCGCGCTGCTCGGACCGGCGCGTTTCGGCGAGCGCGGGCGGAAGCCACGTGAACGGACGACCCAGGTGAAGATCGGAGAGCTGGAGAAAGCGGAAGGACCTCATGCGCCGCAACCTACACGAGGGGTGGGACAGCGACAAGGCCAAGCTCGCATGGAGACAGGACTTGGCCGCGGTCGCTGATCACCGCGCCGACATGATATCCTTGCCCGATCATGATCGACCCGTTCGGCCGCTCCATCCGCTACGTCCGCATCTCGGTCACCGACCGCTGCAACCTGCGGTGCCGGTACTGCATGCCCAACGGCTACCTCGGCGGCGAGCAGCCCGCCGACATCCTCTCGTACGAGGAGATCGGGACCATCGCCGAGGCGATGGTCGGGCTCGGCGTCCGCAAGTTCCGCCTCACCGGCGGCGAGCCGCTGGTCCGCCGCGACCTCGAGTCGCTGGTCGCCCGGCTGGCCGCGTTCGCCGAGGTCGAGGACCTGGCGCTGTCCACCAACGCCGTCCTCCTGCGCGACAAGGCCCGCGCGCTGAAGGATGCCGGCCTCAAGCGCGTCAACGTCTCGCTCGACACGCTCGATCCCGCGACGTTCAAGGCGATCTCGGTCAACTCCTCGCTCGAGGCGGTGCTCGACGGCATCGCCGCCGCGGAGGAAGTGGGCCTCGCCCCGATCAAGCTCAACATGGTGGTGATGAAGGGCGTCAACGACGGCGAGATCGAGGCCATGGCCCGTACGACGTTCACGCGGCCATGGACCATCCGCTTCATCGAGGTCATGCCCATGCGCTCGAACCCGGGCGCCCAGGTCGGGCAGTACGTCTCGACCGACTCCATCCGCGAGCGGCTGGCCGCCGTCGGCACACTGATCCCCGTCGAGCGCGACGCGCTGGCCGGCCCCGCCGCGGAGTTCAGGTACCCCGGCGCGGTCGGCTCGGTCGGCTTCATCACGCCGCTGTCGCACACGTTCTGCGGCGCCTGCAACCGCGTGCGCCTGACCACGACCGGCAAGCTGCGGCTGTGCCTGTTCGGCGAGTCGGGCTGCGACCTGCGCGGCCCGCTGCGGGCCGGGGCGACGGTCGACGACCTGCGCGGCCTCATCGTCGATGCGATGACGCGCAAGCCCGAGAGCCACCACCTGGCGCTGGGCTACAGCGGCCCCGAGGCGCCGGTGAACATGTCGGAGATCGGGGGATGAGGCTGCGAAGCGGCCTCGCCACCGTCGCGGCGGGGGCTATCTGGTGGCGACCCTGATGATCCGCGGGGAGACGGCCCGGAGCAAGTCAATGCGACCACCCCGGCAACCTGCACGGCGCAAGTTCAGCTCCCTGACGAGCGGGCCCTTCCAGGAGTCACGCCGAGCAGGATGTCCGGGTTGGCGTACGCGATCGAAAGCAGTGTGCGAGCCGGGCCCGAAGGTGCACGCCGGCCCTGCTCCCATTCCTGAAGCGTTCGAACGGAGACCCCGATTCGCGCTGCGAAATCCGTCTGCGACAGTCCGGTTTTGCCACGGATCGCTGCGACCGACGGGACAGTCAGGATCCGGCCGTGGATTCCGCGCTTCAACTGTCGAATGCCCGTCAAGATCTCGCGGCCTATGTCTCGTTCACGACGTGGCATCTTCGAGCTCCTCCCTCATCCGCCGGAGAACTCTGGCGGAAATGTCCTCGCGAACTGCCTTCCTGTAGATGTCGAGCATCCAGATGATCCCGCTGCGCATCCGGACGAAGTAGATCACGCGCGCTCCGCCGCGCTTGCCCTTTCCACGGGCTGCCCAGCGGAGCTTGCGGACTCCACCCGTCCCGGGAATCACGACCCCGGCCTCAGGGTTTCCGACCAGGACCACCTGAAGTGCGGCGTACTCGTCATCGTCGAGATCCCTCTCGACGAGCTTCGTGAACAACGGAGTCTCGACGATATCGTGAACAGGTCGAGCCTACGTCAGAGACGGAGTCACGTCGAGTGCTTCGTCGCGACAAGAGGAGGAGGAGTGACCAATTTCGTTGAAGTTCACTCATGTGTCCCCCGGGGGCGGGTACGGGGGCTGCTCTCGAGGCGGGGAGCCTCGATTCGAATGGCCCGGGGCGACTGCCCCGAGCCATTCGTGTCTTTCGCTCCTGGCTGCTCTCGCAGCCAGTTTAAGTCGTGCTGCCGGTCTCCTGCGACTGCTGCCGGGCGCCGCCGTGGCGGTCCCAGTGCACGATGTCGCCGAGCGGCTTGCGCAGCGTGCGATCGAACTCCTCGTCGGGGTAGCCGAGCGCGCAGACGGCGGCGACGACCCACTCTTCCGGCAGGTCGAATGCCGCCTTGAGGCGCGCCTCGTCGAAGCCGCCCATCGGGCCGGTGGCGAGGCCTTCGCCCTGGGCGACGAGCATGAACGCGGTGAGCGCCATCATCGTGTTGCGCAGCGCGAACTCGCGGGCGCCGCGACCGTCCTCGTCGCCGCACAGGCGGTCGAGTTCGGCGATGGCCTCGTCGTACTCATCCTGCGTCATGCGGCCGGCTTCGACGCGGCCCTTGAAGGTGTCCTTCGCTTCGATCCACTCGCGCGTGTTGGCGCAGGCCACGAGCACGAGCGGGGCCGACAGGATCGCCGGGGAGCCGGTGGTGCAGGCGAACACCTTCTCGCGCTGGTCGCGCTGGCGCAGGATGAGCCAGCGCCACGGCTGCACGCCCCACTCCGACGGCGCACGCTGGGCGAGCGACAGGATCTTGAGGAGCTTGTCCTCGGGCACCTCGCGTTTCTCGAAGGTGCGGACCGGATGATAGGACAGCACCGCGTCCTCGACCGTTCGCTCGACGGGCGGCTCGACCTCGGCGCGACGCCGCTGCTCCTCTTCCTTCGTGTACGGCACGATTCCTCCCCGATGCAGCGGACCGCAAAAGCAAAGACCCCGCGGGTGAACGGGGTCGCCCCCGCCGCGTCCTCCGCCGTCCGCGTTGGGGTGAAGCATTCAAGATCAGAGAAAGCATAGCAGGCGACCGTGCATCGTGCAAAGCGGCCCACGGCCAAGCGACGTTCCTGCAACGAGAAGGGGCGCCCGGAGGCGCCCCGCCCGCTGCCTTCCTTCGCGGCGTCGCTCCGGGTCAGAAGGCGAAGCTCAACCCGAAGCGGCCGCCTGTTCCGTCGGCGTCGATGCGCTGCTCGGTGGCGTAGCCGTAGTACGGGTCGTAGAAGTTGCTCTCGACCGTCGCCTCGTTGTGGAATACCTCGGCATTGAGACGCACGTTCGGGGCGATCAGGAAGTCGGCACCGCCGTAGAGCTGCCAGCCCGGCCCGTCGTAATGCGCCGCGTAGCCGAAGCCGGTCGTGTAGTCGAACGCCTCGACGTACATGAACTCCCACCCGCCGCCGACGCCGACGTACGGCTGGACCACCTGCGACGGCAGGACGAACTCGGCGACAGCCATGAGCGGCACCAGGCTCGACTGGGACTCGGCGATCGTCCGGCTGTACTGCACGACGTTGCCCGCGCCGTCGATTCCCGTCGAGATCACGGTGCGCGTGCTGTTGGTGCGCCACTGCCAGTCGACCGTCCCGCCCAGGCGGAACATCGGGCTCACGTTTCCGACGGCCTTCAGCCCCATCATCCACGACTCCTCGGACACGTTGTCCGCGTCGAAGAATCCGCCACGGACGGCGAACAGGTTGCGCGGCTGGTACGCCCGCAGCGGAGGGGGAGGCGGCGGAGGGGTCTTGTAGTAACGGCGCACCTGCAGCGTGGCGATGTCGCTGCCACCCACGGCGAACATCGGCGCGGCGGCGAGCGCGAGGGCGGCTCCCGGGACCTCGGAAGAGACCGCAAGAAATGCCGGGCGCTCCGCACTCTCGGCGGACGGTAGCTGGGTCTCGGCCGACCCCATTCGCGCCAGCACGGACACGCCCAGCACCACGTTGACGAACAGCATGCGCGGACTCATCGAGGACTCCTCTCGTGCAGGGGATGCGCGTGCCTCAAGACGAGGCGAAGCAATGCACGAGGCGTGCCTATCTCCCCCGCCGCCAGGCGGGGGGGCCTTTGCGAACCCGCCGGGTCGATGGGCAGATGCTCCAAGTTGAACGCCGGACATGCCTTGCCGGGGGCGCGTGCGAAATGCCGGTGCGCGCCTGTGCGCCGACCGGACTTCCCCTCGCCGCTGGCGCGGCGAGGTAGCTGTATCCACCCCGCCGCAGCGGTGCGACGCGTGTGCTACGCTCGCCGCCCCATGCCTCCCGCAGCCCCGCTCCGACGCATCGCGCACGTGGACATGGACGCGTTCTACGCGTCCGTGGAGATCCGCGACGACCCTTCGCTCGCCGGCAAGCCCGTCGTGGTCGGCGGCGCGCCCGGCCAGCGCGGCGTCGTCGCCGCTGCCTCGTACGAAGCGCGCAAGTTCGGCGTGCGCTCGGCCATGCCCATGTCGCGCGCGGTCCGCCTGTGCCCCGACCTGGTGCGCCTGCCCGGCGACCCCGCGAAGTATGCCGAGGTCTCGAAGCGCGTGTTCGCGGTGCTCGCCGGCTTCTCGCCGCTGGTCGAGCCGCTGTCGCTCGACGAGGCGTTCCTCGACGTCACCGGGACCGAGCGTCACTTCGGCCCGCCCGAGGAGCTCGGCCGCCGCATCAAGGCCGCCGTGCGCGAGGCGGTCGCGCTGATCGCGTCGGTCGGCATCGCGCCGTGCAAGTTCGCGGCGAAGCTCGCCTCCGACCACGGGAAGCCCGACGGGCTCGTGGTGATCGACGAGGCCGGGCTCCTGACCTTCCTTCACCCCTTGCCCATCGAGCGCCTGTGGGGCGTCGGCGCCAGGAGCGCGCCGAAGCTGCACGCGCTCGGCATCCGCACGATCGGCGACCTGGCCGCGAAGGACGTCGGGTGGGTGCGCCGCAACCTCGGCGACCACGGGCTCGACTGGCATGCGCTCGCGCTGGGCCGTGACGACCGAGCGGTCGTGCCCGACCTGCCCGCGAAGTCGATCTCGAGCGAAATGACGTTCGCCGCCGACGAGCATGACCGCGCGCGGCTGGTCGCCATCGTCGCCGACCAGGCGCTGCGCGTCGGCGTGCGCCTGCGCCGCAGCGGGCTCGCCGGGCGCACGGTGCAGCTGAAGCTGCGCGACGAGGCGTTCGACACCCGCACGCGACAGCGCTCGCTCGGCGCCGCGACCGACGACGGCGACGTGATCTACCGCGCCGCGTGCGAGCTGCTGGCCGCCGATCCGCTGCCGCGACCCTTGCGCCTCATCGGTGTGGGCGTGTCGGGGCTGGTCGAGCTCGCGGCGCAGACGCTGTCGCTCTTTGACGCCGCCGACGAACCAGCGCGCGCGCAGGACGCCGCGTTCCAGAAGGCGCTCGACGAGGTCGAGGCGAAGTTCGGCCGCGGCAAGCTGCGCCGTGCGCAGGCCCTGCTCGCCGACGACGTGCACGACACCGGAACCGACCTGGGCAAGCGTGATTGAAGGCCGCAGCCCCGCGCGACGGCTGTTCGACACCGGGCTCGCGGTCGTCGCGGCCTTGCTGGCGACGTTTGCGGCCTCGCGGGCGCGCGAGGCGGCGCAGGTGGCCGTGCCGGTGTTCGTCGAGGCCGACCTCGCCGCCGTCCCCGCGATGCGCTCGCCGCTCGGGAACAACGGGTTCTGGATCGCCGGTTGGGTCGGCCCGCGCGCCGACGATCTCTCGCCCGCGAACTGGCGCACGCACGCGAAGGCCCGGCTCGACGTGTCGATGGGGCCGCTCGAAGACCGCTTCCGCCGATCCGACAACGTCGCACGGCTCGCGTTGCTCGACTCCATGCGCGCGACGGAGGAGGAGAGCTACCTCCCGTACGTCTTCGTGCGCGACGATTCGCTCCATCCCGACGAGACGACCCGTCCCGGCTGGGAGGCTCGCGTGGAGGCCATCGTGCAGGCCTACAAGGACTCGAACTCCCTCGCGGGGTATTTCCTCGCCGACGAACCGCAGCCGTCCGACGCGCCCGCGTGGGCGCCCGCCGCACGGCTCCTCCGGCGCCTCGACCCGTGGCATCCGGCGTATGTGAACTTCCTCCCGATTGCACCGAGAGACGCGGCGAATCCGAACGCTGCAGCACGATGGCGAAACGAGGTCACGGCGGCGATCGGGGCGGGCGAACTCATGCTGTTCACGTTCGATGCGTATCCGTTCGGCCCGGGCGGCGAGCGCCCACACTTCCTCGCCACGCTGCGCGAGGCGGCGCGTGTCTCGCAGGCAACCGGGCGTCCGTTCGGCGCCGTGCTCCAGTGGACGGGCCATGGCGACCTGCGCGCGGTCACGGCGGTGGAGGCGCTCTACCAGGGAACTCAGGCGCTCGCCCACGGCGCGAGCGGGATCACGTGGTTCACCTACGTCACGCCGAATCCCTCCGAAGAGCCATTCCACTGGCACGGCGGCGCGATCGCCTACGGCGGGACGCGCACTGCGCGCTACGACACCCTCGCCGCGATCAACGCACGCATCCACAACCTGGCCATTTCGCGCGGAACGGCGGCGATGCGTGCCGTTCACTTTGGTGGTGGGTTGCCGGATGGACTCGGGGGCGAGGGCCCGCAATCGGTGCCCGGCGTCGAGGACGTCCGGGGTGGGCCGGCGACTCTCGGTTACACCGCGCCCGTCGAAGGCAAGATCCGGTATCTGCTGGCCAACCGCGATCGTGCGCAGGCAAGAACGTTCACCGTGACCTTCACGTCGAAGGATCCGTTTGATCCGCGGCGCGTCGTGACGCTCGGCCCGGGCGACGCCGTCGTGTTTACGGCGAAGTGGGTGGGCCGCCTCTGGCCGCCGGGCCCTGAGAGCGGACTCGGTCCACACACCCCCAATCAATCCGGTACGCGCTGAACCACGCGGGCTCCGGCTTGCGGATCGCGCGGTGGTCGAGACGGCCCTCGCGCACCAGCGTCAGGCAGGCGCCGTAGGGGCTGTCGGCCTTCATCCTTGCGGGCTCGGTGGCGGCGTCGATGAAGTACTCGGGCCGCGCGAACGCCGCGAAGCGCATCTCGATCGCGATGTCGTCGTAGGTGTGCGACTGCATGAGCTCGCCCGTCTCGGGGGTGACGAGCCCGGCAAGGTCGACGATCGGG
>JANOEH010000046.1:0-19239 GCA_031413115.1 Candidatus Eiseniibacteriota bacterium | reverse complement strand
CCGGCTTGCCGCTCATGCCCAGCGCGACGACGACGGAGCGAGCCTGGTATGGCATGAGGCCGATCACCGGATCGATGGGAAGCTTTCGGATCGCGTCGGGGTTCTCGTGCGCCGTCGTCTCGATCTCGACGCCGCCTGCCGCCGAGATCATGAGGATCGGCTTCTTGATCGCGCGATCGACGAGAATCGCGGCATAGGTTTCGCTGCCGATGTCGACGGCCGACGTGACCAGCACCTTGTGCACCGGGAAGCCCTGGATCGTGAGCCCGAAGATCGGCCGCGACTTCTCCTCGGCCGTCGCCGCGTCGCTGCAGAACTTCACGCCCCCGGCCTTGCCGCGGCCGCCCGAGTGCACCTGCGCCTTCACCATCACGGCGCCGCCGATCTTCTCGGCCGCGGCGCGCACTTCCGCCGGCGTCACGCAGACGATGCCCGGCACGATGGCGATGCCGCCGCGCTGGAACAGTTCCTTGGCCTGGTACTCGTGCAGGTTCATGGTCCGTCCTGAGTTGGTTCGAGGAACGCCTGGGCCGGGTTCGTCGGGTGTTGCGGTCGGACTGCGGGGCGCAAGCGAATGGCCGCTCGACCGGGGCCGTGGTCCCGAGCGTCGCGCGGCCAAGTCCAAGTCACAGCGGAAGCTAGCAGGGGGGATGCGGGGTGTCAAGGGAGGGGCAGGTACTTCTCCCGCACGATCTTCACGTGATGCGCCACATGGCCCACCGTGATCCACGCCAGCGCCCGGACCGTGAACGGGTTGTCGCTGGCGATCCCGCGCCGTGACCACGCGTCGGCCGGCAGGCCGCGGAAGAACGTCGATGTCGCCGCGCGCACGGCGTGGAACTCGTCGACGTGACTGCGCCACGAACGCGCCTCGGCCCCCGCCACCGCCATCGCGACATCCTGATCGAACCCGGGAAGCGGCGACTCGAACCCGCGCGCGAACCAGAAGGCGCGCGCGACGAAGAGTCGCTCGGTGTCGTTGACGTGACTCAGCACCTGGCGGAGGCTCCACTTGTCGGGCGCGTAGCACGTGCGGGATCGCTCTTCCGAAATGCCATCGATGAGTGCGAGGACCGCTTCCCGCTGCGCGTCGAGCAGGTCGCAAATGTCGCCGGCGGCGACGAGATCGATGTACTTGAAGAAGTACTCGGACGCCTCGGTCCGATCCGGGGCCGTCGCACTGCTCATGCTTCACCTCCTGGGGTGGGTCGAGGGCTCCCTCACCCCCGGCAGGCGAGCCCTCTCCCCTGGACCAGCCGCGAGACTAGCCGCGCGCCGCTTCCGCGACGTCCTTGGCGAATCCGCGGGCCTTCATCGCCAGCAGCACCATGATGATGCCGACGATGAGCGCGAACGCGCCGATCATCCACGTCATGCCGAGGATTCCCGCGGCCGGCTGGCTCATCAGGAAGGCGCCGAACAACACGGAGATCGCGCCGCCGGCGATCATCATCCACTCGCCCTTGATCTCCTTGCGCAGGCGGATGGCCGTGAAGATGCGCAACACGCCGCTGAAGATCGTCCACACGGCGAAGTAGACGAGGAACGCGAGGGCGACCGCTCCCGGCGCAGCCAACGCCATCATGCCGATGACCAGGCCGAGCACGCCTTCGAGCGCGAACACCCACCAGCTGCCGTCGGCCTTGCGGCTCTTGATGGCGCCCCAGGTGGTCGCGGCGCCGTCCAGGAACGCATATGCGCCGAAGTACATCACCAGCGAGGCGACCGCGAGCCCCGGCGCGAAGAACGTGGTCAGGCCGAACAGGATCGCCACGATCCCGCGCAACAGGAACATCCACCACACGCCCTTGATCATCGACTTCAGTCCCTTGCCCATCATCTCAACCTCCCTGGCGGGCCCGTCCCGGCACCCCGTCGAAGAACTCAACGACTCCGGTCTGCAGCGAGTACTCGGCTCCGACGACGAGGAGTCCGTCGGAGTGGATGAGGCTCTCCAGCACCTCCGATCCGTGGCGCAGGTGATCGGCCGAGGCACGAATGTTCGCCCGCACGGCCTCGTGCAGGATCGACTCCGGACCCGGATGCGTTGACGATGGGAGCAGGGGCTCGACCGCGGGGCGGATGCGATCGACGATCGATCGCAGGTTGCGCGACTGGTCGGCCGACGGCCGGCCCAGTTCCTCGAGCGTGGCCAGCACGGCGCCACACTCGGCGTGACCCAGCACGACGACCAGCTTCGTGTTGAAACGGGATGCCGCGAACTCGACGCTGCCGACCTGGGACGGAGCGACGATGTTGCCGGCGACACGGATGACGAACAGGTCGCCCAGCCCCTGGTCGAAGACCAGCTCGGCCGGCACGCGTGAATCCGAACAACCCAGGATGATGGCGAAGGGTTCCTGCCCGTCGGTCAGCTCGCGACGGCGGGCTTGATCCTCGAGCCCGTCGCGACCGTGGACACCCGAGGCGAACCGCCGGTTGCCATCGACCAGCAGGTCGAGGGCGTCGAGGGCGGGGATCACTTCGAATCCGGAGTCGCGAGTGCCAACCGGGCTCCCTTCGCCAGAACTTCGTGCGCCCCGTGTGTCCGCGTCCATCCGAGGGCCGGGCCGCAACCGTCCGCGAGTCTAGCCCCAATGCTTGCCACGGGATAGGAGCTTTCGGCGACGGCGATCCTGACCTAGCTCCCGGCCTGCATCCGGGCCAGGCGCTCCGGCTCGGCGGCGACGAACCACGGATCCCTCACCAGTTCGGCATGCGCCCGCGCAAACCAGGGGCCTGCTTCCCGGGCGCGGCCGAGCGCGACCAGGCACTCGGCGATCTCCTCGAAGACGAATCCATCGGCGGGGGCGCCGGCCGCGACGATCGCGTCGTTGAGCACTTGCTGCGCAGCAAGTGCCTCGTCGACGCGACCGAGCGAACGGAGCACTCGCGCCACGCACCAGCGCGCCCCGCGGATCGAACCGGCGTCGCCCCGTTCCTCGCGGGCGACGAGCGCGCGCTCGAACAGAGCGAGGGCCTCGTCGAAGCGGCCTTCGCCTTGGCAGGTCCACCCCATGTTGTTGAGCAGCGACGCGCGCCAACGCCGGGCCAGCGGGTCGGAGGAACCATCGGCCAGCGCCAGGGCACGCTCGTTCCACGTCGCCTGCAGCGCCGGATCGGTCTCGACGATGGCGAGCATGTGCGCGGCATCGACCGCGAGCGCGTCCTCCCCCGCCTGACCGGCCCGCGCGAATGCGGAGGCGAAGTGCGGACGTGACGCCCCGGGCTCGCCCGCCGAGCGCACGACGCGGCCGCGCTCGAGCGCCAGGCGCACCGCGACCCGCGCACCGCTCGCTGCCGGCTGGGCCGCGACCGCGTCGAGGGTGGCGTGCGCTTCGTCGAAGTTCCGCTGCAGGCCCTGCGCCCGGGCGATCTGCGTGGTGACGATCGCCGCAGCTTCGGGCTCGGCCTCCACGCGCAGGAGCAGCGCGCGAAAGCGTCGCTCGGACTCGGCCGGGTCGCCGAAGTTCCACAGGGCGAGAAGTTCAGAGGAGAGATCGTCGGCTTGCATGCTCGGGCCCCGTCCTGCGCTCAGGGTTCGTTGGTCTCGTCGGCCGGCACCACGACCGACCAGCAGTAGGCGGCGATGGACTTCGCAATGCGCCGGGCGAATTCCGCGACGGTCGGCGGCTCGGACTCGAACGAGCCTGCGGTCGACTCGACGAACGGACGATGGAGATCGAGCAACTCGGTAGCATCGGATTCGCTGCCGGGGCGGAGAAAGCCTCGCAGCTCTGGCCGGGCCGCGCAAGCCCGCGGCAGGGCTGCGGCAGGGCTGCTAGACTCGGAAACATGGGAGACCGACGATGACCACGCCTGCCGCACCGCTTCCGGTCTATTTCGCCTACGGCTCGAACCTGGACCCGGAAACGATGCGCGCCCGCTGTCCGGCACATCGCCTGCTGTGCCGCGCGATCCTGCACGACCACGTGCTCGTCTTCCGCGGGCGCGACAGGGAGTGGGGCGGCGCGGTCGCCACGGTCGAGCATGCGCCGGGATCGATGGTGCACGGCGTGGTTTACGAGCTGACTCCGGAAGACTTCGTCTCGCTCGATCGCGTGCAGACCTACCTCGGCCCGCAGCACGCGGCGAACCTGTACGACCGCGTGCGGCGCACCGTCGTGCTCGAGTTGAACGAAGCGCTCGAGGTCGAGACCTACCTCATGCGCCCGCGCCCGGCCGGCCTGCCCTCGCGCCGCTATCGCTGGACGCTGATCACGGGCATGCGCCGCCACAGCCTGCCCGAGCCCGTGATCGCCGCCCTCGAGGCGACGCCGGTCTGCGACTGACTAGGCTCCGGCCTCGCGCGTGACCGCGGTCAGGTTCATGGTCAGTCGCGCGCCCGGGATCGGCAGCGCCGCGACGCCGATCGCCGTCCGCGCCGGCCGGTGCTCCCCCATCGCCGCGGCGTAGGCGCGATTCATCTCCGCGAAGTCCGCGACGTCGACCAGGAACACGTTCACGTGCAGCACGTGCGCCAGGTCAGCTCCGACGGAGTCGAGCAGTCTTCGGAAAGTGTCGACGATGCGCGTCGTCTGCGCGGCCACGCCGGGCCCTTCGAGCGTGCCGGTCGCCGGATCGATGCCCGCCACGCCGCCGATCATGATGAACGAACCGGCGCGCGCGACGTGATGGTATGGACCGATGGGCTGCGGGCTGCCGGGCGGAGTCGTGGTGACGACGGGGCCATGCATGGCGGGTCCTCTTGCGTGGGGGTGGTCGGCGAGTGCAATCTGGGCGCATGGAACCGGCTCACTACTTCGCCTACGGCTCGAACCTCGAGCCCGTGCAGATGGAAGCGCGCTGCCCCGGCCATCGCGTGATCGGGCGTGCGACGCTGCCCGGCTACACGCTGGCCTTCCGCGGCTACGGCCGCGACTGGGCCGGCGCGGTGGCGACGATCGAGCCGCGCTTCGGTTCGGTCGTCCACGGCGTCGTCTTCGCCATCACCAGGGAGCACTACGCGTCGCTCGACGCTTACGAAGGATACGACGGCCCGGGCCAGGCGTCGAACCTGTACGACCGGATCGCCCTGTTCGTGGACATGGAGGGAGGCGGGACGCAGGACGTCGAGACGTACGCGATGAGTCCCGAAGCCGAGCCCGCGGGCCTTCCGTCGCGGCGTTATCGGGATGCGATCCTGGCGGGCATGCGCCATCACGGGCTGGCGGCAGCGGCGATCGCGGCGGTGGAGGCGGTCGCGACGGCGGATTGAGGCCGGGCGCATGCCCGGGCGAACTGCGCAATTGGCGGTTTTCGGGAACAGTCCACTGGGCTGTTTTCCGGTTCGGGCTCGCCGCCCGCGCGCTGCCCACTTTCTGCCCAATTTACCTATCTCAGGCGAGGTGAATTGGGCAGAAAGTGGGCTGCGGCGACTTGCGACGGCGAAAGTTGGAAAGCGCTGCGGCGGCGGCGATCAGGATCTCGACTGCTCCGCGGCGAGTTCGGGCGAACCGAGGCTCCCACCCCGCATCACGGCCCTCCCGGCCGAGTCGATACGACCACATCGACCGACTGGCTCCTCCGACCGACCACCTCGAAGCGCCAGGTCCCCGCGGTGCCGACCGCCATGCGGGCGGTCAGCGGGACGCCCCAGATGCCCGTGTTGCACACGCCGGACTTGAACGGCCGGCTGGCGAGCAGCTGGACACGGCCATAGCCAGGCCCGAGCTACAGCCCCTTCCACTCCGCGATCGCCAGGCGCGAGCCGAGTTCGTCGGTCTCGGTCCAGGCGACGAGCGCCCCGCTGCCGCCCCAGCGCACGGCGACCGGGCGCGACGGGCGCGTCGCCGTCGTGAAGCGCACCGGCGGGCCCAGGCCCTTGCGGGTCATCGTGCGGCCGAACAGCGCGCGACCGCCTTCGGCCGCCGGGCCCTCGAAGACGACGAGCGGGCGGCCCGAGCCGAGTGTCACGACGTACGGGTAAGCGGTCTTCTCGCGCGCGTCGATCTCGAACGTCTCACGCGTGGCCCAGCGGAATCCCTCGACGCCGTGGCGCGGGTCGAGTTTCGCCAGCGACAGTCCGCGCGGCGTGCCCTCGGTGTACCAGGCGACCCACGCGGCCTTGTCACCGATCGCGGCGATGCTCGGGCCATGCGACGGGCAACCCTCGATCTTCCAGCCGTCCTCGCGCACGAGCGCACGCGACTGCGGATCGAGCGCCGGCGTGCCGGAGCCGTCGAGGCCGCGCTCGCGCAGCACGGCGAAGCGCACGTCGCGCGAGTTCGCCGGGTCGACGCCACGCCACGACAGGGCGAAGGTGTCGGGGCCGAACCAGGACACCGACGTGCGGCAGCAGGCACAGATGCTGTCGGCCAGCACCGCCGTCGTCTCGAACGGGCCCTGCGCCGGCGCGGTCGCGCACTGCAGCGTGCCGATCTCCCCCTGCGAGTGTGCCGCCGAGCCGGCGTCGATCCACACCGCGAGCAACCCGCCATCGTCGTCGTACTGGATCGATTCGCAGAGGTAGAACCCCGCGGGATCGGTCGGCTCGATGCGCGTGATCGCGACCGCCCCGTCGCGGTCGAGATTCGGTCGCGCCACCGCGATCACCGAGCCCTCCCCGCGATTGGCCGGGCGTGTCATCCAGGCGACGGCGACCTGGCCCTGGTCGTCGATCGCGGCCTTGGGCGGATCCTCGTCGAACGCGCTGAACGGATGCGACTGGTCGGGCACCGCGGTCGGCGCATCGAAGCGGAAGCGCCCCGTCGCCTCGCGCGTGCCCCGCATCCACCACAGCGTGCCGCCCTCGGCCCAGGCGAGCGCGAACCACTTCCCGTCCGGGCTCACGGCCAGCGACGGACCCGTCACCTTCGTGCCGGCGGCGACGCGGCGCTCCCACGACTCCGTGGGCTTCGTCGCGGGCTTCGGCGAGAGCAGCCACCACAGGCCCCCGGCGATGACCAGCAAGGCGGCGAACAGGACGATGCGCAATGTCCGGCCGACGGTGCGGCGCTTCTCGGCTGCGGCGCGCGTGCCGCGGGCGAGTTCCTCGGCCCTCTGCGCGGTGGCGCGGGCGAGCGGATCGTCGATGTGCACTCTCGGCTGCGGCGCCCCCGGACGCGGATCGCCGGGCCCGCTGGGCGGGATCATGCTCACAGGGGAAATCTCCCTTCATCCCTGGCGTGACCACCACCTTCGGCCGTGAGCCAGTCGCACTGCTCCCGCAGATTCCACGGCGGCGATGCGTAGACGCCGTCGAACATGCTCTCGACCGCCGGTGCGGGCATCGCCTCGGCGAACTTGATCGCCTCCCCGACCTTTGCGTTCCACCCCTCGTTGGCCGCGGTCTCTTTCTCCTCGCTCCACAGGCCGCGGCCCTCGAGATGGCGGCGCAGGCGCACGACCGGGTCCTTCAGCTTCCATGCCGCGACGACTGCGTCGTCGCGATACCGTGTCGGGTCGTCGCTCGACGAGTGTCCGCCCATGCGGAAGGTGACGCACTCGATGAACGTCGGCCCGTCGCCGCGCCGCGCGCGCGCGGCCGCCTCGGAGACGGCGCGATACACGGCGAGCGCGTCGTTGCCGTCAACGCGCACGGCGGGCACGCCATAGCCGTCGGCCTTGCGCACCAGCTCGACCACCGCGGTCTGCGCTTCGACCGGCACCGAGATCGCCCACTGGTTGTTCTGGCAGACGAACACGACCGGCGCCTTCCACACGCCGGCGAAGTTCATCGCCGCATGGAAGTCGGCCGAGCTCGTCGCGCCGTCGCCCAGGTAGGCCACGGCGATGTCGTCCTTGCCCTTGTGTCGCGCAGCCCACGCCATGCCCACGGCGTGCGGGAGTTGCGTGCCGATCACCGACGACCAGGCGACGACGTTCACGCCGCGATCGGCGTAGTGGCAGGGCATCTGGTGGCCGTTGAGCACGTCGCCCGAGTTGCCGATCAACTGCGCGATGAACGCCTCGAGCGGGAATCCGCGCCAGAGCAGCGCGCCGCCCTGGCGCAGCGCCGGAAACACCCAGTCGGTGTCGCGCACGGCCGCCACGCTGCCCAGCGTCGCAGCCTCCTCGCCGAGAGCGGTGCCGTAGAAGCCGATGCGCCCCTGGCGCTGCAGGTTCATCATCCGCGTGTCCAGCACCCGCAGCAGCAGCATGTGCTCGTAGATGCGGACGAGGGTCGTGGGGTCGATGCCCGGATCGCGCGCCGGGTCGATCGATCCGTCGGGCTCCATCAGGCTCAGTATTTCATGCGTCATCGGGCCGGCTCCTCCGCGCGCTCGAGCCGCGCGATCACGTCGTACAGGAAGCGCGCGCCGACGTCGCCGTCGACGACGCGGTGATCGAGGGACAGCGACAGGTTCGTCATCTCGCGGATCACGATCTGCCCATCGCGCACGACCGGCTTCGGCGTCACGGCGTGCACGCCGAGAATCGCCACCTGCGGGTGATGCACGATCGGCGTGGCCAGCAGGCCGCCGAACGCGCCGGTGGTCGTGATCGTGAACGTGCCACCGGTCAGGTCCTCGAGCGCGAGCTTGCGCTCGCGGGCGCCCTGCGCCAGGCGGTCGATGTCCTTCGCAATGGCGGACAGATCGAGACGGTCGGCGCCGTGGATCACGGGCACCATGAGTCCGTCCTCGGTCGCCGTCGCGATGCCGATGTCGTAGTGCTTCTTGAGCACGATCTCGCTCGCAGCCTCGTCGAGACTCGCGTTGAGCAGCGGGAACTGCTTGAGCGAAGCGACGACGGCGCCGACGATCCACGCGAGGTACGTCACCTTCGCGCCCCCGGACTTCAGCGCATTGCGCGCGGCGACGACCGCGGTCATGTCGGCCTCGGCGACGAACGTGAAGTGCGGGACGGTGTGCGCAGCGTGGACCATGTGCTCGGCGATCTTCCGCCTTAACCCGCGGAGCGGGACGCGCTCTTCAGCTCCGCAGGAGGCGGGCGTTGACGGCGCGGGCTTCCCACCGCCACCCTCGAGTGCGGTCTTCACGTCCTCGAGCGTGATCCGGCCGTTCGGGCCGGTGCCGGTCACGGTCGCGAGGTCGAGCCCGCTCTCCCTCGCCAGCAGGCGCGCGGCGGGGACGGCTTCGACGCGGCTCGGCGGAGCCGGAGTGTTCCCGGTCGTGGCGGGCGCGGCGGCAGCGACTGCGGCGTACGCCGCGGGAACGTGCGCAGCCGAAGGCCCGCTCCTGTCGGCTTCGCCGCCAGTCGCGATGACCACCAGCACCGCCCCCACCGGCAGGATCGCCCCCTCGGCGGCGCCGAGCGAGGCAATGGTGCCCGCGCGGGGCGAAGGGATCTCGACCGTCGCCTTGTCGGTGAGCACCTCGACCAGTGGCTGGTCCTCGACGACGACGTCGCCCTGGGCCACCAGCCACTTGACGATCTCGGCCTCGGCGACTCCCTCGCCGATGTCGGGCAGCTTGAACTCGAATGCCACGATTCGTCCCCCTATCCGGCCATGACATGCTCGACGGCGCGCGTCACGCGGCGCGCATCGGGCAGGTAGACGTGTTCCAGCGTGTACGGAAACGGGGTGTCGAAGCCGGCGACGCGCGCGATCGGCCCCAGCAGCGAGCCCAGCGCGCGCTCGGCGACGAGTGCCGCGAGTTCGGCGCCGAAGCCGCAGGTGCGCGGCGCCTCGTGGACGATGACGCAGCGACCGGTCTTCCGCACCGAAGCGAGCACGGCGGCGGCGTCGAGGGGGACCAGCGTGCGCAGGTCGAGCACCTCGACCGAGGGCCCGCCGGCGGCGGCGAACTCGGCGGCGGCCTCGAGGCACGTCGGCGTCATCGAGCCGTAGGTGAGCACCGAGACGTCCGTGCCTTCGCGGGCGATGCGGGCGACGCCGAGCGGCTCCTCGTGCACTCCGTCGGGCACGTCGGCCTTCGCCGTCCTGTACAGCCTCTTGGGCTCGAGGAACATCACGGGATCGGGCGACTTGAGCGCGCTCATCAACAGGCCCTTCGCATCGGCAGGCGTGCTCGGCGTGACGACGACGAGGCCCGGCGTGTGCGCGAAGTAGGCCTCGGGGCTCTGCGAGTGGTAGAGCCCGCCCTTGATCCCCCCGCCGACCGGCGCGCGCACGACGATCGGCGAGGAATACTGCCCGTTCGAACGGTAGCGCATCTTCGCCGCCTCGGAGACGATCTGGTCGAACGCCGGGAAGATGAAGTCCGAGAACTGGATCTCCGCGACCGGGCGCAGCCCGTAAAGCGCCATGCCGATGGCCGCGCCGACGATGCCGTTCTCGGCCAGCGGCGTGTCGAGCACGCGGCCGGGGCCAAACTCGTCGAGCAGGCCCTCGGTGGCGCGGAACACGCCGCCGGCCTTCCCGATGTCCTCGCCCAGCAGGATCACGTCGGAGTCGCGGCGCATGCCCTCGCGCAAACCGTCGTTCACCGCCTGGACCAGCGTGCGTTCCGTCATGCGTTCTCCCGTCGATCTTCGATTATCAGGACGTCAACTCCCGCCGCGACCGTAGCGCTCGAGCACGCGCTCGACGAACGACGATGTCGAGCGGCCCGGGACCAGCTCCACCGTCTCGACGCGGCCGCCATACGAGCGCACGAACGCCCCGCCGGCCACGTCCTCCACCCGGTAGTCGGCGCCCTTGACCAGGATGTCGGGTCGCAGCGCGCGGATCAGCTCCTCCGGTGTGTCCTCGGCGAACGGCGTCACCAGGTCGACCGCGCGCAGCGCGGCGAGCACCGCCATCCGGTCCTCGAGCGGCGCGAGCGGGCGGCTGGGGCCCTTGAGCCGCCGTACGGAATCGTCGTCGTTGACGCCGACCACGAGCCGGTCGCCCTTGTCGCGCGCCGCAGCCAGCGAAGCGACGTGCCCGCGATGCACCAGGTCGAACACGCCGTTGGTGAACACGACGCTCTCGCCTGCGGCGCGCCAGCCCGACACCTGCGCCGCCGCGGCCGCACGCTCGAGCACGAGACCGTGGGCGCTCACGAGGCGCTCGCCGGAGCGGCCCGGACCGGCTCCCCGGCGATCGATTCGGCGAGCGAGGCGAGCAGTTCGGCACTGTCGGTCACCGCGGTGCCGGCGTGGCGAATGACGCGCCCGGCCGCGTGGTTCGCCAGGTACGCCGCAAGCGGTGGCTCGGCGCCGGCGGCCAGCGACAACGCGTAGACCGAGACGACGGTGTCACCCGCGCCGGTGACGTCGAACACCTCGCGCGCCACGGTCGGCAGCTGCGTCAGCCGGCCGCCGCGCTCGAACAGGCTCATGCCGTCGGCGCCGCGGGTGATCAGGATCGCGTCGGCGTCGAGCCGCGCGCGCAATTCCTCGCCGGCGGCGAGCAGCGTCGCATCGTCGCGGATGACACGGCCGAACGCGCGGCCTGCCTCGTGCACGTTCGGAGTCAGCACCGCCGCCCCCGTATAGGAGAAGAAATGCGTCTCTTTGGGATCGACGCACACCGGCACCCGCTTCGCCTTCGCGCGCGCCAGCAGGACTGCGAGCCCGGCGGCGGTGATCGCGCCCTTGCCGTAGTCGGAGACGACGATCGCCTCGGCGCCGTCGAGGGCCGTGGCGAGGGCCTGGTCGAGCGCGGCGGCCGCGGCGCCGGCGGCGTCGAACGCATCCTCCTCGTCGGCGCGGACGACCTGCTGCTGGTGGGCGATGATGCGGGTCTTGACGGTCGTGCGCCGGGTGCGATCGGTGACCAGGCCGGTCACGTCGACCGCGCGCGCGGCGAGATCCGCGGCCAGCGTGCGGCCCGAGACATCGTCGCCGACCAGCCCGACGAGGCGGGGCACCGCGCCCAGCGCAGCCAGGTTGTGCGCCACGTTCGCGGCGCCACCGAGCGAGAACGTCTCCTTGTCGATGGCGACGACGGGGACGGGCGCCTCGGGCGAGATGCGCTCGACGCGGCCCCACAGGTAGCGATCGAGCATCAGGTCGCCGAACACGGCGATACGCCGCCCGCGAAAGCGGGAGACGAGGTCGCGGGCTACCGCGGCGGTGGGAACAGGCACGGGGGATCCTCGGGACGGACGCCGAACGGGCGGGAAGGATGCGCCCGAAAGCTACCATCCGGCCCCCCTTCGGACAAGGACCCCGCCCGGTGCGCGCGGCCCGTGCCCGCGTTCCGTGCCCGCGTTCCGTTGCCCCGCGCGCGCTACAGGCGTACACTGCCTCCCGGAGGTGCGCATTGACTGACTTCGCTTCGCGACGGAACCGGGTGCTCGCGACGCTGGCCGGCGATCCCGTGGATCGACCGCCGATGGCGTTCTGGGGCCATATCTACGACCGCGAGGCGACCGCCGCCGACCTCGCCGCACAGACCCTCGAGCGCCGCGAGCGCCACGACTGGGACTTCGTCAAGCTGAACCCGCGCGCCTCGTACCACGGCGAGCCCTGGGGCCTCGGCTTCTCCACCCCGCGCCACGGCCTCGACAAGCCGACCCGCCAGTCGTTTCCGCTGCGCACCTCCCGCGACTTCCGCTCGATGAAACCCGTGCCCGGAGATGCCGGTGCGCTGGGCGAGCAGCTCGAGGCGATCCGCCTGGTGCGCGCCGGGCTGCCACCCGACGTTCTGCTGGTCGAGACCGTCTTCTCGCCACTCTCCATCGTCACCGACATGGCCGAAAGCACGACGGCCGTCGAGCGCATCCTGGCGACCGATCCCGACGCCGTGCGCGCCGCCGTCGAGACCGTCACGCGCGCGTTCGAGGACTTCGTGCCGCGGGCGCTCACCGCCGGCGCCGACGGCATCTACTTCGCGACCGTCGAGTGGGCGTCCGCCGATCGTGCGTGGTCCCCCGCGGCCTATCGCGCCTTCGCCACGCCGTTCGACCTGCGCGTGCTCGCCCGTGCCGCCGGCGCGCCGTTCAACCTGCTGCACGTCTGCCGGCCGCGCAACTACCTCGCGGCTCTCACCGACTATCCCGTCGCCGCGGTCTCCTGGGATTCGACCGCCGACGGCAACCTCGACCTGCGCGCGGCACGACCGCTCGTGCGCGGGGCGATGGTCGGGGGCATCGGCCACGATGATGCCCTCGTCGCCGCGGACGACGCGCTCGCGCTGTCGCAACTCGAGCGCGGCTTCGCGGACACCGGCGGCCGGGGCTGGATGATCGCGCCCGGCTGCTCGATCCATCCGGCGACTCCCCCAGAACGGCTGGACGCCTTGCGCGAGGCGGTGCTCGCCCGCGCTTGACCCCGGCCGGGAGGTTCGGCCATGCGCACATCGATTCGCCTGACGCGCGTCGTCCCCGGCGTTCTCCTGCTGTGCCTGCTCGGCGCGACGACCGATCCCGCTCGGGCACAGGATCCCGACAAGAATTCCCAGCCCATCCCCGTCACCGATCCCGGCGAGGAGAACTACCAGTCGCCCGGCCCCGTCTCGACCGGCATCGGCCGCTACCTGGTGGGCGACCCCGCGCCCGACATCAACCAGCGCGACCAGGACGGCAGGACGTTCCACCTGATGGAAGCGCGTCGCACGAAGCCGTGGCTCATCGTCTTCGTGCGCCGGCCGCAGGAGTGCGTCGACATCGAAGCGGCTGCCGACGGACTGGCCGGGCTCGGCCTGGGCGCGGTCATTCTCGCGCCGTTCGGCCGCGACAAGCAAAAGGGCTGGGTCGCGGCGCCAAAGCTCCAGCTGCTGACGGATCGCGCCTCGGTGAACGCGCGCACTTACGGCATGTATGACCCGGTGTCGTCGAACCCGCGCCCTGGCGCGTTCCTCATCAACAGGAAGGGGCGCATCACGTGGATGATCTCGGGGGGATTGCCGTCGGGGCCGGAACTCGTGCGCATGACGCGCGAGGCGCTCGAGGCGAAGGGCGAGCTACCCGCGGGCGCAGGCGCTGGAGCGACCGAATGAGGCCCTGAGGAGCCGGGCGGGCTACGCCGCCTCGCGCACGCCTGCTTCGCGCAGGCGGATCTTGCGCAGCGTCGATTCGACGTCCTCGACGGTGAACGGCTTGCCCATCAGGAAGTCGACGCCCTTGGCGCGCGCGCCCTCGACGTCGAGTTGGACGCCCCAGCCGGTCACCAGGACGACCGCGGCGTCGGGGGCAATGCGCTTCGCCTCGGCCGCGATGTCCCACCCGCTCACTCCCGGCATGCCCAGATCGGTGAAGATCACCTCGGGCATCGCCGCGGCTCCGCCCGCCACGAACTCGCGCAGGAGCGCCATTCCCTCGGGCCCGCCCAGCGCCGGCGTGGGGTCGTGCCCCAGGACTTCGAGCAGTTCGGACAGCACGGACAGCACCGCCGGCTCGTCGTCGATGACGAGGGCGCGAAACGAGCCGATGTCCCCGGCCGCATCCGGAGTGTTCGCCGGCACGCGCACGCCGGTGAGCAGCGGAAATGCGAGGCGAAACGTCGCGCCCTCGTGCGGGACGCTGGTGACTTCGATCGTCGCCTTGTGGCGGCCGAGGATGCCGTAGGCGACGCTCAATCCGAGCCCGGTGCCCTTGACGGCCTTGGTGGTGAAGAACGGATCGAAGCAGCGCGCCTGCACCTGGTCGTCCATGCCGTGGCCCGTGTCGCTCACGCTGGCGATCACACGTCCGGCCTCGAGCGTGGTCGTGAGCGTGAGCGTGCCGCCGCCGTACATGGCGTCGACGGCGTTGAGCACCAGGTTGGTGAACACCTCGCGCAGTTCCGAGGCGCTGCCCGCGACCAGCGCAACCGGCGCCAGGTCCTTCCGGATGTCGATGACCGCGCCGTGCGCCTTGGCCTGCGTCTGCCATGACGGCCGCGTCAGCTCGATGACGTCGAGCAGGATGCGATTGAGGTCGACCTCGTCGAGCACTTCGTCCATGCGCACGCGCGTGAACTCCTGGATGCGGCGTACGGTCTGCGCGCCGTCCTGCGCGGTCTGCTCGATCAGCTCGAGCGAGCGACGGGTTTCGGGATCCTCGGCGCGGGCGAGCAGGAGCTGTGTGCGCCCCAGGATCGCCGCCAGCATGTTGTTGAAGTCGTGGGCCACGCCCGACGCCATTTCACCGAGCGCATTGAGCTTGGCCGACTGCACGAGCTGGGTCTGCGTGGCACGCAGTTCCTCGAACGCCTTGCGCAAGTCGGCGTAGAGGCCGGCGTTGGCGAACGCGACCGAGCAGTGGCCGGCGAAGATGGTGACGATCTCGAGGTCCTCGGGCGTGAACTGGTCGACGCCGTAGCGCGACAGCGTGATGACGCCGGCCGGCTTGTCGTGCACCGAGAACGGCACGCACACGAGCGAGGTGGCCTCGTCCTCGGGCGTGCCCTGCACCTGGACGGCGCGGGAGTCGCTCTCGGCGTGGCCGACGATCTCGGGAACACCGCTGGTGAACACGAAGCCCGTGATCCCCTCGCCGATCCTGATGCGCATGCGCATCACGTCGGCCATGTACTTCTCCTCGACGCGGGCGACGAGCGGAAGGAGCATCTTCCCATCGTCGTCGACCCCGAAGATGGTCACCTCGGTCGCGCCGACGAGGTCGCTCATCTTGTCCGCCACCGTCTCGAGGATGGCCTGCGGGTCGAGCGAGGAGGCGACCAATCGACTGACGTCGAGCAGCGCCGCCAGGCGACGGCGCTGCCGGCTCTCGCGAGCGATGATCGCCGCGGGACTGTCGGGAGTCGGGGGAGAAGGGTTCACGCACAAGGATATCGGCAGACGGCGTGGGCCCCTTGATCGTGAACTTTACCGGAAACGCTACGGCATGCGTTCCGGAGCGCTGGCCCGCGTCGGACGCGGAAAGATTCCGCCGTCGAGCGCCATGACCTGGCCGTTCAGGTAGCCGTTGGTCGCCAGTTCGAGGATCGCCTGCGCGACCTCGCCCGGGACGCCCAGCCGCCCGACCAGCGTCTGCTCGGCCGCGTGCGCGCGCTGCGCTTCGTCGAGCGACTCCACCCAGCCGGTCACGATGCCGCCGGGCGCGATCCCGTTGACGCGGACGTCGGGCGCGAGCACGCGCGCGAGCATCTTCACCAGCCCGGCATTCGCGCTCTTCGCAGGGGCGTAGGCGAGGCCGAGCACGTCTCCGTAGAACGCCGCAGACGAACTCGTGACGACGATCGATCCCTTCGCCGCCGTCAGCGACGGCGCCAGCGCCTGGGCGAATAGAAACGTGCCCACGGTGTCGACGGCGAATGCGGCATGCAGGTCCTCGGCCGTCACCTCGGCGAGCGACTTCTGCCACAGGGCGGGCGTTGCGGGAAGACCGGCGAGCGCGACGAGCGTGTCGCAGCGACCCAGCGTGGCGAGCAACGAGGCGCATGCCGCGTGCACGGACTTGCCGACCTTCGCAGGTGATGCCGTCAGGTCGACGCCGGCGAGCGCCACGGCGCGCCCCGATGGCACGACGGCGGGATCGGCCGCCAGCGCCTCGGCCGCGGCGCGATTCTTCCCGTAGACGAGGCCGAGCGCGGCCCCCTCGGCGGCGAACGCCTGGACGACGGCGCGCCCCAGGTCCCCGCTCGCGCCGGTGACGATGACGGTCTTCCCGGCGTAGCGTCCGGGGAAGTTCACCGCGGGCTCCGGCCGCGGACGTTCGTGGGGCGCGTGGGGCGCGTGGTCGACATGCGCGGAAGGATAGCCGCTCGTGGGCGGGATGTACCATCCTCTTTGGCCGGGCTCTACAGGAGTGACACTTCCCACTGCCGGAACGCCGAACGACTCGAGTCAGGGAGCGAGGACGGCGACGCGCTGCCCGGCCGCGACCCCGCCGGAGACGACACGCACGAAGTAGAGTCCGGGCGCGACCGCCCCACCGTGATCATCGCGGCCGTCCCAGTGCAGGCTCGAGCGGCCGGCCGGCCGTTCCTCCCCTGTGAGAAGCGTGCGTACGCATCGGCCCGTCACGCTGCGGACCTCCGCGTCCACCGCCGACCCGACCACCAGATCGAGCGTGAGCACACAGCCCGCGCGCAGCGGGTTGGGGACGGCCGCACCGAGGCGCAGCGTGCCCGACGGCGACGGGAATGGGCCGACGTCCACGATGCCCCCGTCGAACAGGCGTTGCGCGTAGATGTCCGCGTCGACGAGGCTCCGGTAGTCGGTCCACACGAGGATCGCACCGCCCGCGCCGTCGCCGATCACCACCGGATAGAACTGGTGCTCCGCCGCGCGCGTGACGGGCATGCCCCACGGGTTCAACAACTTCGTGCCCGTCGTGTCGACGCGTTGCGCGAAGACATCGGAGTTTCCGTGGCGCCGGTCGGTCCAGGCGAGCACGGCGCCGCCCGCCGCCGGCCCGGAGACGAGCATCCCCTCGGGGGCCTGATCGCCTCCCATCCGGAGCCCGTCATCGACCCAGCGATTCAGGCCGTTCTGGTCGACGCGCTGCGCATAGGCCTGCGCCTTGAAGAAGTCCCGCTGGTCCCGCCACGCGACGATCGCGCCGAACGCGCCATCGCGCTGCAGCGATACCTCGCCTCGACGCCCGCCGAAGTCGCACACGATGACGCCGTTCACGCCCCAGCTCCCGGCGCCGCCGATCCGGTCGGCACGAATGGCGATGTCGCTGCGCGAGAGTCCGGTGAAGCGCGACCAGGCGACGATCCCCACGCCGGCCGCCACCTGGACGAGCGAGGGCGGGCCGGACAGCGCGTCGGAGTCGCACACCTGCAATCCGCCCCCGCCCCACTGCGGCGCGCCGAGCGAGTTCACGCGTTGTGCATAGATCTCGCCCTCGTTGGTATCGACGCGTTCGTCTCGCCAGGCGAGGAGGACGCCCTTCGGATTCAACTGTGACGTGCCGCTGCCGTCGTTGACCATCACCGCCGGGCCCTGGCGACCGGAGCCGACCGCGGCGAACGTCGCCCAGCGCAATGCGCCTGCCGCGTCGAGCGCCGTGACGTAGAGATCCCCCGCGTCGAGCGCGGTGCTCTCGTAGGCGACGATCACGCCGGGCGTGGTGACGACCACGGGCCGCCCATCGGAAACGATGAGTGGTCTCCATTGATTCCCGTTCGAACCGGAAACGATGGCCCCGTTCGCGCCCCACTGCCGCACGCCCGAGGCGTCCAGTCGCTGCGCCCAGACGTCGATGCCGCTCGCGCCGGCATCCTGCTCCCACGCGACGATCGCGCCGCCGACCGCATCGACCGTCGCCACGGGCGCGGTCTGCGCTCCCGCCAGCGACGAGACCTCGATGCCGCCGGCCGACCACTGGGCGACGCCGGCGGAGTTCAGGCGCTGCGCGCGCACGCGCGTGGGGAGGCCGCGCTGGTCCTGCCAGAAGACGATGACGCCGCCGCTCCCATCGGGCACCGCGACGTGTGCGAGCTGCTCGCCGGCGGCCGTGCACACGACGGCGCCGTCCGGGACCCACTGCGCGGCAGCCGGCGGCGCGGCGAGCATCGCGAGCAGCAGGCCGAGGAACGATGCGGCCGGCGCGAACGGTCGGGATTTCGATGGCATGGGGCGACTCCTGCAGTCAATGCGGTCGACGGGGGGAGCGGAGCGCGGGAAGTCTAGCACGGACACGGGGCGACCCACGCCGCTATACTGGCCTGGCCCCCGCAGCCGCCGCGCCCCCGCGGGAGACTCATCGTGCTCGCCCGCATCTGGAGCCTCGCGCTCCACGGTCTCGATTCGTTCCCGGTCCTCGTCGAAGTCTCGATCACCAACGGCCTGCCCGCCTTCCACGTCGTCGGACTGGTCGACGCCGCCGTGCGCGAAAGCCGGGGTCGAGTCACCCACGACCCGCTTGGTCGTTGACGTAATCGCACACGGCCTGCGCCCCTTTGGCAGCCGAGACGGTTTCGGCGCTGAGCTGGAATTCATGAGATCGCAACGCGATGCCCTCCGCGCCTGGAGCGTGCGCCAGGTATTCGCGGTCGTAGAGCTTGGTGCCGTAAACGGCGACATCGATCATGGCGTTCTTGCCGGCTGCGGCATGCGGAAGCGTAGCCATTTTTCCAGCTCGACGGCGGCAAAAGTGAAGAGGCCGATGGCGACGATGTACAGCCAGGCTTCGGCCCGCACGGGGGCGGTGTGGAAGAGGCGGTTCAGCAGGGGCAGGTAGGTGAAGGCGAGCTGCGCCAGCCACGTTGCGACGATGCCGACGAGCAGCCACGGATTGGAGAACAGTCCGATGGAAAAGATCGATCGCGTTCGGCTGCGGCAGTTGAGTAGGTAGAAGGTTTGGACCATGACGATCACGTTGACGACGGCGGTGCGGGCTTCCTCGACGTTCTTGCCCTCGATGCCATGCTCCCAGGCGAAAACGCCGAACGCGCCCGCGGTCGCGATGAGCGTCACCAACGCGGTGCGCATGAGCAGCGAGCGCGTGAGCAGCGGTCTTCTTGGGTCGCGCGGCGGGCGCTGCATGA
>JANOEH010000045.1:0-5123 GCA_031413115.1 Candidatus Eiseniibacteriota bacterium | reverse complement strand
CTTGCAGCCCGGCGTGTAGATGACCTGGAACTGCGGCTGCCAGTTGGCCAGCTCGGCCGCCTCGGGCGGGAAGTAGAGGATCTGCTGCATCGCGGCGACGTTGGCGCCCTCGACCGTCATCCACAGCGTGGCCCGGACGCGCGTATCGGGGTGGTTGCCGATGTAACCGTCGAGCCGGATCAGTTCCTTGCCCGTGATATACGCGTCCTGCGCCTCGATGTACTGCTGCGCGTCGGCGGCCTTCATCGTCCTGCACGTGTGCTTGCTCTCGTCCTCGGCGATGACGAACGTGTTGCCGGCGGAGCGCGCCTTGGCGATCGAGGCGACCTTGTTCATCGAACCCTTGCTCGTCTTGCGCATGTTCGGGGTGTGAGCCAGCGCGAGCTTGCGGAACTCGTCCTGCGTCGGGTTGGCGTACACCTTGAGCGCGAGCGCGCCGACGTCGGGCGCGGAGCGGAGAGCAGACTGATCGGGGGACATGCGCGAACGTCTCCTTGAAGTGGGCGGGCAGTAGCCGCGAATGGCGAGGGAACCTGTTGTGAGAGATCGACTTGGCCGCGCGAATGACCGGCGGGACCGCTTGATTATACGGCGGCGGCGGCCCGGCGGCAAGCCGGGGGCCGGGCCGGGGGCCGGGCCGGCCCCAGTACCCTCCCGGAGCCCCCGGGCCCAACCCCGCAAACGCGAACGGCCCCGTGTCGAGGACACGGAGCCGCCGCGAGAGAGCCGAACGAGGCCGATCTACCGATAGATCGCCTTAACCCCGCCCCAGCTCTGCGACTCGGCCGGCGTCGAGCAGTCGCCCATCGGCATGGTGCCGGCGAGCGCGCCCAGGCAGACCTGCTGACCGTGCTTGATCGCCACGCCCTCGGGATCGACCGAGTACGGCGCCGGCGGGAACGGCGAGTAGAACGTCCAGGTTCCGGTGCCGGTGACGCCCGGCGCGCAATCGGCACTCAGCGCGTTGAACTTGATCGTCGGCACGCGGAGCTCGGGCGGAACCGTCGGGTCGCCCTTGCAGTTGTACTTGCCCTCGTAGAACACCGTGCACGGGCCGGCCAGCCCCGAGCCATCGGACGTGCCGGCCGGCGCCGCGAACTGCGCCACGCGCGGATCGCAGATGCACTCGAGCTCCTTGAGCGTCAGGAAGAAGTCGATGTGCGACAGCCCGTACTGCTGGATGTCCCACGAGCCGGTGACCGTGTACTTGTACAGACCCACAAACCCGGGGTCGTTCGATACCACCGCGCTCACGGTCATCGTGACGCTTGCGCAATCGTCGACGGCATGGGCAGGTCGCGCGACGACGAGCGTCGCGGCGATGAGGCACAGGCGAATCAGTCTTCGCATCTCGGATCGTCTCCTTGGCAAGGGTTCGGTGGCGGACCCATCCGACGCGGCGGGGGGACCGCGCCGAATGGTGGGGATGTCCGACCATCGTGTTCACGATCCGGGCGAGGGCGGCCGCCCGGCCTTCCGCTGGATCAGCAATAGAAAGACTTGAGCTGACCCCACGACTTTGCCGCTGCCGGAACCGAGCAATCGCAGGCGGGAAGTTGCCCGACCAGCGCGCCGTAGCCGGTGCTGTTGCGATGCTTGATCGCGATCGCGTTCTCCTGCCGCTCGAGCGGTCCCGGCGGGAGCGGCGAATGGAAGACAAACGTGCCGCTGCCGGCCTCGTCCGTGACGCAGGCCGTGACACCGGGCACGAACTTGATCGCCGCGTCGGCGAGGCCGTTGCGGATCGCGGGATCGCCCTTGCACACGTACGCGCCGGAATAGGGAACCGCGCAGGCGCCCCCGGCGCCGTTCACGCCGCTCGAGGTGCCGGCCTGCCCGATGAAGCGGACGATGCGGCTGTCGCAGACACACAGGCACTCGTTGAGCCCGAGCAGAAAATCGAGATGACTGGGGTCGTGCCACCCGACGTCCCACGTGACGGTGAGCGTGTAGCGGTAGGTGCCGAGCAGGCCGGGCTCGTATGACGTGGCGACCGACACGCGTGCGTCGACGAGCACGCAGGGCGTGTACGCCTGCGCGCGGGCCAGCCCGGCCAGCGCCGCGATCATCGCGGCGGCAACGAGGACGGCGCGAAAGGCGCGGGTGAAGCCGCGGGATACGGCGATACCGATGATCGTCGTACGCAAGGACATTCCGGACGCTCCAGGGTGTCGAGCAAGGGTGCGCGTCCATTTCCGTATGGAGGGTTGCGAATGGGTCAATGATAGCAACGGAAGGGGTCACTGCACAACGGGTCCCCCGCCGCTCACGCAACAAATCGGCATTGCAGATCGCAATGCCTCATCGACTTACCCGGGTCCCGGGCATAAGTTCAGGACATGAGTGACGAGCCCTGCATCCTCGCGCTGACCACCGCCGTCCCGCCGCACCACCTGCCCCAGGCCGAGGCGCGCCGTCGCGTCGGGCCCCACTTCGAGGCCAGCCTCGGCCGCCACAACCGGCTCCTCGAGGTCTTCGCCAACGCCCAGATCGACGCGCGCCAGACGTGCATGCCGCTCGACTGGTACATGACCGACCACGGGTTCGCCGAGAAGAACGCGCTCTACGTGGAGCATGCCGTGCGGCTCTCCGGACAGGTGGCGCAGCGCGCGCTCGACTCCGCCGGGCTCACGCCGCGGGACATCGACCACATCCTGTTCGTCTCCTCGACTGGGATCGCGACGCCGAGCGTCGACGTGCTGCTGGCCAACGAACTCGGCTTCCGCGGCGACGTGCGCCGCACTCCGCTGTGGGGCCTGGGCTGCGCCGGCGGCGCCGCGGGGCTCGCGCAGGCGGCGGACTTCGCGCGCGCCGATCCGTCCGCGCGCGTGCTGCTCGTCGCACTCGAGCTGTGCACGCTCACGTTCCAGCGCAACGATCACTCCAAGAAGAACCTGATCGCGACTGCGCTGTTCGGCGATGGCGCCGCGGCGGTGATCATCGCCGGGCGCAATGCGCCCCGCCCCGCGCGCCTGGCCGCAAGGCCGCTCGAGGTGCTGGCCTCGTCCAGCACGCTGTGGAAGGACACTCGCGAGCTCATGGGCTGGAGCGTCGACGCGTCCGGGTTGTCGGTGATGCTGTCGCGCGACCTGCCGACGTTCATCCGTCGCGAGGTGCGCCCCAGCCTCGAGCCGTTCCTGGCCCGCCGCGGGCTCGCGCTCGGGGACATCGCGCACATGGTCGCCCATCCCGGCGGGGTGAAGGTTCTCGAGGCCTGGGCGGCATCGCTCGACCTGCCGGCCGATGCGTTCGACCATGCGCGCGAGGTCCTGCGCGAGCACGGCAACATGTCCTCGCCGTCGTGCCTGTTCGTGCTCGAGCGCTTCCGCAATGGCGACGAGATCGGCCCCGGCGAGCTCGCGCTGCTGTCGGCGCTGGGTCCGGGATTCTCGGCGGAGTACGTGCTGTTGAAGGGTGAGGTGACGTGAGCGCCTGGTTCCTCGCGTACCTGGGCGTCCTGGCGGTGCAGCGTGTCGGTGAGCTCTGGCTCTCGGCCCGGCACGAAGCGAAACTGCGCGCGCGCGGCGCACGTGAAGTCGGCAAATCGCACTTCCGCTGGATCGTGGGGGTGCATGCGCTCTATCCGATCCTGCTGGGGATCGAAGTCTTCGCGCTCGGCGCACGCCCGGGGCGGGGCTGGCCCGTGTGGTTCGCGCTCTGGCTCACCGCCCAGGCGCTGCGCTACGCCGCCGTGTGGGCGCTGGGCGAGCGCTGGACGGTCAAGATCTGGGTCCTGCCCGGCGAGCCGCTGGTGACGCGCGGCGTGTATCGCTGGCTTCGGCACCCGAATTATGTCGCGGTCGTGCTCGAACTGATCGCCGCGCCGGTGATGTTCGGCGCCTGGCGCACCGCGGTCCTGATCACGCTGCTGAATGCGCTCGCGCTGCGGGAGCGGATCCGGACGGAGGATCGGGCGCTGCGGGGTTAGACGTTCTTGACCTTCAACTCCGCCAAGGTCCGCGGATCGATCTCCGACGGCGAGCCGTCCATCGGGCAGGTCGCCGACGTGGTCTTGGGGAACGCGATCGTGTCGCGCAGGGACGGGCGATCGGCCATGAGCATGACGATGCGATCGAGGCCCATGCCGATGCCGCCGTGGGGCGGTGCGCCAAAGCGGAAGGCGTCGATGAGGAAGCCGAACTTCTCCTGCGCTTCCGCCGCCGAGAGGCCGATCCGGCCGAGCACGCGCTCCTGCACGTCGGGGCGATGGATGCGGATCGAGCCCGAGCCCAGCTCGTTGCCGTTGAGCACGACGTCGTACAGCCGCGCGCGCACGCGCCCCGGGTCGGCGTCGAGGAACTCGAGGTCCTCCTCGCGCGGGTAGGTGAAGATGTGGTGGCGCGGCGCCCAGCCGCCCTCGCCGTCCTCCTCGAGCAGCGGGAAGTCGCGCACCCACAGGAAGCTCCACGTCCGGTCGCCGCCGCCGGCGTCCATCAGCGTGGCGCGGCCCAGCTCGAGCCGCACGGCGCCCAGCGCCTTGCACGCCGGCTCCCACGGCCCGGCGACGAGCAGGATGAGGTCGCCCTCCTGCGCGTTCAGCGCGCGGATCAGCTCGTCGCCCGCGCCCTTCGCGTCGCCCTGGAAGAACTTCGCGGCGCCGCCCTCGAGTCCGTCGGCAGTTCTCTTGATCCAGGCGAGGCCCTTGGCGCCGGCGCGCTTGGCGGTGTCCTCGAGCGCGTCGATCTCCTTGCGCGACAGTTGCGCGCGGCCCGGCGCGGCGAGGCCCATGACGCGCCCGCCGCCGGCCACGGTCTCGCGCAGGAAGGTGGCGCCCGACGCGGCCGCCGCGTCGCTCACGTCGGCGAGCTCGAGACCGAAGCGCGTGTCGGGCCGGTCGGTGCCGAAGCGGCATTGAAGCCGCCGACGCTGGTGCCGAGGTCGTAACGCACGGTGCTCGGACCCTCTTCAATCAGATTGCGCTCCGCGTATGCCACTGAGAACAACACGCCGAAATGGCCGTCGCCAAACGTGTTGCTCACCAGGAACGTGGCGCGCGGATCGACGTCTTCGCCGAGGTCGTTGTAAGCCATCTTCAGGGCGCCGACCATGGTGAATTCACTGAAGTCGAAAGGACGCGCTGCGCGCAGATCGACCGTGGCTCCGAGTGAGCCTTCATCGACCTC
>JANOEH010000044.1:0-6235 GCA_031413115.1 Candidatus Eiseniibacteriota bacterium | reverse complement strand
CGCTCGACAGCGTGTCCGAGGAACTGCTCGAGCAGGTGCAGCTGTTGCTTCTCGGCTTCGGCATCAAGTCGAAGCTCTACCGCAATCGCCGGGTCGCCGGTCAGTCCATGCTGCCCGATGGCCGGGGCGGCGAGCGGCTGTATCCCGTCGCGGCAATGCACAGCCTGCGGATCAGCCGGTCCTCGCGCCTGCGTTTTCAGGAGTGCATCGGCTTCCTCGAGGGCAGCCCGAAGGTCGGACGCCTCGCCAATCTCAACGCCGAAGTGGGCGCCTACGCCGACCTGCTCGAGGACACGTTCGCCTCGCTCGAGCCGCTGGGCGAGGAGGTCGTCTTCGACCTGACCGAGCCCGTGACGCACCACTTCGTGGCCGCCGGCCTGGTCGTCCACAACTGCTCGGAGTACCTCTTCCTCGACGACACGGCCTGCAACCTCGCGTCGATCAACCTGGTCAAGTTCCAGCGCGAGGACGGCACGCTTGATCTCGAGGGCTACCGCCACGCCATCCGGCTGTGGACGATCACGCTCGAGATCTCGGTGCTCATGGCGTCGTTCCCGTCCGAGCCGATTGCGCGCAAGTCGTTCGAGTTCCGCACGCTCGGCCTCGGCTACGCGAACCTGGGCACGCTGCTCATGCGCCAGGGACTCGCCTACGACTCCCCGCAGGCGCTGGCCATCGCGGGTGCGCTGACGGCGATCCTCACCGGCGAGGCCTACGCGGTCTCGGCCGAGATGGCGTCGGAGCTCGGGGCGTTTGCCGGCTACGGGCGCAACAAGCCCGACATGCTGCGTGTCATCCGCAACCACCGCCGCGCCACTTATGCGACGCCGGCGACCGAATACGAGGGGCTGTCGGTGCTGCCGCAGTCGATCGACGCGGCGTACTGCCCCGAGGACATGCTCGCGGCGGCCCGCGTCGCGTGGGATCGCGCGCTGCGCCTCGGGGAGCTGCACGGCTACCGCAATGCGCAGGTCACGGTCATCGCCCCCACGGGCACGATCGGCCTGGTGATGGATTGCGACACGACCGGCATCGAGCCCGACTTCGCGCTGGTGAAGTTCAAGAAGCTGGCCGGTGGCGGTTACTTCAAGATCGCCAACCAGAGCCTGGCCCTCGCACTGACCCACCTCGGCTACGCCGCGGCCGCGATCGACCGGATCGTCAAGTACTGCGTCGGGCACGGCACGCTGGTCGGCGCACCGGGCGTCAATCACCTGACGCTCGCGGCGCGCGGCTTCACGCCCGCGGCGATCGCGAAGATCGAGGCGGGGCTCGCCGCGGCGTTCGACCTCAAGATGGCGTTCAACCCGTTCGTCCTCGGCCGCGAGTTCTGCGTCGAGACGCTGGGCCTGTCCGAGGCGAAGATGGGCGCGTGGAACTTCAACCTCCTCAAGGAGGTCGGATTCTCGGCCGACGAGATCGAGGCCGCCAACGAGTACGTCTGCGGCTCGATGACGGTCGAGGGCGCGCCGGAGCTGCTCGCCGCCCACCTGTCGGTGTTCGATTGTGCCAATCGCTGCGGCAAGAAGGGGACGCGCTACATCGCCTACGAGGCCCACATCCGCATGCTTGGCGCGACGCAGCCGTTCATCTCGGGCGCCATCTCGAAGACCATCAACATGCCGCACGAGGCGACGATCGGCGAGGTGCAGCACTGCTACCGCGAGTCGTGGCGCCTGGGCGTCAAGGCGGTGGCGCTTTACCGCGACGGCTCCAAGCTGTCCCAGCCGCTCTCGTCGCTGGCCGGCGACGATGACGAGGGGGTGGGCGACGAGCCCGCGGTCGGCTCGCTCGAGGCGGTGCAGCTCGCGGCGCGGCACGGCGACCCGATGGTCATGGCCGAGAAGATCACCGAGCGCATCGTCCACCACTGGCAGGCCAAGCGTCACCGGCTGCCGGATCGCCGCTCGGGCTACACGCAGAAGGCGACTGTCGGCGGGCACAAGATCTTCCTCCGCACCGGCGAATACAAGGACGGCTCGCTGGGAGAAATCTTCCTCGACATGCACCGCGAGGGCGCCGCGTTCCGCAGCATCATGAACTGCTTCGCCATCGCGATCTCGCTCGGCCTGCAGCACGGCGTGCCGCTCGACGAATACGTGGACGCGTTCGTGTTCACGCGCTTCGAGCCGAACGGCATGGTCTCGGGCAACGACCGCCTGCGCATGGCGACGTCGGTCATCGACTACATCTTCCGCGAGCTGGCGATCACGTACCTTGATCGCAACGACCTGGCGCAGGTGAGCGACGAGGACCTGCGCGCCGACACCACCGGCCAGGCGTCGCGGCACCCGGTGAACGAGCACGCACGCCGACCGCTGACCCGCAAGCCGGCCGAGGTGATGGCGCCCGATCCTGCAGGCGTGCGCGCCCGCGTCGACCGGGGCGAGGATCCGGACGACCGTCCGACGACGTTGCCGGCGTCGGTCGAGGTGCCGATGGCGCTGCGCGAACCGCGGGAGACCGGGTTGGTCGCCGCGGTCGTGCCGACGGAGACCGGCCCGCTGGGCGGAACGAACGAGAACGTCGCCGCACGACGCGACGGCGGCAACGGCCATGGAAACGGCCACGGTACAGCGACGAAGGGCGTGGAGGTCCCCGCCTTCGACTCGCTGCAGGGCTTCACCGACGGAGGCGGCATCACGATCACCCAGGTCGAGAAGACCGTGAACGTGACGACCATCGCCGAGTCGCGACACGAGACGATCCGCGACCTGCGGGACAAGGCGATCGCCGCGCGCCAGATGGGCTTCACCGGCGATCCGTGCCCGTCGTGTCAGCAGATGCAGCTGGTGCGCAATGGCACCTGTCTCAAGTGCATGAGCTGCGGAGCCACGACCGGCTGTTCCTGATCGAGAGCCCGGGAGCCCCGGCGAAGTTGCCGCAGTTGCAGGGACGCGCCCCGCAAGGGGTGCGATAGGGAAATCGCAAGGAAGCCCGGGAGAAGGATCTCCCGGGCTTTCGTTGTTCAGGATGGAACGGCGTGCTTGCGGTCACACCGTGGCGACGGCGGTCTCCGATGAAGACTTCAGCCGCGCAAGCGCGGCTGGACATCCCGCGACGAACAGGAACTCGCGATTCCTCAGGTGCGACACGCGGCCAACCTTCTCGCCCTTCCGGTTGTGGATCCCGATCTGGGCGCCGACATAGCGCTTGAAGTCGTGTTCGAACACGCGCACGTCGCCGCCGCGAGCCGTCAGCATCGCCACGACCTCGTCGCGCGAGACGAATCCCTCGTCGCTGAACGAGACCACGAGAACGCGAGCGTCGACCGCGGCGATCACTTCCCGCAGCGCCGCGGCGTGCTGGCGGCGCGAGTTGAACCGGCTCGTGCGCTCGCGGGTGTCGATGCGCTTGCGGGCGATGCCGTAGGCCTCGGGCGCGTCGCCGCGGGCGATCGTCTCCCACACGTGGTAGTTCCCCAGGTAGGCGTGCTGGTTGTACGGCGGATCGAGGTAGGCGACGTCGGCGGTGAGAGCGCGCGCGGCGTCGAGTGCGTCGAGCCGGTGCGCCGCGCCCTTGCCATGGCGGGCCCGGGGCAACAGGTCGGGCGCGCGCAGGGTGAGCGGGTTCGCGGCCCGCGGCGCCCAGCGCTTGAGGTACGCCATCTGCACGCCGGTCGTCGAGTCGACGCGATCGGCCGCCTCGAGCAGGGCGGTCAGCGCCAGGGCCGCGAGTTCGGGCGCCAGCCCGCGGGCGGCGATCGCGGCGCGAATGCCGTCGATGCGGGCGCCGTTCTCGGGCGTGAAGTAGCGCGCCTCCTCGCAGAACGTGCGCGTCACATATCCCGCCGCAGGCGGAGTCTTGGACAGATCGTCGAGGAGCGCCGCGATCGCGGCGGCGTGGTCCTCGGCGTCGGCCTGCACGTACGCCGTGGCCAGCGTGTGGGCGTAGGTCGCGTCGTCGTTGGCGAGAACGCGGTAGCCCGCGCGCTTGAGCGCGTGGCCCACGCGCGAAGTTCCGGCGAACAGGTCGAGCACGCTGGTGACCGGCCGTGCGGCGTCGAGCGTGGCGACGATCTCGACGATGCGCGGCACCAGCAGGCGCTTCGAGCCCAGGTACTTGATCATGCGCGGCGGCGCGGGCCCGGCGGGTCGTGGCGCATCCGGCCGGGGGCTACTTCGTCCAGTCGATGAGGGACTTCTCGGCCCGCTCGAGCAGCTTCTTCTTCATGGCGGCGCGCTCCTCGGCGCTCGTGGTTCCGGTGAGCTCGACCCGGAGCGGTTGCGGGCGGCCCGTCTGGTCGGTCGTGACGACCATCTGCTGCGTGCCGGTCTGGCCCTCGCGCGGGTTCATGACCAGCACCTCGTAGTCGCCGAAGGGGACCTTGAACTCGGCGACGCCGTCGGCGTCGGTGGTCTCCTCGCGCACGAACACGAGTGCGGCGCGCGGGAGCTGCTCCTTGCGCCGGCCCACGACGATGATCTTCGCCCGCGCCACCGGCGTGCCATTGGTGAGCACGGGGAGGACGCGCAGCGGCGAGCCCTCCATCCGTTCGATCGGATCGGGCTTGAAGTCGACGCGCGCCTTCGTCCCCGCGCGCAGGCGGGTCGCGTGGCCCAGCGAGCGGCCGTCGCGCAGGTGCATCCACACCATCGCCGAGTCTTCGGGGGCCTCGCACACGTCGTAGTCGCCGATCCCGTTGAGCAGGCCGCCGCTGGCGCCCAGGCCGGGCGTCGCCGGAATGACCGTGATCGGCGCGTCGGCGAGATTGTAGCCGTCGGACCACACGGTATGTCCCTCGACACAGGCCTGCTTGCCGAGGATGAACGGCGGGACCGCGATCTTCTCGCCTTTCGCCATCGACAGCGCCGGCGTGGTGCGCGGCGCCGCCCACGTCATGGGCAGGCCCTCGCGCTGGATCGACAGCCGCCACAGGCCCGGCTCGACGTAAGCGAACTCGTAGTAGCCGGCGGAGTCGGTGCGGTCGGTATAGCGCGACTCGACGTATTGCGGCTCGGTCGAGACGAGGGTGACGGTGACGTTCGGGATCGGGACCTTCGTCCCGGTCTCGTAGACCAGGCCGGCGACCCTTCCGGGCTGGCCCGAGAGGGGCCGCTCGACCCGAGGCGGCGGCGCGGGGGCGCCTCCGCGGCCACGGATCACGCGCGGTGAAGGCGGCGGCAGCGCGCCCGTGCGCGACGGGCTCCACTCGGGTCCGGTGATCGCGGCCTGGCTGGTGAGCCGGGCCGATTGTTCGGTGAGCATCGCGGCCTCGATGAGGCCGGCGTGCGCAATCGGGGTGGCGAGCGGCGTGGCCAGGGCGAGGGCGGTCAGGGCGGCGATCAAACGGGGGCGCATCCACGGGCGCGACATGGCGTCTCCTCGGGGCGGACGGCGGACATCGCTGGCGGAGGTCGACTGCAAGTCTAGCGCACTTTCGCCGCGCCGCCCACCGCGCCGTCCGTTCGCGCTCCGGGTGTGGCACAGTGGATTCCATGGCGACCACCTCGATTCCCCCGCGCCGACGGCGCACCGGCCCGCGCTGGCTGCTGCCCGCGCTGGTGGTCGCTGCGGTGGTCGGGCTTGCCCTGCTCGTGGTCGTCCCGCGTCTCGCCCGCCCGCCGGACCTCCCTTCCCTCAACGAGAGCCGGCGACGCATCGCCGGCATCCAGCTTGCGCGCTATGCGGCGCGCGAGGCGCACGGGAGCTTCCTGCCCCAGGCGGCGCTCACGCTGGCCGTTCACGAGCAGTTCCTGCAGCGCTCGATCTCGGCGTCGCTGCCGTTCCAGCAGGAGTTCGACGACGGCCGGATTCTCGCCCGCCTCGACTCGGTCGCGGTGGACGTGGCCGACGGCGCGACGACCATCACGCTGCGCGGGCGCGGCCGGCTCGCCGCCAACCCGGGCGTCTACGCGGACCTGGTCGTCCAGGGCACGCTCGACATCGAGGACATCGACTTCGAACGGGGGCGGGTCGTGCCCCACCTCGAGTTCACCGACGTGCGTGTCGTCGGGACCGAAGCGTCGGTCTTGGGCGCGATGGTCAACCCGGTCGCGTCGTACTTCACGCACCGCTCGGCGGCGGACTGGAATCGATTCCAGCCGATCCTGCCGTTGCCGCTCCACTTCGCGACCTGGGTCGCGCTGCCTGCCGTCGAAGGCGACGTGTCGCTCCCGGCGATCGGGTTCCCGGTGGGCCTGCGCTTCCAGGCGGTCACCGCGCTCGAGCGCCGCCTCGTTCTCAGCATCGAGTTGCTGCCCGACTCCTCGTACGGCGCCATCGCCGGGCCGCC
>JANOEH010000043.1:0-11703 GCA_031413115.1 Candidatus Eiseniibacteriota bacterium | reverse complement strand
CGTATTCTCGTCGAACGCGTACGTGAGATCGATCACGCGGGCGCCGTCGAACGGGATGCGATCGGCGGCCATCGCGGTTGAGGCCGCAAGGGCTCCGATCAGCACGGTCATGGTCAGGACGAGTTGGCGGGCCATGGGCTTCCTCCCCTGGATCGTCTCATGGAGTACCCCGGTGCGGGTTCCTCCACCGTAGCTAGGAACGGCTGCCGGGTGTCTCGCCGGGGCCGCCGTCCCCGGCCGGCTTCACGGGTTCCACCGGCTGCACGAACCGCCAGCCGAAGCGGCCCTTGATGCACAGGTTGCCCAGCGTGATCGCGTTGTCGAGCGGCGAGGTGGCCTTGACCAGCTTCCCGTCCTGCACGTGCAGGCGCAGCGTGCAGCCCACGCCGCAGTAGGCGCAGATGGTGTCCGTCGTCGTCTGCTTCGCCTCGTTCCACTGCTTCGCCGCGCGGAGGTCGAACTCGGTCTTGACCATGAGCGCGCCGGTGGGACACACCGCGACGCAGTTGCCGCAGTAGACGCAGGCGGAATCGTCCAGCGGGACGTCCATCTCGGTCGAGATGCGGGCGTCGAAGCCGCGGCCCGCGACCCCGATGGCGAACGTGTTCTGGTGGTCCTCCCCGCACGCCTCGACGCACTTGTAGCAGAGCACGCACTTTCCGTAGTCGCGGATGTAGAGCTCGTTGTCGATCTTGATCGGTTGCGCCACCGTCGCCGCGTACCGCGTGTCGGGCGGCGCGTGGTGCCCGGCGACCGCAGAGTCGCGGTCGCCCGCCGGCGCGCCTTCGCCGTAGCGGGCCGGATCGCACTCGTACTCGCGAAGGAGCTCGGCCAGGCCCGGCGCCGTGGAGAGATCCACAGAGCTGGCGAGCATCTCGAGCACCATGCGGCGTGAGCGCACGACGCGCTCGGAGCGCGTGTGCACCTTCATGCCCGGCTCCACGGCGCGCGAGCAACTCGGGGCGAGCACGCGCCCGCCCTCGACCTCGACCACGCAGAGGCGGCAGGCGTTCACGGGCTTGAGCGTCTCGAGATAACAGAGGGTTGGAACTTCGAGCCCGATCTGCTTGCACGCGTCGAGGATCGTGCTCGACTTGCCCACCGAGACGTCCCGCCCGTCGATGCTCACGGTGACTTGATCCGGGCGCGAAGCTCCCGGGGCGGCGGGACTCGGGCGCGCTGGCGCGGGCGTCGCGTTGGCGACTGGAGCGACGCTCGCCGTCTCCCCGAACATCCCGAGCCGCTGGATCGCCGACTCGACCACGGCGTACGCGGTCTGGCCGAGGCCGCAGATCGAGGCGTCTTTCATGCCCTGGCCGACGTCGGCGAGGAGCACGAGCTCGTCGCGCACGCTGCCTCGCACGTGGCCGGAGGCGAGCCGGTGCAGCGCCTCCTCCTGGCGCACGGTGCCGACGCGGCAGGGGACGCACTGGCCGCACGACTCGTCGCGGAAGAACGAAGCGACCCGCAGCACCGTGTCGCGCAGGTCCACCGTGTCGTCGAACACGACGACGACGCCCGAGCCCAGCGTCGTGTTCGCGGCGCGCGCGTCCTCCATGGTGAGCACGAGGTCAATCTCGTCGGGGCGCAGGAACGTGCCCGCCGCACCGCCCATCAACAGGGCCTGCAACGTGCGTCCGGCCGGCAGGCCGCCCGCCAGGTCGAGCAGCGCGCGCAACGTGGTGCCGAGCGGCACCTCGTAGACGCCCGGACGCTGCACGTTCCCGCTCAGGCAGAAGAGCCGGGTGCCGGCGGATTGCTTCGTGCCGATGCGGGCGAAGGCCTCTGCGCCATGGAGCAGGATCGGCAGAACGTTGACCAGGGTCTCGACGTTGTTCACCACCGTGGGCTTGCCGAACAGCCCCTGCTCCACCGGGAACGGAGGCTTGCTCCGCGGCTCGCCGCGGTAGCCTTCGATGGACTCGAAGAGCGCCGTCTCCTCGCCGCAGATGTAGGCGCCGGACCCGCGGCGGATCTCGATGTCGAACGCGAAGCCCCGCCCGCCGATGTCCGCGCCGAGCCATCCGGCCGCACGGGCCTGGTCGATCGCGTCCTGCATGCGCTCGTGGGCGAGTGGGTACTCTGCACGCACGTACAGGAATCCCTTCGTGCAGCCAGTCGCGTACGCGGCGACCGTCATGCTCTCGACGATCGCGAACGGATCGCCGCACAGCAGGACGCGGTCCTTGAACGTTCCGGGCTCGGACTCGTCGGCGTTGCACACGAGGTAGTGGGGTGTCGCGGGCTGACGCCGCACCCCGTCCCACTTGCGGCCGGTGGGGAACGCCGCGCCGCCGCGCCCCAGCAATCCGGATCGGGTCACCTCGTCGATGACGCCCTCGGGGCCCAGGGCGAAGGCACGCTCGAGCGCGTCGTAGCCGCCCGCGGCAAGGGAGGCGACGAGGCTCGTCGGATCGACCACGCCGATGCGGGCGAGCAGCGAGAGCGCGGGATCGCCCTTCTGCGGCAGTGCGATCGCGCCCGACGCGTCGGCGGCGGGCACACCGCCCGCGACGAGCAGGCGGATGCTCTCGGCGCTCACGGCGCCCTGCAGCGACTCGAGCGGCGTCGCGCCGGCCTCGACGACAAGCGCCGCGGGCCCGACATCGCACAGCCCCAGGCAGGGCGAGTGCATCCACGCCGGGCCGCGCTCGGGGAGCACGTCGTGACCGCCTGGCGCGGCGTGGGGCAGTGCGGGACCGAGCGTGCGCTCGAGCTCGTCGCACAGCCGCTTCGCTCCACGGGCCATGCAGGCGACGTCGTCGCACACGTGCACGACGCGGCGCGGGCGTGGCACGGTGGCGAGCTGGGCGTAGAACGTGGCGACCGACCACGCCTCGGCCGGCGGAATGCCCAGGCGCTCGCAGACGTGGTTTAGACCGCCCTCGCTGATCCAGCCGATCCGCAACTGCAGTGCCTGCAACGCCGGCAGCAGCAGGTGACGGCGCTCGCGCTGGCCGCGTCCGCCCTCGGACGTGAAGCGATCGCGCCCCTCGGTCCGCGCACCGCCGTCCCAGTTGGAAGTCGGCGTGCCGAGAAGTCGTTCGACGGCGTCGCGTTCGTCGTCGCTCGGGCGAGCCTGCGACAGGCGGATGTCCAAGGCGGTGAATCCTCCGGGATCTAGGGGACGAGCGCCGGCGCGCGTTCGACGCGCACCGCGCAGGCCTTGAACTCGGCGGTTCCCGACTTGGGGTCCGCGACGTCGATGGTAAGCCAGTTGGTCGCCACTTCGTCGGGGAAGTGCAGCGTCATGAACACCAGCCCCGCCCGGAGGCCGAGGTCGATGCGCGCCGGGACGTTCAGTTGCCCGCGCCGCGAGGAAACGCGCACGAGGTCGCCGTCGGCAACGCCCAGGCGCGTCGCGTCCTCGGGCGAGAGGTCGAGCCTCTCGCCGAAGTGGAGAGGCGAGTCGTAGCCGCCCGACTGCACACCGGTGTTGTAGGACTCGAGGCGCCGCCCGGTCGTGAGCAGGAACGGGTATTCCTCGTCCGGCATCTCGACCGGTCCCTCGTGCTCCGCGAAGACGAACGGCGCGGGTCGCCCGCCGCACGGCGTCTCCCACAGCCGGCCGTGGAGGAACGGCGAGCCGGGGTGCGACTCCTCGGGGCACGGCCACTGGATGCCGCTCAGCGCCTCGAGCCGCGCGTAGCTCATGCCGCCGGCGAACGCGGGGGCGACGGTGCGGAACTCGTTCCACACGGTCTCGGCGTCGGCGGGACCGAGGTCGCCGCCCATCCGCCGCGCGATCTCGGCGAGGATCCACAGCTCGTCCTTCGCGCCCTCGGGCGGATCGACGGCCTTTCGCACGCGCTGCACGCGGCGCTCGCTGTTCGTCACCGTGCCCTCGCCTTCGCACCAGCTCGCGCTGGCGGGCAGCACGACGTCGGCAAGCTCGACGGTCTTCGTGAGGAAGATTTCCTGGACGACCAGGTGGTCGAGTCCGCGCAGCACCTTCTCCACGTGATGCGAGTCGGCGTCGCTCTGCGCGGGATTCTCGCCGATCACGAACAGGCTCGTCAGTTCGCCGCGACCCATCGCCTGCAGCATCTCGGTCATGTTCAAGCCGTGGCGCGGCTGGATCGCCACGTTCCAGTGGCGCTCGAAGCGCTCGCGCACCGCCGGGTCGAGGATGTCCTGGAAGCCCGGCAGCCGGTTCGGGATCGCACCCATGTCACCGCCGCCCTGCACGTTGTTCTGGCCGCGCAGCGGATTGCAGCCCGAGCCCCACTTGCCCACGTGGCCCGTGAGCAGGCACAGGTTGATGAGCGAAATGACGTTGTCCACCGCATTGTGGTGCTCGGTGATGCCCAGCGTCCAGCAGACCATCGCCTTGTCGGCCTTCGCGAACGCGTGCGCGGCCTCGCGGATCACGTCCGCGGGCACGCCGGTGAGTTCCTCGCCGCGGGCGAGTGTGTACGACTCGACCCCGGCGCGGAACTCCGCGAAGCCGGTGGTGCCGTTGGCGATGAACGCCTCGTGCGCCAGGCCGGCGTGGATGATCTCTCTCGCCATCGTGTTGGCGAGCGCGATGTCGGAACCCACGCGGAGGCCGAGCCACACGTCGGCCCACTGCGCGGACTCCGTGCGGCGCGGGTCCATGACATACAAGCGCGTGCCGCGATGAATGCCCTTGAGCAGATGGTGGAACCAGATGGGGTGAGCGGCGCGCGCGTTGGAGCCCCAGAGGAAGACGACATCCGTCTCCTCCACCTCGCGGTAGGAGTTCGTCCCACCGCCTGCACCGAAGACCGTCGCCAGACCGACGACGCTAGGAGCGTGTCAAGTTCGGTTGCAGCTGTCGATGTTGTGCGTCCCGAAGACCGTGCGGGCGAGCTTCTGCGCCATGAAGTTCACCTCGTTGGTGGACTTCGAGCAGCTGAAGATGCCGAGCGCGTCCGGCCCACGCGCCGCGATGTTGCGGCGGAAGCCCTCGGCCGCGCGATCGAGCGCCTCGTCCCACGTGGCGGGGCGGAGCACGTCGTTCTCGCGCATGAGCGGCTGCGTGAGGCGGGCGTAGGGACGGGGCGTGTGCTTGCGAGCCATGGTGCCTCCGGTCGAGGAGTGGAGTGCGTCCGTTGACTATCCCGCAGGGCAGGGGCGGGTTCAAGCGGGACGGAACCGGTGGCGTGGGGTAGATTCGTGCGGGCCGTGCGCGGCCTGCCTGTCGTCCTTGCCCGGGGGGCCTGCATGAAGCTCATTTCAATCCTACTGTTCTCCCTGCTCCTCGCCTCCGGCGCCTTTGCCAGTAGTGCCTATTCGAGGCGCGAGGATCGCGTGCAGTTCACAGCCGGGGCCGAGGCGGTCGTCGTCCACGGCCGACTCGAGAGCGACCAGGGCCCCAATCTCTACTCCATGATCGACTACCTGGTCAGCGCCCACGCCGGGCAGACGCTCGTCCTCACGCTGAAGCGGACCCACTGGCAGACCTGCTTCAACGTGAATGCCCCCGGCGCTGACCTCGCGATGTTCGTCGGATCGAACGACAGTACGGACTCGCCCGCGGCGCTGACGTTCAGGCGCCGCGAGGACGTCACGATCGTGAAGCTGGGGGGTGGCGAGTGGTACGCGATTCCCGACGCGATCGTCGTGGGGGGATGACGCGATGACGCGGCGGACACTCGTCCTGGTACTGACTTTGTGCGCGCTCCCGGCCCGTCCTCCGGACGCGACCCCCGACACGCTCACCGTCGTCACGCTCAATCTCTGGCACGACTCGCACGAGTGGCCCCGGCGCCTTCCCGTGATCCTCGCCGAGATGCGCCGCATCCGGCCCGATGTCCTGTGCCTGCAGGAAGTGCTGCAGAATCCGCAGCTGCCGAACCAGGCCCGGACGCTCGCCGACAGCCTCGGCTGCAACCTGCAGTTCGCCTCGGTCGACGGCCCGGAGCGCCCCAAGCGCTACGGCAATGCGGTCCTGACGCCGCACAAGGTGATCGCCTCCGGCGAGCGCAATCTCGAGCCGGTCGACGACTACCGCGCGGTCGCCCATGTGCGCTTCGCCTGGCGCGGTCGCGCGGTCGACGCGTACTCGACGCATCTCCATCACACGCCCGAGGGCGGGGCCATCCGTACGAAGCAGATCACGCATCTGCTCGCCTACGTCGACTCGACCCATGGCGACGGACCCACCGTGATCGCGGGTGACTTCAACGCCGAGCTGGGCTCGCCCGAGATGGACCTGGTGACGGCGCGGCACGTTGACGCGTTCATGGCCGTGCATCCGAAGGCCGGCTGGAGCGAAGCGGCGACGTTCAACCCCCGCTTCGGCGTCGACCCGGGCGCGATCGATCACATCTTCGTGGTTCGCAGCGGGGGGCGGCGGCTGCATCCGGTTGCCGCTGAAGTGATCTTCCGCACGGTCGGCCCCGACAGCGTGTGGGCCTCGGATCACTACGGCGTGGTGGGGAGGCTGCGCGCGGTGAAGTGAGGGGTCGACGCGGGCACGACTCCCGGAGACTTCAGAACTCCAGCGCGGCGGAGACGACGACGAGGGGCGTGTCCGAGTCGGGATTGAAGACGATCGCGCCCAACGCGGCGCTTCCGCGCGAAAAGCCGAGCAGCACCCCGCGCTGGAGTTCGCGCTCCGATTCATAGGCCCGCGTCCGCTGGACGACGATCCCGACTTCACCCCAGTCCACCGGCGTCACGGTCAGCTGCGACCAGTTGTAGAAAAAGCTGTCGGCGTCTTCGTCCAGGTCGAACAGGTATTCGCTCTCGCAGGCGAGCACGAGCGCCCGCCAGCTCAACGAGCCCTCGTATCCCGGCGCGATGCCCCGCGTGTCCCCGAACACGAAGCCGGCGATCGGCGTGATCTCGAACGCGACGGACTCGCCCCCGCCCAGGTTCCAGCCGATCCACGTCGAGGCGGTGTGGAGATCCTCGTAGTTGTAGCGCGCCTCCAGGTGCAGCCGACCCCGGTCGGCGGTGAACGTGGGCTGGACGTAGTCGTCGCCGTCGGGAATGAAGTACGTGTACGCCGACGCTCCGAAGGACCACGGAGTCGGCGTGGGGGAATACGAACTCGTCGCCTGCGCCTCAGCATCGGCGCAGACGAGGACGAACAGGAGTAGAAGCGCGCTGAGTTGCATGGGGACCTCCGTCGGTTTGGGGGACACCGTAGCACCGAGCGGAACGGCGCGTGATCGAGTCCACGGCCCCCGCGAGGCTTCGCGCCGCGCCCAGGTACCGCAGTGCCCCGCGCAGTCGCTCCTCGACCGTGGTGGCTCCGAGTGCTGCCGCGTGCGCGGCACCACGCCGCGCCTCCTCCCCACGACAACCGAGCCCGCGCAACGCCAACTCGACTTCACGGTCGCGGCGCCCTGCGGCATCCGTGCGCTTGTGCTGCATGAACTCGCGCCCGAATGATCGCTCCGCCTCGAGCTGATTGTGCGCGCGACAGCGCAGGCGGAGTCCATCGACGGTGACTTCGCCCCCGTGCGCGAACGGAACGGCATGATCGAAATCGAGCATCCGCTCCGAGCCGCACTGCCGACCGCCGGAGCCGGTGAACGTGCAGCGGCCGCGGTCACGCTCCCAGACGGCGCGGCGGACCCGCGCGGGGATCGCCCGGCCGCCGGGCGCCGGGGGCACCGGGCCGTCCGACACCCGGCGTGTGCGCAGCGGCGCGGCGCCCCTGCGCTTCTCGAGTCGCACGAGAAGCGCGTCGAGGGCGCGTCGGTCGTGGCGAGACGATCGGTCGCGCCCCGCCGCACTCTGGTCCAACCGCAGTCCGTTCTCCTCTGCGAGCCTCAGTGGTGGGAGGACGACATGGGGAACTCGATTGGTCGTTGCGTTAGAATCCGCCAATGCCACTCAGCCCCGGGACTCGCATCGGCCCTTTCGAGATCATCGCCCCACTCGGCGCGGGGGGCATGGGCGAGGTCGATCGCGCCCGCGACTCCCGGCTCGGCCGGGACGTGGCGATCAAGGCGCTGCCCGAGGAGTTCGCGCAAGACCCCGAACGGCTCGCTCGCTTCGAACGCGAGGCCAGGTTGCTCGCGTCGGTCGCGCACCCGAACATCGCCGGGATCCACGGGCTCGAGGAGGTGGCGGGGCACCGCTACCTGGTGCTCGAGTACGTCGAGGGCGAATCGCTGGCCGAGCGGCTCGCCCGCGGCGCCCTGCCCATCGACGAGTCGATCGAGGTGTGCGGGCAGATTGCCACGGGGGTCGAGGCCGCTCACGAGAACGGCGTCGTTCACCGGGACCTCAAGCCGGCCAACGTCATGCTCGCGGCGTCCGGATCCGTGAAGATTCTGGACTTCGGGCTCGCCAAAGCGGGGGCCTCGAACGCAGCGAGCTCGAGCCGAGACCTCTCCACCTCGCCGACCATGACGCAGGCAGCGACGAGCGCGGGGATGATCCTGGGCACCGCCGCCTATATGAGCCCGGAGCAGGCGCGAGGGAAGCCGCTGGACCGGCGCACCGACGTCTGGTCGTTCGGCTGCATCCTCTACGAGTGCCTCGCCGGCCGCCGTGCCTTCGAGGGCGAGACCGTGTCGGACCTGATCGCCGGCATCCTCGAGCGCGGACCCGATTGGACCGCGGTTCCGCCGACGACCCCGCCGCACGTGGTTGCGCTCCTGCGGCGGTGCCTGACGCGGGATGTGACGCTTCGCCTGCGCGACATCGGCGAGGCCCGCATCGTCCTCAAGGCACCCGGCGGCCACGCGGACGCCGTGGAGGGAAAGGCCGGGGCGAGGGGGCGGTCGGCTCGTCGCTGGATGGTGCCGGCGATTGCGGCGGCGCTCGCCGCGATTGCGACGGCAGTCGCCGTGCTCGCGCTGCGGCCGTCGGACGCGGGCGGGCCGGTCCGCCGTTTCCGCATCCCGGTCGCCGGACTCACACAGTCGTTCTTCACCCCGCTGGCGCTCTCGCGCGACGGACGGTCGCTCGCCTACGAAGCCAACGATCGGATCTGGGTCCGTCAGCTCGATCGTTCCGAACCGATCGAAGTCCCCGGCTCGAGCGCGGGCCGCTCGCCCTTCTGGTCCTGGGATCAGCAGACGGTCTGCTTCGCGGCCAGGAAGAAGCTCTGGGCGTACACGCTTGGCGGCGACCAGCCGAGGGTCATCTGCGAACTCCCCGAGAGCGGTGAGATCGTAGGTGGTGCCTGGGGCGCGGAGGACCGCGTCGTGCTGGCCGCCTGGCGAGGTGGCCTGTACGAAGTTCCGGCCAGCGGCGGCACCGTTCGCCTGGTGGTGCCGCTGGACAGCAGCACCGTCGACTTCCACAGCCCGGGCTATCTTCCCGATGGCCGCACGCTCCTCCTCTACGTCCACGACAAGGGGGAGCAGAGCTCGGTGGCGATTCTCGAAGGGAATCCTCCGCGCCCGAGGCGTGTGTTCGAGGCCCCGAAGTGGGCCTCGGTGAGTTATTCGCCGACGGGGCACCTGCTCGGCACCGCCGAGGGCAACGGCCCCGGTGGCGAGCTCTGGGCCGTGCCGTTCTCCGCCGGTTCGCGAAAAACGACCGGGCCGGCGTTCATGGTGATGGACGGCGCGGCGTTCGGGAGCAGCGGCTCCGATGGCCTGCTGGTGGCGTACCTGGACGCACCCGCGCCCATGGGGAGCCTGGTCTGGCAGCGACGCGACGGCGGCGGCGTGGAGATCGTCGGCGAACCACAGCAGGGACTGTCCGGTCTGTCTCTTTCGCCGGACGGTGACCGCGTGGCCTATGCAGCGCAGGAGGATGGCAACTTCGATCTCTGGGTGCAGGACCTGGTCCGGGGAACGAGAACCCGGCTCACCTCGAGCCCGGCCCCGGAGGGGCAGCCGGCGTGGTCCCCGGATGGAAGCCGACTGTTCTATTCGTCCTACACGGGGGTGGGTTACGTCAGCATCGTGGCGATCGCGAGCGACGGGGGCGGCGCGCCCGACACGGTCGCATCAGGGTTCCAGCCCGCGGTCAGTCCGGATGGCAGGAGCCTGCTCTATACCGCGGACGACAGGGGAAAAGGGGACCTCTGGTTGTTTCCGCTGGATGGGACGGGAGGCGCAAGACCCTTCCTCGCCACCTCGGCCGACGAGAGCGGGCCGTCGTTCGCTCCCGACGGTCGATGGCTCGCGTACGCATCGGACGAATCCGGGCGCAACGAGATCTACCTCAGGCGTTTTCCGGAAGGGGACTCCCGGCAGCAGGTCTCGGTGAACGGTGGCTCGGAGCCCCGCTGGACGCAGCGAGGCGACGGTCTCTACTACTCGCAGGGAGACACGCTCATGCTGGTCCCCGTGGGTGCCGGTCCGCGCCCCATGCTCGGATTGCCACGTCCACTGTTCGTGGCCAACGAATCGGAGTTCAATCTGCGCTCCTCCTACCTGGGAGGAGTCCTCGTGGATGCCCATCCCGACGGCGTGCGCTTCATCCGTGTGCGTCAAGCCGGGCCGCCCCCGGTCCCGTCGCTGCTGTTCATCGAGAACTGGCTCGCGGAGTCCGGCCGGCGCGGTTCGCGAAGCGACCCCCGATGACACTTACTTCCAACTCGCGTCAGGATGACAACCACGATCCAGCCTTGACTGGAGTCGTTCCATCTCAACGCAATACGATCCAGCGTTGCGTCGCCGACGGCCCCGCCGTCGAATCGAGCCGCAGGAAGTAGATCCCCGCTCGCCCCACGCCCGGATCCCAGCTCAGGCGGTGGGTCCCTGCCGCAAGCGTCTCGGGCGGACGACGTGCGACCTGGCGCCCCGAGACGTCATGAAGCGTCAACCGCACCTCGTCGTCACGCGCCACCCGCACCACGAACGACGCCAGCCCCGTCGATGGGTTCGGGAGGACAGGGCCCAGCAGCGGAGCCGCACCCGGCAGCTCCGCGTCCACGCCCGTGGTGGCGATCTCGTTCGAGGCGAGAGTCATCAGCGAAAGCTGGTTCATGGAGCCTTGCCAGATCCAGGTCGTCCCGTCGGCCGAGGTCGCCACGTGACCCTCGCGACTCGCCGCCGCCAGCACTGTGCCGCTCCGCACCAGCCCCCGCATCCCCACCTGCGACAGCGTGCCCACTGCGGTCCAGCTGGTCGCGGCGTCGGAGCTGTTGAAGATGTCGCCGGTCTCGGTCAGCACATACAAGCTCGCCCGCACCGCCCGAATCCGCGCCGCATTCGCGACCGCGAAGGCGCTCTTGGGGGTCCAGGTCGCGCCGGCGTCCACGCTCTCGAACACTTCGCCGGTGCGGGTGAGGGCATAGTATTTCGCCACCGGTGTGGTGAAGCAGAGGCTCACGAAGTTGGAGCCGGTCAGAGCCGCCAGGGCGGTGAAGCTCGCCCCCAGGTCGTCCGAGCTGTAGAGCGACCCGGTGGCGGTCAGCGCCAGGATCGTGCCGTCGGGGCGGATCGCCATGTCCTCGAGGTCGCTGGCCGAGATGGCCCCCACGGCGGTCCAGTTGACCCCGGCGTCCATCGAGCGATAGAGCGAGCCCGAGCGACTCGCGAGGAACAGGTCGGAGCTGGAGAACCGGGCCGCCAGCGCGGTGGCGTCGCTCACCGGCAGGGTGGAGAGCGGTGACCACGTGACGCCGTCGTTGGCGGACGTGTAGAGCTCGCCGGTGTCGATGAGACCGAACAGGGCGGCTGCGTGAGCGGAAGTGCATACGGCGCAGGTCGCCGCGAGCAGGAGCGCGGCGGCAGCGCGGTACCGGTTTGCGCGTGGGGTCGTCATGGCATCACCACCACTTTGAGCCGGGCCTCGGATGCCCCGGTGCGGGCCCGG
>JANOEH010000042.1:0-5397 GCA_031413115.1 Candidatus Eiseniibacteriota bacterium | reverse complement strand
TTCCGGACTTAAAAGATATCGCCGTATTTTTCCCGCCAATCCCAATAATGACCTTCAAAGGCTCCGACCTAGCAGGAACGATGGTGCGCCACCCGATGCACCACCTCGACAATCCTCCCCGGAACGGGGAGGGGGACCACGTGATGATGTCGAGGATCGAGTCCACGGTGAACTGCATGTTGACCGAGGTGGACATGTCGAACAGCGACGTGATCTCGCCCAGGCGCGAGCGGAGGATCTCCTCCTTCATGCGCGAGCGGAACAGGTCGCCGCGCACGTTCGCCATCTCGCGCTGCTTGAGCAGCATGTAGAACATGAAGATGAGCACGAGGCCGCACATGCCGGTGACCAGCATGCCGCGCGTCTCGGGGGCCGGGATGTCCATCGTCACCAGGCCCCACACCTGGGGCAGGTAGAGCGAGGTGATGACCCCGGCCATGACCACGAGGAGCAGCCCGTTGAGGATCCACAGGCCCCAGTTCCTCCGGTCGATTTCCTCCAGCTCGTCTTCGAAGGCGCTTTCGATGGGCGCCATGTTCCCCCCGGTGTGGGTCGGCGGGGCGCTTCCCGGCGGGGAAGGACCCGTACGACGTACCTGCACGTTTTCGGCAGGCGTGGACGGGAAGTGGAGCGGAATCGACTGCGAACACGTGTTCGGCGCGGGCGCGGGCCGTTGCAACGTGCAACGCGGGGAACCGCGGGGGGCGTGCTAGGCTTGATGCGTACGTGCCGTCCATCGCCCCGAGAACCAGCCTGGAGGGTCCTCTCGTGTCCGCACCCCGCCGCAGCTTCGCAGTCCCTGCCCTGCCCTCGCTGCTCGCCCTGATGCTGGTCGCCCATGCAACTTCGGCTGCGTTCGCCGCCGCGGGTCGCCTCGAACGCCCCGTGACCGACGCCGTGCCCGCGTCCCCCGCGATCGCCCCGCGCCCGCCGTTCGTGTTTTCCCCGATGAGCGGGCCGCGAATCCTCGACCCCGCGAACCCGATGCGCGAGATCTCGCCCGGCGTCTACGAGGGCATCGTCCCCGTGCAGCAGGCGGACGGCATGTGGCGGATCGACCTCGACGAGCGCTTCCTGCTGTTCTCGGTGGCGCGGCGGGCCGGGGGCGGGGGATTCACGCACTCGTGTGTGAGCGGGCTCGACGGGTTCGTGCGCTGGCAGGCCGCCGTGCAGCCGAAGGTGACCACGCCAACCGGGACGATCCGCACGCAGTGGGAGGCGCAGTGATTGCCGCCGCCCGGATTGCCACGTCCGCGACCGCGACGGCGCTGGCCACGCTCCTCGCCCTCGCCCCGATGGCCGACGCCGCGACGATCACGATCGTCAACCTCGACAGCGCCGGCGAGGGCTTCAATGACGCGACCGTGGTCGCGCCCGTGGGCTGCAATCCGGGCACGACGCGCGGCGCGCAGCGGCTGTTCGTCTTTCAGACCGCGGCCTCGATCTGGGGCTCGCTCCTGCCGAGCGCGGTCGAGATCCGCGTCAACGCGAACTTCAACCCGCTGAGCTGCGACGCGACGAGCGCCGTGCTGGGTGGTGCCAACTCGGCGACGAACGTGGCGAACTTCGCGGGCGCCGAGCAGGCCAACACGTGGTACCCGATCGCGCTCGCCAATCGCATGGCCGGGGTGGACCTGGCCGGCGCGACGAACGACATCAACGCGCAGTTCAACTCCACGCTCGACGGCGGCACCTGTCTCGGCGGGACGACCTGGTACTACGGCATCGACGGCAACGAAGGCACGAAGGTCGAGCTGCTGCCGGTCGTGCTTCACGAGATGGGCCATGGGCTGGGCTTCGCGGGCACGACCTCGCTGACGACGGGCGCGCTCCTGAGCAACCGGGCGAACATCTACGAGCGCAACCTGTTCGATCGCACGCTCGGCCTGCAGTGGCCCGCGATGACGAACGCGCAGCGGCTTACCTCGGCGGTCAACACGGGCAACCTGGTGTGGACCGGCTCGGCGGTGCGCACGATCGCGCCGACGATCCTGGGCCAGCGGACGGACCTGAGCATCGATTCGCCGCCCGAAATCGCCGGGATCAAGATCTTCGGCAACGCCGCGTTCGGACCGCCGCCGGACGCGCAGGCCATCAGCGGCGAGGTCGTCCTCGTCGACGACGAGGTCGCACCCGCGAACGACGGCTGCGAAGGCATCGGCAACGGTCCCCTGGTGGCCGGGAACATCGCGCTGATCGACCGCGGATTCTGTCCGTTCATCGACAAGGCGGCGAATGCACAAACGGTGGGAGCGATCGCGGTGATCATCATCAACAACGTCGCGGGCGCTCCGCCGGCCATGGGCGGAAGTCTCCCCGGCCTCACGATCCCGGTCGTCAGCATCACGCAGGCCGACGGCAACGCGATCAAGGCGCAGCTCCTGACCGGTCCGGTCACTGCGACGCTGGGGCCGAACGCCGGGTTCATCGCCGGTTGCGACGACGAGGGCCGGCCGCGCATCTACGCGCCGAACCCGGTCGAGCAGGGCTCCTCGGTGTCGCACTGGGACACCTCGGCCGAGCCGAGCCTGCTCATGGAGCCGTTCATCACCGGCGGCCTGAGCAGCGAAGTCGACCTGACGCAGTTTGCGTTCGAGGACATCGGCTGGTTCAACCCGCGACTGACCGATGCGCCGGGCGACGACCTGGCCACGCGGTTGGCGCTGCTCGCTGCGCGCCCGAACCCGTTCGGCGCGATGACCAGCCTCGCGTTCGACCTGCCGCGGGCGGGCCGCGCCACGCTCGTCGTGTTCGACGTCGCGGGCCGCCGGGTGAAGGGCCTGCTCGACGGCGAGATGCCGGCCGGCCGGCATGCGGTGAGCTGGGATGCGACGGATGACGGGGGTGGGAAGGTGTCGCCGGGCGTGTACTTCTATCGGCTCACCACGGCCGACGGCGCGGGGACGAAGAGCGCGGTGTTCGTCACGGGTGACGGGCGTTAGTCGAGAATGATCTTGCCCGCCCGCTGTGGCGGCGCCCCGGCGACACGTACGAGATAGAGCCCCCGCGGCAGCCGCCGGCCCTCGTGATCCATGCCGTTCCAGCGAAACTCGAAGTCGCCATCCGGGGCTCTGTGGAACGGGCCCTCGGACCTCATCCGAACTCGTCCGGACACGTCCACGATCGTCAGGAGTGAGCTCGAGGGCCCCCTGGGACGGAACTTGATGAGCCAGATCCTGCCGGATTCACGCGTTGCGACGACCGAGGGTCCCGTAGGCACGAGTTTTTCGATCTCCAACATCTCGGCGTCCCGGGGCCCTGCCCCAATGCCACCTCTGGCGGCATCCGCAGGGATCGGCGCAAGGAAAGCGCGTGTACCATCTCGAATGACACCGGATACGACGAGTCGGCCCGCAGCGTGTGCGATCTCCTCCTCATCCGTGGCGCGACTGAATGCCACCTTCCACTCGCCCGTGCCGAGGCGTTGGACTCGTTCGGCCGATTGGAGGACCGTGCCCGTCGCCCGGTCCATGAGCCGCACATTCCGGATCTCCGAGCCGAGACCGGGGCCGGAGATGCGTCCCCAGCGTCGTGCACGTCCCCCCGGGTTCGCGCCTTCGGCGCCCTGCCACGAGAATGCCGCGCTGAGCTCGATCGGAATCACTAACGTCGTCGCGAGCATCGGGCCATGAACAGCGTGACTGAGGGAGTCAACTCCACCAAAGACAACCATCGATCCCGTCGAGAGATCGAACCCGCCGGCGGCCTGGGTACGTTGGGGAAGGCCGGGCAAGTCGAGACGCACCCAGCGGCCGGCCTCAAGCAGGTAAGTCCAGAGCTCGTTCGTGACGAAGGGCGGACGATAGTTCGGGAAGGAGTACGGATAATACGAGACAGTCCCCCCGTAGACGATCAGGGCATCGAGATACGGATCGTAGCCGCCGATGTGGTGTTTCCGTGTCTCGGGGACGAGGTCAGAAACGGGTCCCGGAATCCACTCATTGGTCTTCGCATCCCCGCTCCAGACGAGCTTGTATCGCAGTGCCTCCTCGGGAGAATTGAAGAGGTAGCCGTAAACGCTGCCGTAGACGAGGAGTCGCCGGCGCCGGCTATCCCAGGCACTGACGTGGCCGGACCGGAATCCCATCGCGAGGGAAGCAACCGCCTGGGAAACCCAGCGGTCGGAATCGGCCGAATAGCCAAAGTAGGCGCGGGACGAACCATCGGAGGTTTCTCCGAAAAGCGACCACGTGATGTCCGCAGACCTGTCATAGGCGAGCGTGAGATACACCCGGCCTGTAGAGGGCGGACGAGGCTGTCCGAGTTGGAGCCACTGACCGGTTTGAGGGTCGAGAGACCAGAGGTCGTTCGAAGCGTGCGCGGGACCCCCGCCGGATACCACGACAAGGTGGCGCTTCGAGTCCCAGGTCATGCCGAAGCCATAGCGGGCGATGGGTCCGGGTCCGGTCAGGAGCCGCTCCCAGAGATCAGGTCCAGGCTTGTATCGCCAGACTTCGTCGAGCACCAGAACGGGATACCCGCCTTCGGCCAGGCCGCCGAAGACGTAGAAGCACTCCTCCTCCGGACTCCACACCGAGCAGTGAAGCATGCGCGGGGCCCCGGGCAAAGGGGACGCATAACGCGGAATTGGGTCCGGAGCCGCGGCTGACGGGATAGCCGCCGTCGCCTGCGCATCTGGGCAGAGTAGTGCTGTGGATAGAGTGAGGACAAGCGCCCAAAGCACTCGCATCGGCGCTCCTATCGCCCGACCAGCACGGCTCGAGCGACGACTCGGTTGGCACCCTGAACCGCGCGTACGAAATAGAGTCCACGCGGCAGATCGTCGACGGTGCCACGATCGGGCCAACGCATCTGCAGGTGGCCATCTTCGCCGGGGGTGCCCTGGAAAGTGTCGATCTTGCGGCCACGCACATCGTAGATGCTCATCGTGACCGGATCATCTGCAAGTCCGACGAAGGCAAATGCGATATCCTGAAGGCGGCGCGACGGTGAGCCCGACACCCGGAGCGAAAGGGACGGATCGAGCGCCGCAGCGTCTACGGCGGTCGTTCCGCTCCACTTTCCGAGTGCCCGGTAGCTGACCCGCGCGGCTGGGATTCCGTTCGGCACGAACAGGTTTCCGAGAGCCGGAATGCGGTAGACCGTCGTGCGCAACGTCGCGCCGGTATTGGACAGTGAGACGACCTGGCCACCACCATAGTTGAACAGGTGGGGGTTATCCCTCGTCCAACCCTTCGTGCCGAGCACGCGAACCCATGCAATGGGTGGCGGCACACCCGGTCCGCTCGTGAAGGGGGTTGAGAACGTGACTGTGTAGTTCAGGTCATAGCGCTTCGTCGAGTTGATAGCCCTCGTTTGTGGTCGCGACCATCCCGAGGTGGTTGTAGGCGTTCGCGATGCCCCGCCGCTGGATCACCCGATCCTCGCTGCGTGAGG
>JANOEH010000041.1:0-12666 GCA_031413115.1 Candidatus Eiseniibacteriota bacterium | reverse complement strand
CGCGACCGCGCGTGGCGCAACATGCGGGTCGAGAGCGGCACCGCGTTCTTCACGCCGATCACGACGGGCACGCTGGTCACCGACTTCCACGACTCGCAGTTGATCAGCTGGGCCGACGTCGACAACGACGGCGACCGCGACGCCTACGTGATCAACTACACGACCTACCCGAACATGCTCTACCGCAACGACGGCGGCGGAACGTTCACCAAGCGCATCGGAATCGGGACGATCGCCACCGACGCGGGGATGGCGCACGGCGCGGCGTGGGGGCGACTACGACAACGACGGCGACCTCGACGTCTACGTCGCGCGCGACGGCGGACAGGCCAACCGCTTCTACCAGAACGCGGGCGACGGCACGTTCACCGCGATCACGACCGGCGAGTTCGTCACCCTCGGACGCTCCAACTGGAGCGCGGTCGCCGGCGACTACGACCGCGACGGCGACCTCGACCTGTTCGCCCCGGTGCGCGACGCGAACGGACCCGGCCTCCTCTATCGCAATGACCTCGCGTCGGGCGCGCACTGGTCCGCGATCCACGCGGTCGGTTCCACCGGTCGTTTCCCGGTCCTCGGAGCGAAGTTGCGCGTGCGCGCCGTGATCGGCGGCCTGCCCCGCTGGCAGGTGCGCGAAGTCTCTGCTTCGACGGGTTACGGCGGCCACGACATGCTCGACGCGCACTTCGGTCTCGGCGACGCCGCGTGGATCGACACGCTGATCGCCGAGTGGCCCGGCGGCGCCCGCGACACCGTCGTCGGCCTTCCGGTCGATCGCGTGCTCACCCTGCAGCAGTCGGTCGGCGTGGTCGGCGTCCCGGCGCCGCCGGCGCCCATGCCGCCCTCGATGTGGATGCTCGGCGCCCCGCAGCCGAACCCCACGCGCGGGGCGATCGCCTGGACGCTCGAGCTGGCGGCGCCGGGCACGGTGCGGCTCGACCTGCACGACGTGCGGGGCCGGCACCTGCGTCGGCTGTTCGCCGGGGAACTGGGTGCCGGACGGCACGTCGTGCCCACGACGCTGCCGGCGGGGCTGCCGGTGGGCGCGTACTTCGTGCGCGGGACGAGCCACGGACGGGGAGAGATCGTCCGCAGGGTCGCCCTGGTGCGCTGAAACCAGGCGAGGAGACACTCCCGTCTCCTTGCGGGGCAAAGACTTCCCACGCCGGTGCAGGACGGTGCGTGGGACGCCGATCACGAGATGGTCGTCGTCCGCGTACCTCTCTCCCGCCCGGGGGACCCCATGATCCGTCACGGCTTCCGCGTGCTGCTCGTCCTGTCGTCCGTCCTCCTCGTCGCGCTGTACCTCGCCGCCGCGCTCCCCGTCGCGCGCGGGACCGCCGCCAGCGCTTCCGCCGATTCGGTCGAGTCGGCCGTGCTCGAACAAGCCAATCGCCGCCTCGATCACCTTCCCGCGTACGTCGAGCCCGCGAGCCCGGCGACCGTGCTCCCGATGCCCGGATTCCCGCTCGCCGTCGCGCTGCTCGTGGGTGTCGACGACGCGCAACTGTGGGTCGTCCGCCAGCTCGCGCTCCTTGCGATCCTCGTGGGGGCGCTCGCCGTCTTCGGAATCGTCCGCCTCGAGACCGGCGGCTGGACACTGTCGCTCGCTGCGGCGAGCCTCGCGCTGTTCGCCCCGGCGCTCTTCGGCGCCCCTCCGGGCGCGGCGCGCCCCGAGTCGATCGCGCTCCTGTTCGTGCTGCTGGGCTTCGCATCGCTGCGGTTCACGATGGGCGTGCTCGGCGCGCTCGGCGCCGGAGCGCTGTTGTCGCTGGCGTTCTTCGTCCACGCCCCGGCGGTGTGGTTCATCGCCGCGGCCGCCCTGTCGCTCGCGTTCGAGGATCGGCGCCGCTGCACGGCGTTCGGGATCGTGTCGTTCGGGCTCGTCGGCGGCGGCTACGTCGTGCTGTCGCGGATGCTCGGGCCGTGGTTCAACTTCGCGGCGTGGGACGAGCCGATGCGCGGGCTCGCGCTCGCCGGCGGCGGCATCGCCCCGTTCGCGGTCGCGCACCTGCTCGGCCGGCTCGGCGTCTGCACCGTGGCCGCAGTCCTGTCGTGCGCGATCTCGACCCAGCCGTGGCACGAGCGACGCGGGATCTGGATGTGGCTGGCGATCGGCAGCGTCATCGCGGGAGTGGCCGCGAGCCCCGTGGGGGCTGCGGGCCTGCCGCTGCAGTCGAGCTTTGTCGCCGTCCTGCTACTCGGCGCGATCGCCCTCGACCTGGTCGCCCGGCACCTGGCGGATTCGTTCGGCTCGGCAGGACACGAGGGGGAGAGCGTCATCTTCGCGGCGATGCTGTTGCAGGCGTTCGTGTTCGTCACGCTGGCGCCGCTGCCGGGGTGGCTCGTGCCAATCTTCGCGGGCTTCCCGCTGGGCTGAAAGAGCCGCATTTCCGGGTGCGTGCCGCTATCCGGACAGCGGGCGCTTGTCTTCCAGTGGATCGTGGAACATGGCCTGCCCGGCGATCGCGTTCTTGAAGCCCCACGCCAGGAGGAGCGCGACGGCGCCGACGCCCAGCGCCGTGCGGTCGACGTACCACGCCGAGAGATCGAGCGTGGCCGGCACGGCCCCGAGCACGAGCCCGACGAACCCGGCGACGATTCCGGCGAGCAGGCCCCAGCGCAGGAGGATGAACGTCAGGATCGCGGCACCGATCCCTTGATCGATGAGGGCCGGGACGAGCGCCCCCGGCTCCGTCGCCGAGAGTCCCGCGACCGTCGCGCCGAGCACCCACGCGATGATCGCCGCCCACGTCCGCTGCCGAACCATGAAGTGGACGAGGAGGATCCACACCAGCGTCCAGAGCGGATTGAGCACGCTGATCGACGCCCTCCACACCGTCGAGTAGGCAGTATTGCCGAGCGTGGCGAGCTGCCCGAGCACGCCCTGCTCGGGCAGCGTCTGTGGATCGATCCAGCCGAGCGTCGCGGCGCCGATCCGGGCGAGCAACAGGACCAGCACCAGCCCGAGGCCGGCCACGCCCCCGACGACGACGTCGCGACCGACCAGCGGATCCTTCACGCGGCCCGAGGTGAGGCGAGCCCAGCCCACGAGCATGTCGGGCCACAGGCGCCGCACGTACGGCTCGATCGCCACGTAGGCGAACCACATCGTCACGGCATGCAGGAGCGAGTGCGCGAGCCCCCGCCCGTCGGCCACGTCGGCCAGCAGGTTCGGAACGCCGCGCTGGCCGAGCGAGTGCGTGAACACGGACTCGAGCAGGTTCACGATGAGCACGAAGGCGGCGAGCCGCGTGGCGCCGCGACGATCGCCACGCCCGGCGGCGAGATTCCGGCGCGCCAGGAACAGCGTCGCGAGCGTCGCGCCAAACGTGAAGAAGAGCGAGCTGAACCAGTCCGCCGGCGCATCGGCCGGCTCTCGCGGCGTGGACCGGCGGATGATCTCCGCCGTCGAGTGCGCCGAGTCGGTGAGCGCAAAGTGGACGATGCGCGCGCCGAGGGCGCCCGCCTCCGCGTGGGGCGCCGACGACGGATTGCCGGGATCACGCCACGCGCCGACCCGGTCTGCGAAGACGGCCGGCGCACGGCGCATCGGCGCCGCCACCAGCCGCGTCGTGTCGAGGGCCGCGGCCGCCAGGAACGGGGCGAATGGCGCGAGCCCGGGATCGACCCGCCCGGAGTCGGCGGTCACGGCGGGCGCCAGGCCCGGTGGTGCGACGATATCGAGCGCAACGAGGTGGCCGGCGCGATCGAGGACGATCATCGCGCTGCCGTCCCCGCCATGCGCCGGATCGCGGTTGCTCGCCGCCATCCCGTGCACCCCCGCCGGGATCATCGCCCGTTCGCTCCAGCGCCGCCAGAAGTAGGCTTCGTCGGGTACCTTTGCCACCTTCGCCGTTCCGACCGCGATCCGCGGCGCTAGCACGAACCCCTCGGCCGAGTGGCGCGGCGGCGTCACGACCCCCGCTGCCCGCAGCAGTTCGCTGGCTCGCAGCGACAGGGTCGTGATCGGCATGGCGAAGCTCGCGTAGAGCGGACTGCGCAGCGCGAGGATGGCGACGAGCAGCACGAGCGACGCGACCCCGGACGCGATCGCGATCCGCAGAGGCAGGGCTCCGACCGTCGTGGCGCTGGCCACCAGTTCGGGCGACGGCGTCTCGCCGGCGGCGAGCGCGGCGGCGAGGGGGTCCCCGCCCGGCAATGCGGCCGCGACCTGCAGGGCCGAGGACGGGCGCTCGCGCGGGTCGCGGGCAAGGCAGCGCGCGACGATGCGCTCGACGGCGGGATCGAGGTCGACCGACAGCGCCGACGGCAGTGAATCCGTCCCGGCCAGGTGGTGCGCTCGAATCGCGGCGAAGTCCGTGCTGGCGAACACGCGCTTGCCGGTGAACAGCTCGTGGAGGATGAGCCCGAGCGCGTAGATGTCCGAGCGCGGCGTCGCCGTGCCGGTGAGGATCTGCTCCGGCGCCATGTACGCCGGCGTGCCGACCACGTGTCCCTGCGCGCCCGCCACGTCGCCGGCGGCGAGTGCCAGCCCGAAGTCGGTGATCCGCGCCCGCCCGCGTCCGTCGAGCATGATGTTCGCGGGCTTCAAGTCGCGATGCAGGATTCCCTGGTCGTGCGCCGCGGCGATGCCGGCGCAGATCTGCCGCGCGACCTGCATCGCCTTGTCGGCCGGCAGGTGCCCGATGCGTCGCAGCAGGCTCGCCAGGTCCTCGCCATCGACGAACTCCATCGAGATGAAGTGGCTGCCCCCCACCTCGCCGATGTCGTAGACGCGGCAGATGTTCGGGTGCGAGACCTGGCGCGCGTGGCGCACCTCGGCGAGCAGCAGCTGCAGGCGCTCGGCGTCCCCCTCGAGTTCGGGCGGCAGGAACTTGAGCGCGACCGTCTGCCCGAGCTTGAGGTCGTCGGCGCGGTACACCTCGCCCATTCCGCCACGGCCCAGCAGGGCCACGATGCGATAGCGCTCCGACAGCATCGTCCCCGGCAGGAAGCGGCCGTGGATGCTCGAGCTGGAGGATGGCGGATGCGACTCGGGCGACGACGGGCCCGAGGGCCGCGTCGCGCCGCCGAGCGCGGTCGGATCGAAGGGTGGCGGGGATTCGCTCATGAGCGTCGCACGCTAGTCGAGCCGACCCGGTGGGTCAAGCGCGCGCATTGCCCCGGCGCGCTCCCGGGAGTAGTGTCCACGGCCGACCCGGAGGTCCCGATGACGCCGACCGACGACACTCCCGCCCCGCTCTCGACGGCTCGCCAGGCGTCGCTCTCTTCCTACTGGTTCGCCTACAACCTGCAATGGGCGGCGCTCCTCGCGATCGTGCTGCCGAGCCAGGTCGCCCTGCTCGTCGGCGACGCGCAGAAGGAATTCGCCACCGGTGCGATCACCGCGATCGGCGCGCTGTTTTCGCTCGTGCTCACGCCGCTCGCGGGCGCGCTCTCGGATCGCTCGGGCTCGCGGCACGGCCGGCGGCGCCCGTTCATCGTGTTCGGAACCATGATCAACGTCGCGTTCGTGCTCCTGCTCGCGCGCTGCGGCGCAGGCACGGGCCTCGCGCTCTTCACCCTGTTGTACCTCGGCGTGCAGCTCGGCAGCAACTGGGCCGCGGGGCCCTACGCCGCGCTCCTGCCGGACCTCGTGGCGAAGGCACAGCGCGGCGCGGCCAGCGGCTGGATGGCGCTCATGAGCACGCTCGGCACGCTGGTCGGCGCGCTCGCCGCGGGACAGCTGGTGCGGGCCGGGTCGTACACGAGCACGGCACTGGTGATCGCCGCCGCACTCGTCGTCACGCTGCTGGTGACCGTGTTCGGCGTGCGCGAGACGCCGCGGCCGGGCGGCGCGTCGCGTGCATCGATCGGCGCAATGCTGCGGAACTTCCTGCCCGACCCGGGCACGCATCGCGACTTCTATTGGGTCATGGGCACACGTTGCATGATCGGCATGGGCATCTACGCGGTGTTCTCGTTCTTCCAGTACTTCCTCGGCGACATCCTGAACGTGGCGCACCCCGAGGAACAGGCGTCCTACCTGATCGGAGTGATCATCGCCGCGGGGATCCCGACGAGCCTCATCGCCGGCGCATGGTCCGACCGCACCGGGCGCAAGCCCCTCGTCTACCTGAGCGGCGGCGTGATGGCGCTCGCCTCGACGCTGTTCATCGCCGCCGGCATGTGGCCGAGCCCGGGCTGGATCTTCGCCGTCGGCGCGCTGTTCGGGATCGGCTACGGGGCCTACCAGGCGGTCGACTGGGCGCTCGCCATCGACGTGCTGCCCCCGGGCGAGGACGCGGCGAAGGACATGGGCCTGTGGCACGTCGCGCTGGTCCTGCCCCAGGTGCTCGCACCCGCGTTGTCGGGCGCGCTGCTCGGGTTGCTCAAGCCGTGGTCGCTGCTCGGCGGGTACGCGGCGGTGTTCGCGGTCTCGGCCGCGTGGTGCCTGCTCGGGACGGTGCTCGTGTCGAAGATTCGCGGGGCGCGCTAGTCAACAAGACGATCGGGGCGCCTCCCGCAAGGGAGTCGCCCCGTCGCCATCCTACCGATCAGCATCGGCTAGAACCCATGGCATGACCACGGGTCATGCCATGTCAACGATAGATGTTCTTCACCGCGCCCCAGGTCGACGTCGTCGCGTCCACCGAGCAGTCGATGCGCATCGTGCTCGTCACCGTGTTGCCCCATGTGCCGTACTGCTGGTTCGCCGGGGCCGCAGCACAGTCGGCGCCGAGGAACGACGGATAGTCGGCGGGGATCGTGGGCGAGTTAGCGGAGTCGTTCGTCTCGTTGACGCCGTAGGCGTTCGTGAGCACGAAGGTGAGGACGCACCCGCCGCCAAAGTCACCGGACGTGTTCGCGTTGACCACCGAGGCGACCGCGGTCGACTGATTGCCGATCATGATGTGCTGGACGGTCGAGATGACGCTCGTGTTGCCGAGCGCGGCCACGCCATCGCCCCAGGCGTTGCCGGTGTTGAACAGCTCGAACTGGCCGCCGGTGAAGTTCGAACTGTAGACGATCGTGCCGACGCCGTTGACCCGGTTGTCCTGGATGCCGAACGCGTTGTTCTCGACGGCGCAGCGCAGCTCCCACTGCGTGCCGAGGATCAAGCCGTTCCATGACTGGGCGTGCAGCACGTGCGGCAGGCCCGCGTTGGCACCGGTGCGATGTGTCGAAGCCCGGCCGTTGAGCATCAGGCCTCCGAGATCGCTGGTCGTGTAGGTGCCGGCGTTCGGCGCGGCGAATGCGATCGCCGGCGCCAGGATCAAGGCAATGGCGGACAGGAAGAGGAGTCGCTTCACGGGAATACCTCCACGAACGGAACGATTGGCAGGTGCACGGGATGTGCGGGCCGCCGGGCGAGATGTCCCAGGGTGTGGTACGAAGCTCGGGGGGGCTCAAATCAGCGAGCGGTGAGAGCATAGGATTCGCCCCGCCGGGTGTCAATCACTCGTCCGTGCCGGCCAAATCGCGGCCGCCACCGCCCGCGCCAGCTCACCCCGACCCCTGGCCCCCGCACGCAAGCCCCTGCGATTCCTTGCCCAACAACGACTTGTGGGTTCGGCAGGCCCAGCCATGCCGCTGGCACGAGGGTTGCGACCCTTCACTCCGACGCCGACCGTCCGGCGTCGCCAAGGAGGAAGGGGCAATGGCCCAGGCCGACCGGATCCACGAACTGCTGCTCGCACTCGAGAACCCGACGGCGCCCGGAACACGCGGGCAGTTGCTCGCGCGCGCCCTGCGCACCGCGGGCGCCCTCGTCGACGCCGACGCGGCTTCGGTCGTTCTCGCGTCGTCGCGCCGCCCGACCGAACGCCTGGTGCTCCATGCCGGTGGCGACCTGCCCGCCATCCTGCCGCTCGCGCCCGAAGGCAGCGCGGCGCTGCGCGCCCTCGCGGCCGAGAACCGGACGATCAGCTTTGCCGACCTGTCCGAACAGCCGGCCTATGCCGAGGGCGACGGCTGCCCGGGCGTCGATGCCGGGCCCGTGCTGTTCGTGCCGATCGCGCGGGCCGATCACGAACCTGCGTACCTCGCCGTCCATCGGCGGCGCGGCCGCGCCCGCTTCACTGCCGGCGAGACGCAGTCGATGCTCCTCCTCGCTGCGTGGCTCGGCGCCGCGCTCGAACGCCGCCGCCTCACCGCACGCGCGCCCAGGGCCGACGACGGGGATGCCGCGAGCGAGCGAGGGCTGCGCGCCGCGCTCAAGAAAGAGGTCCGGCGCGCGCACCGTCACGGGCAGGAGTTGTCGCTGATCCTCGTCGCGATCGATCCGCCGGCGGACGGCGGCGACGAATCCTGGCCGGCGAGCACGCTGGGAGACGTCGCGGAACTCCTGGGAACGCACGTGCGCGACATCGACCTGGTCGGTCGCTGCACGGGCGGGCTGACGGCGGCCGTGCTGCCGCAGACCGGTCGGGACGGCGCGGTCGAAGTGGCCGCGCGGATGCGGATCGCCCTCGCCGCCCACGCGTTCGCGCCGCAGGCCGCGGGCTCGGTGACGGCCACGTTCGGAGTCGCCACGTTTCCGGGCGACGGCGTCGATCTCGAGACACTGTGGGCGGTGACCGAGCGCGTGCTGCGCGATGCGCGGCAGCGCGGCGGCAACTGCGTCGAGACGCCCGCCCGCCGCGCCGCCTAGCGACCGCCTAGCTCCTCGCGCGGGCCCCTGCCGGGACCGCCGACGGCGCGTCTGCCAGCGGGTCGTCGAACTCCGGCGCAGCCTTGCCCTGGAGCCAGCGATCGAACCAGCGGCGCATGACGCGCTGGTTCTGCACGCGCCGCGACGGCGCACCGCTCCTCGACAGCTCGTGGCCCTCGCCCGGAAAGCGGATCATCGCCGTGGGCACGCGCTGGGCGAGCATGGCGCGAAACATCCCCTCCCCCTGCACGATCGGCGTCCGCCAATCGTCCTCGCTGTGGACGACGAGCAGCGGCGTCTTCGCCCTTGCCGCGTGCGTCAGCGGCGAACGCCGCGCGTAGTCCGCCGGATCCTCGTGGGGGGCGCCGCGGAACCAGAAGTTCGTCAGCTGCGCGAAGTCGGCCCCGTACCAGAACGACGTCCAGTCGGCGACGCAACGCTGCGTGATCGCGCAGGCGAAGCGATCGGTGTTCACCACCGTCCAGTTGGTCAGGAGCCCCCCGCCGGATCCGCCGGTGACCCCCATCCGCGTCGCGTCGATGAAGCCGCGACCGACCAGCAGGTCGACGCCGGCCATCAGGTCCTTCCAGTCGTCGCCTGGGTACTCGAACTGGATCACGTTGCCGAACACCTGTCCGTACGTCGTCGAGCCGCGGGGGTTCACGTAGAGGACGACGTAGCCAGACTCGGCGAGCACCTGGAACTCGTGAAAGAAGCCCACGCCATACGCCACGTGCGGCCCGCCGTGGATCTGCAACACCAGCGGGTACTTCTGCGCGGGATCGAACCCCGGCGGCGTGACGATCCAGCCCTGGATCCTCTGCCCGTCGAACGACGGGTACCAGACCTCCTCGACCTTCCCCAGCTTCGACTCGACGAATAGCTCTTCGTTCGGGTCGTACAACGGCGTCAGCGCGCCGCTCGCCACGTCGCAGGCGCAGAGCACGCCGGGGCGCGACGGCGAGCCGACGATCACCGCGGCGCGCTTCCCGTCGGCCGATACGGTGCCCGAGACGATCTCGCGATCGGCGGGCGTGAGTTCTCTCACCGAGCCGTCGGCGCCGATGCGCGCCAGGATGCACGCGCCGTGGCGCCCGGCCACCGTGAGCGCGGCGGCCCCGCCCTCGATGAAGGCCAGCGGAACGCTGCCGCCCGCCCGGGGCGGATGCTGGTCGGAGGAGATCGACGAGTCCCCCGCCTCGAACTCGTATGCCTCCGTGAGCACCCGCGGCGTGCGCTGCGGGAACGGCGGCGCGAACACGAACACGTCGGGCTGGTCGTAGGAGCGCGGCGGATCCTGCGCCAGCATCCCCACCGCGAGCACACGACCGTCCGCGCCCACCATGAAGCGGCCGATGGTGCCCTCCACGTCGGCGACGAGTGCGACTTCGCTCTCGGTCGGGACCGTGCGGTCGGCCGCGACGGACCACACGTCCGCATGATCGAGGCCATACCACGGTGCGAGCCGGCGATCGCTGACGAAGCAGACGCGCCCGCCGTCGGGCGACCACGCCGGTGCGTCCTCGTTGAAGCGCCCGCAGGTGAGCATGCGCGGCGCTCCGGCGGCGGTCCCGTCGGCCGCGAGCGCGACCACCCACAGGTGGTCCTGATGCTCGGGATCGAGCGCGCCCACGTTGTCGAGCTTCACCATGGGCCGCGCGACGATCCGCCCGGGGGCGTTCTTCGGCTTCTTCGCCTCGGCGTCGGGAGTGTCGAGCTCGGGGTTCGTGCCGCTGGTGAACGCGATCTGCATGCCGTCGGGCGACCATGCCGGGGATCCCGCGCCCTTCAGCAGGTCGGTCAACCGCACGGCCTCGCCACCGCCGCGCATCGGCATCACCCACAGCTGTGCGGGCTTGCCGGGTTCGGGCGAGCGCACGAAGGTGAGGCGCGTGCCGTCCGGCGACCAGCGGGGCTGGGCATCGCCGGGCCCGAAGGTGAGCGGCCGCGGCCGGCCAAGGGCGGCATCAGCGATCCACAGGGAGGTCGCGTAGCGATCGTTCGCCTCGTCGACGATGACGCGCACGAACGCGATGCGATCCCCCGCGGGGGCGATCTGCGGATCGGTGATCCAGACGAGGCGGAGCAGGTCTTCTTCGCGCATGGGTCCCCGGAACAGCTGGAGGGTGGATGATCGGACGGCGAGCCCGACGGCCGGACGCCGCATTCTCCACGCCCACCGGTGCGGGTGCAAGGGGGGCTGTTGTATACTCGTTGTCGGCCCTTCCCCTGCCGATCGGTGGCCGACGACCCCATTCGAGGAGACTTTCGTGAACCCGTTCCACGCCCGATGTGGAGGCCGATCCGCGGCCCGGCTGGTCGCCGTCCTCGTCGGCCTGCTCGTTCCCGCCGCGGGGGCGCGGGCCGGCACGACCCTGGTCCTCGGCGCCGCGAAGGACAACACGCTCTACGAGAGCGCCACCGGATCCCTCAGCAACGGCGCGGGCACCGGCTTCTTCGCCGGTCGCAACAACCAGGCCACGAACAGCATCCGCCGCGGGTTGCTGTGGTTCGACGTGGCTGCGGCGATTCCCGGCGGCGCGACGATCCTGTCGGTCGAGCTGCAGTTGATCATGATCCAGACGAGTGCCGGAGCCGCGAATGTGGGCCTGCACCGCGCGAGCGCCGCCTGGGGCGAGGGCACCTCGAACGCCGGGATCGCCGGGGGCAGCGGCGCGCCCGCGCAGGCCGGCGACGCGACGTGGAGGCACACGTTCTTTCCGGGATCACTCTGGACCGCGGCCGGCGGCGACTTCGCGGCGGCGGCGAGCGCGACGCGGGTGGTCGACGCACCGGGGACCTACGTCTGGACGTCGAACCCGGCGCTGGTCGCCGACGTGCAGGCGTGGCTCGATGGGCCTGCGAGCAACCACGGCTGGCTGCTGCGCGGCGACGAAGCGACGGGGCAGACGGTCAAGAAGTTCGAGTCCCGCGAATCGGCCGATCCCGCACTCCGCCCCGCGCTCGCCGTCACCTTCGAGACACCCACGCCAGCTCTCCCGGCGACCTGGGGCCGCATCAAGGGCACGTATCGTTAATTGGCCACCGCGCCCCGCTGCAGGAACTCGCGAACGCGCGGGCCTTCACGCGCCCGCAGCTTCATGCAGTCCTCGACCGCTTCGGTCACCTTCGCCAGTTCCTTCTCGGTGCCCGGGGGCGCATGCGCCGGATCGGCGAAAAACGATTGCGTGGCCGCAAGCCGGTCGCCGGAACAGCCGGATCCGACGAATGGCATGAACACCGCGAACATGGGCGGCACGCGTTTCATGATCGCGTCGTAGTGCTTCATCGCCCATTGGAACTGCGCTTCCTGGCCCTCCTCGGACGAGCCCCCCACGGCGAACGGTAGCGCCAGCACTTCCTGCGGGCGCAACGGACCGGCCAGGGCGTAATCGAGCGAGTTCTGGCGCAGCGGCGGCGAGCGGAACGAGCCCATGGCCGCCAGGAAGTTACGCCGCTCGCCCGGGTTCGCCGCCGTCTCGAAGCGCGTTCGATAGGTCTCCCACAGCGCGGGATCCCCATCGAATGCTGCAATCTGCAGCGACGTGAAGGCGAGCGACGGATCGACGCTCGTCACGTCCGCCAGGTAGGCCAGCGCCAGCGAGTCGGCACCCGCTTGCGGAACATTCTCCAAGGGCTCAAGCCGAACGATCTTTTCGAATACTGCATCCTCGACACCCCGCCGTCGCTTGGCGTGCTGATGACCTCAGCCCTCGCTGCGGCGGATGAAATTCTGATCCCGCTCCAGTGCGAATGGTTCGGGCTCGAGGGCTTGGCCAAGATCGTCCACGTCATCGACCAAATCCGTGGCCCAGCGTTCATGCAGCGCCGCCAACGTCGCTTCGGCCGCGACTTTTTCCTCGCGAAGTTCCTTCAATCGCTCGTCGTGGCCGCCGTCGGTTTCGTTCTCGCGTTCGAGAATGTCGATCGTCGTGGCCAGCGATGCGATGCGCCGCGTGCTGTCCTCGACCAACGGAGGCGTCGCGCTTTGGCGGATCGCCACGCGGCTGCAAGCGGTATCGAGCAGGCTGACAGATTTGTCCGGCAGTTGCCGGCCGGAGATATAGCGG
>JANOEH010000040.1:0-33072 GCA_031413115.1 Candidatus Eiseniibacteriota bacterium | reverse complement strand
GAACAAGATTATAGATAAGCTGAAATTGGGAACAAATAGCAATACAGCCGATCGTGCGAAACATATTGCAATAAAACAGATTTAAGGTTAATTCGTCCCTTTTCAATCCGACAACTTGAGAAACTTTTGGAGTGAGAAGAGAACGACCGCTCATTTAATTCCGCTCCGGCCCCGAAACAGACGAGTGAAAAGGAAGAAGTCGCAGCAAGAACTATTTTTTTGAGGACGAGCCAGGCGAAGCCGACCGATTGTTCGTCAAAAACCACCACGGACTCCAATTTATAGTGGATTCTGACATCTTTCTGCATCAGTTTTAGTTTGTAAATAACATCTGGTATTCATAGTTAATTGAAAAAAAATCGCGGCCACTGCTCTGAGCGAGAATCGGGGATGAAACTTCTCGGGCGAACGTAGTACCTGAAGATTTTTATCTTCATTTTCAAATCTTCAGGCTTACCGTAAAACTGAAAATATGTAAGCCTGAACAATTTTTAGAAAAAGAGCGGTAAATTTTAAGTGTTAAAATGTGGTTTTTAAGAGCTTTTTCCCCGAAAATTAAAACTGTTGGGCCAGGCCCGACAATTCCGGTGGCTGGGGGGGGGGGAAGGTCCCTTGACCCGATGCTAGAATCGCTACTACGTACAATGCACACCCCGAGGAATGAGGGCCTTTTGGAAAATAATCTTTGGTTGAAAGCCGGTGGAGAGAAAACATGGTTTCGTTGTTTTTTGTATTACTTTGATTGTTGGAAGCCCACTGGCCTAAAATCAAAACTTTCAGAACAAAAAAACTTGCAAAAGCATCTGACCAGCTAAAAGAATGCCTTCCCAACTTTGAGACTGCACAAGGCACACAAAATCAGGTACTTGAGCAACCTTCTCAGCCTTTCGAAACTTCGAACAGGTGTCAATTTATCTTCAAAAACCATGGTTTTCTGTTGATAAGGTATAAACGGTTGGTCAGTGCATGAATTCGAAACAGGTCTGACAAAACTGGCCACCATCTTTGACTTCTAGGTGTTGTCCAGCGAGAGCAGATTGTTTCTCTCATCCAGAGGAATAAAGAAATTAGACGGCATCACCGAACTGGTCTTCCAGGAGGGGCTGCCACCCGACGAGCTCGAGGCCTTCCTCACCGTGATGGGCGCGGCCCTCGAGTCCTCGGCGCTCGACGACGACCTGGTGACGCTGCTCTGGGAGCAGGAGTTCGCGCACATCTCCTACGGCTACCTGGCGATCGATGACATGCACGAGAGTGGCGCCGCGCTCGCCGCCGATCCGTCGCTGGACATGAGCTGGCCCGCGGGCTCGGTCGACGAGGACACGACGCGCGACGAGGTCACCGGGGTGCCGTGGACCGAGCACCATGGCTGGACCGAGGGCGACGGCGGTTCCGGCCACCGGGCCGACGACTGGAACGAGCTCGTGCCGGTGGTGCGGGTGGAGGAGCGCTGCTCCAACGACTTCCTCCACCTCACGTCGCAGGAGATCGAGGCGCTGGCCGAAGAAATTCATCGCGAGCATTCGCGCTCGCTGCACGACGTCGTGCTCGAGATCCTGACCGAGGTCGCCGAGGACGAGCCCACGCCCGAGGCGTTCGCCGACCTCGCGCGCGCGTTCGCCGACCTGCTCGTCGTCGTCGTGCAGGAGGCCGACCTGCGCCATGCGGTCGAGATCGCCGCCACCTTGAAGACGCTGTCGGCCAGCCGCGGCCACGATCCCACGGCGTTCCTGCCCGATCCGCGCGACCTCATGGCGCAGACGGTGAGTGCGATCGGTCGCCACCCCGAGGCGGACACGAGCCTGCTGCCCGAGTTCCTCGTCCACCTCGGGCCGCGGGCGATCGACCCGGTGTGCGACCTCCTCGTCGACGTCGACCTGCACGCGCTGCACGGAGCGCTGCAGAAGGCGCTGGTCGAGCTGGCCAAGCAGGACCTGCGCGCGGTCTGCGCGCGGGTCGAGCTCGCGCCGCCGCACGCGGCGCGCGCGCTGGTGCAGGTGCTGGCCCAGGTCGGCGGGCCCGACGCCGAGCAGGCGCTGGGGCAGGCCACCGCCCACCCCGAGGCACGCGTGCGCAAGGAGGCGATCGCCGCGCTGGCGCAGACCACCCGCGGCGCGACGCGACCCTACCTGCTGCGCGCACTCGACGACGACGATCCCCAGGTGCGCGCCGCCGCGTTGTTCGGCGTCCGGGAATCCTTCGGCCAGGTCGACGAGAACCAGGCGCTCGCCGAGCGGCTGCTCGCCGTGCTTGGCGGACCGCGCTTCGCCGACCAGTCGACGGTCGAGCGCGGCGCCTACTTCGATGCGCTGGTCGCGCTCGGCGGACCGACGGTCATCGCCACGCTCGAAGCGTGGCTCGGCCTGTGGAGCCTGGGCGGCGGCGGCGACCTCAGGGCGCGGCGCGAACTGGCGGCGAACGCGCTGTCGCGCATCGACGACTCCGCCGCGCAAGCGGCGCTCCGGAAGGCAGCGAACAGCCTGATCCCGGGCGTGCGCGGCGCAGGCCGGCGCGCGCTCAACAGCGAGAGGGCCGCATGATCCCCGGATTCGAAGGCAACGCTTCGCGCGATCTGTCGCGCGACACCAACGACGACGCCTACGCCTCGCGCGTGACCGTGGCCGGCCGCGCGCTGGCCGCCAACCTCTCGGTGTTCTGGAAGACGGCGCGCCTGTACGACGCGCGCAATGTCGCCTACAGCCAGTCGCTGCAGAACCTGCAGGATTCTCTGCAGCAGTTGCTGTCGCTGGGCTCGGACTTCGTGCTGCAAGTGGTGGGCGATTGCCTGTACATCAACGACCAGCGCCTGCGGGTCGACGTCGTCGGCTACGCGTCGCACCAGTTCATCGTCGACGAGCTGGCGCGCCGCAAGGTGGGCGGCCTGCGCTTCATGGGCGGGGTCGAGCGCAGCGAGCTGCAGGCGTTCACGCGCGTGTTCCTCGGCGAGTCGGCACAGCACCCGCCCGATTTCGACGGCATCGTCGAGCAGTGCGGGACGCAGGGCATCACGAAGATCCAGCCCGTGCGCGAACTCATCCTGCCACCGACCGATCCGAGCGAGACCGAGACGCAGGGCCGGCGCATGGTGGCGAAGAAGACCTTCTTCCGCGCCATCCAGTCGACCAAGAACGTGATGCTGTCGGCGCGGCGCGGCAAGGCCGTCGACCTGCGCCAGGCCAAGCGCGCGGTGCAGTCGATCGTCGACCTGATCCTGTCGCAGGAGCTGTCGCTCATGGGCATGACGACGCTCAAGGACTACGACGAGTATACCTACCAGCACTGCGTCAACGTCGCCATCCTGTCGATCGCCGTGGGCCACCGCCTGGGTCTGACCAAGCAGCAGCTGTCGCAACTCGGCGTGTCGGGACTGTTCCACGACATCGGCAAGGTCACGATCCCGAATGAGATCCTAGCCAAGCCCGGCCGGCTCTCGCCCGAGGAATGGGCGAAGATGCAGAGCCACCCGATCGAGGGCGTGAAGATCATCACCCGCCTGCACGGCCTGTCGCCTCTGGCCATGCGCGCGATCGCCGTCGCCTACGAGCACCACATGAACATCGACCTGTCGGGCTACCCGCAGGTCAAGCGCCCGCGCGAGCAGAACCTGATGAGCCGCATCGTCGCCATCTGCGACTGCTTCGACGCCATGACCGCGCACCGCTCTTACCAGAAGCATCCGTTCACGCCGTACGAAGCGCTGCACTACATGACGACGAAGATCCCCGAGCGCTTCGACTCGACGCTGCTCAAGGTGTTCATCCAGACGGTGGGCATCTATCCCCCGGGCACGCTGGTGCGGCTGTCGGGCGGGGAGCTGGCGCTGTCGGTCTATCCCAACGCCGAGGACGTGACCGCGCCCGTGGTCAAGGTCCTGCGCGAGGCCTCGGGCATGCCTTCCCTCGACGGCCGCCGCATCGACCTGGCGAACCAGGGTGTCAATCGCGGCCAGCCGGGCTTCGTCACGATCGCCGAAGCCGTGCACCCCGAGAACGTGGACGTGCGGCCGGAGGAGTTGGTGGAGTAGGGAGGACCCGCCGCCTCAGGACCCGAAGCTGCGCCTCAGGTCCGCGAGCGCCCCCAGCGTGCGGTCGAGGTGGATGAGCCCGCTGAGCGGATGCTCGAGGTCGAGGATCACGAAGTAGAGACCCGCCAGGAGGATGACGAGACCGATGAGGTGAGTCCGGCTCGCGCGCCGCGACTCGGCCATGGCCTCACCCATGAACAGCACCTGCAGCCGCGCGGGCGCGCCTTCCGGCGTACCGGTCGCGGCGACGGCCTGCCGCCAGATCTCCTTGCGCAGCGAGTCCGAGCTCGCGAAGTGCGCCATCACGCGGGCGACGTCTGGCATGGCCCGGTAAGCGGCGAGCCGCTCGTCGAGGTAGTGCCGGAACAGGTCGCGCATGGCGAGCTGCGCCCCGGCAGGCAGCAGGTCGATCTTGCGCCAGCCCTCCTCGATCACGACCAGCTCATCGCCCATGTGCGTGCGGCGCTCGGTGAAGCGCTGCCCCGCCCCGTTGAACGTGAACGCAAGCACCAACCCGAGAAGCGCAAGCACCGAGGCATCGATCACGGCGAGCCCACTGCGCGCGTGGGCCGGGTCGGCGGCGATGCGGCGCGCCCCGCTGCGGCGACCGAGCGCCATGAGTCCGAACATTCCGGCGGCGAGCGCGAGGGTGATCAGGGCGTTCTGGAGGATGAAGCTCATGGACTGGGCTCTCCGGCGAAGGCGTCGGGCGTAGGGCGGCGGGGCGGTTGGCGTGAAGCGACGTCATGCTAGCGAGTCCGGCAAGAGTTGTCGCGCCCGGGGCGAGCCCGACTCGAGCCTGGTGGCGATCGCGCTGCAGAGCGAGTCCGCCTCGCGCGCCTCCTGGTCCCCACCACGGTCCCGTGCCGGGTCTCCGTGACGGGGTTGATCGGGCAAACGGCCGCAAAGACCCGGTCAGGTATCCGGCCGATGTCAAATAATGCTCAGAACCTGTACAAGACCTGTTCATCACCAGAAAAGCCTGTCATCCTCCGGGGGTCGGACGCAAGCCGCGCCCGAACTACCGACTCGATCTTCCGGGAGGAATCATGCGCAACTCAATCCGCACCCTGACCGCCGTCGCCCTGGTGGCGACGCTTGGCTTCGCCACCGGCTGCAGCGACGACGATGACAATGCGGTCGCCCCCACGCCGACCGGCCGCATCATGGCGGTCCACGCCTCGCCCGACGCGCCGGCCGTGAACCTGCTGGTCGACGGCACCGTCGCCGGAACCGGCCTCACCTATCCGAATAACACGGCCTACCTCACCGTCAACGCCGGCACGCGCAACATCAAGGTGAACCCGACGGCGAACCCGACCGTTTCGGTGATCAACGCGGACGTGGCCGTCGCCGCGGGAGTGAGCTACACCGTGTGGGCGGTGAACTTCCTTGCCGCCATCGAGCCGGTCGTCACCACCGACGACCTGACGACGCCGGCGACGGGCAAGGCGCACGTGCGCTTCGTCCACCTGTCGCCCAACGCCCCGGCGGTCGACGTCGCCCTGGACGGCGGCGGCGTCGTCTTCGGCGACTACACGTTCAAGGAAGCCTCGGCGTTCACGCCGCTCGACGCCGGCACGTACGACCTGGAAGTGCGCCTCGCGGGCACGTCGACGGTCGCGCTCGACCTGGACCCGATCACCCTGCAGGCCGGGAAGATCTACACCGTGTGGGCGAAGGGTTCCGCGGCGGCGTCACCGCCCGTCGGCCAGGAGCTGGGTGCGGGAATCATCGTCAACAACTGACACCGCCGTGGCCTCCCGCACGGTGGAGCGACGCCGCCGTCGACTTCGGTCGGCGGCGGCGTTCGTGCCTGGTCGCCTCAGCGCGGCGCCATCATCTTCACCAGGTCCTCGACCATCCACTTCGTGTCGTCGATGCGGATGAGCCCGACCATGGGCCGCTCGAGATCGCGGATCAGGAATGACATCACCGCGAGCAGGAGCGCCATCCCGTAGACGTGCAGCCGGCTGGGCCGCTTGAGCTCGGCGATCGCCTCCCCGGTGAACAACGCCGCCAGCAGCATGAGCGCGACGAGTACGCCCTCGATCGCCATCGGCGGGTGCTGCAGCATCGCGACCTGCGCGACCGTCTGCTCGTCGATCATCTCGTTGAGCGCCGGCAGGAGGAGCTGGCTTGCGGGCGTGGCCGTCCCGCCGTTCGTTGCGGCGATGGCGAGCGCCCAGATGCGTTCCTGCACGGCCGCCGCCTCCGCCAGGTGCACGCGCACGCGCGGGATGTCGGGGATGGCCTGCACCGCCTGGCGCCGCAGCGCGAGATAGCGGCGGAACTGCTCGCGGATCTCGGGCTGCGCCGCGGCCGGCAGCACGTCGATGCGGAGGTACGCCGTCCCGATGACGTTCAGCTCGTTGCCGACCTGGGCTCGCCGGGCCAGGAAGCGCTCGCCCGCCCCGTTGAAGGAGAACGCCAGCACGAGACCCAGCAGCGCGTAGACCACGCCCTCGATCACACCCAGCCCGGCGCGGTGCGCCGCGGCGTCTGCGGCAAGCCGGCGAGCGCCGGTCCAGCGGCCAATCCGGACGAAGAGCAGGATCGCGCCGAAGATCGCGACCGACACGAGCGCATTGAGCAGGATGAAGTTCAAGGTCGGGTCTCCCGGGTCAGATCGACGGCGGCGTCAGTCCCATCAGGCGCAGGTACAGGTTGAGCTGCGCGCGGTGATGGATCTCGTGCTCCTGCACGTGATCGAGGATCCAGTGCACGGTCATCGTGCGCTCGGCGCCCTGCGGGGTCTTGCGAGTGCGCGTCTTCGCCAGCTCGCTCGCGGGCAGGCCGAACCAGCGCTGCGTGTGGCGGTGGGCTTCCTCGAGGCGGAACAGGAGCGCGTTGTGGTCGGGCGCGTCGTACACCGTCTCCCAGCCCTGCGCGGGGTCGGGATGCGCGGCGACGTCGTCGGGCAACGCGGGCTCGCCGTCGAGGATGGTGCGCACCCACCACAGCTCGGCCTCGGCGATGTGCAGGATGTGCTGTCGCGCGGTCAACATCCCGGGCTGCGGCTTGTACTCGAACTGTGTGTGCGGCAGCAGGCGCACCGCCTCGAGCAGGTACGGACGATACTGGGCGTCCCAGAACGGATAGAACGCCTTGATCGTGCCGTCATGGACCGCGGCCGAAAGGCCGCGGGATTTTTCCAAGAGTGCATCGGCAGGAGTCGGCATGGGCGGGATGTTCGCCGATTTCGGGGCGGGGCGCTAGGGCCGAGCCAGCAATCGCCCGACCACGCGGTCGACGTCGGCCCACGCCGGGTGCGCCGCGAGCGCGGCCGGACTCACCCCGGCGCGCGCCGCCGCAGTAGCCGCGTGCTCGCCCTGCAGCGCGAGCACGAGCGCGCGTTGGATCTGCGCTCCATCGTCGTGCCAGCCGGCAGCTTCGCCCGCGACCAGCGCCGACTCCGCGGCGGCGACCCGCCCGACCTGCGCCTCGAGCCGCACCCGTGCGCCCGCTGCCCAGAAGGCCGAGCTCTGCCCCGGCGACAGGTCCTGGCCGGTGGTGAGGCGCAGGTACTCGCGACGCCCCGCCCCCCCGGCCCCAGCACCCCAGCGAGCACGGGCAGCCGCACGAGCAAACTGGCGCGCCCCGCCGGTCCCACCCAGGGCCGCCCCAGGTAGGCAAGGCGCCATGCCAGGACCCCGGCAAAGAGGGCCGCCAGAAGCCAGCGCCAGCTCCGCGGAGCGGAGGCCTTTGCCGATATCGAATCTCGACTGACGGACTGGGCTTTTGTCGAGACTCTCAGCTGAGGGCGTGCCACCGAGGGAGATTGCCGCTTCGCACTCATCTTTCCGCCATTCTGCCGCAAGCCCCGGCGCTTGACTAACCGCAAGATTCACCGTACCTTCCGGGTCTTGACTTGAACCGCCCGCAGGGGCCTGGAGGTCGTCTTGAAGCGCACGTTCCAACCCCATAACCGTCGCCGCAGGAAGGTGCACGGTTTCCGCGCCCGCATGAAGACGGCGAATGGCCGCAAGGTCCTCGCCCGTCGCCGCGCGCAGGGGCGCAAGCGTCTGACTGTCAGCTCTCCGTAGTCGCGACGCTCGCCGAGTCCCTCACCATCCCGGTCGAACGAATGATGGAGCGCCCCGCCGAGCTTCCCGGCACACCGGGCGGGCCGATCGTTTCGTCGCGCCCGGCGCGCTTCAGCCGGACGAATCGGCTGTCGCGCACGTGGCAGTACCAGCGCGCCTACCGGGACGGACGCTCGACGCGCGGCAGGCTGGTCGTGCTCTACGCACACGCCGTGCCCGGGGAGCCGTCGCGCCTCGGCATCGTCGCCAGCAAGAAGGTCGGTGGCGCCGTGGTGCGCAATCGCACCAAGCGTCGTCTTCGCGAGGTGGGCCGAGCCCTGTGGCCGCGCGTCCCTCCCGACGGCCGGCAACTGGTGATCATCGCGCTGGCCTCCGCGGCCACGGCCGAGTTCGTGGACCTGGCCGCCGACGTCGAGTCGCTGTTCGCCGCGATGGGAGCCTTCGAATCGTGAGCCTGATCCTCGTGGCCGTTGTCCGGTTCTACCGCCGGCTCATCTCGCCACTCCTGCCGTCGTCGTGTCGCTACACCCCCTCGTGCTCGGCCTACGCCGAGGAGGCGCTCGTCGCCCACGGCAGCATGCGTGGTCTCGGGCTCGTCATTCGCCGTCTTGCCCGCTGCCACCCCTGGGGGGGCGAGGGCTTCGATCCCGTGCCCGAGTCGCGCCCGCGCCACGAAGCGCCCGCCCGCCCGCCCGGTCCGCAAGGAGGCCTGATCCGTGCTCGATCGCCGCACGATTCTCGCGGTCGCGTTGTCGTTCCTCGTGCTGTTCGGTTCGCAGTGGCTGGCCGTGGAGATGGGCTGGATCAAGCCAACTCCGACGGAGTCGACGATGTCGAAGGCACAGTCGGAGCTCGGGAAGCCGGGGGCGGGTCACACGGCCCCCGGTGCCACCACGCTCGATGCTCCTCCGTCCGGCGCCACCGCGCCGGGATCCATCGCGACCGGCCTCGCCGCCAGAGCAGCGATCTCTGGCTGGGCAGCCGCACCGGACTCGATCGTCACCGTCGATCATGCGCTGTACACGGCGCGCTTCCGCACGCGCGGCGCGCGGCTGCTGTCGGTCACGCTCAAGGATTTCGCCGCGGTCGACACCAACCGCGTGGCACTCGCCGCCGATCCCGCCTTCGCGCTCGACCTCGGGGACCCGCAGGCACCGCGCTCGCTCGCCGAAGTGCCGTTCGCCGTGGCCGAGAGCCTTGATGTATCGGGACGTGTAGCGTCCCTGACGTTCACCGCGCGCGACACGACCGGCATGACCATCACGGAGACCTTCCGGCTGGCGCCGGAAGATTATCGCATGACCGTCACGGTCGCGATGCAGAACCTGCCGATCAGCGACGACTTCCGGCGCTACGCGATCACCCTGCGCTCGTGGCCGCTCCTCAACGAGGAGAATCGCGACGAGGACCGCAACAACCTCGGCGTCACCGCGAAGGTCGGCAAGGACAACAAGCGCGAGCTCGCCGGCGGCCTCAAGAACGCCGACAAGACGCACGAGGGCGGCGTGCGCTGGATCGCCGTCCATGCCAAGTACTTCTTGTTGGGATTGGTGGCGAACAATGTTGAAGGTCTTGCAAGTCGCGCCGGGCTGGCGCCCGGCGTTCTTCCCGATGCGCACGACCAGGTCGAGGGCACGATCGCGCTGCCGCTGCCGGCGCTGGGTCGCGCCCACGAGTTCACGCTGTACGCCGGACCGCTCGATTACTGGCGCGTCAGCCGCATCGGCATGGACCTCGAGCCCCCCCATGCGATGGGCTTCAATTGGTTCAAACCCTTTTCTGCGCTGCTCGTGACGCTCATGAAGTGGTTCCATGCAGTCATTCATAATTGGGGCGTGGCGATCATTCTCGTCGCGACGCTCGCCAAGCTGGTGACGCATCCGCTTCAGGCCGCCGGCATGAAGTCAATGCGCTCGATGCAGAAGATCCAGCCCGAAGTCGAGCGCCTGCGCAACAAGTACAAGGGTCCCGAGAAGGCGCAGCAGCTCAACACGGCAATCATGGGGTTGTACAAGGAGAACAAGGTGAATCCGCTCGGCGGGTGCCTGCCCATGATCCTGCAGATGCCGTTCTTCCTCGCGCTGTACCATGTGCTGGGCTATGCGATCGACCTGCGGCAGGCTGGCTTCGTGGGCTGGATCACCGACCTGTCTTCGCCCGACCTCCTGTTCCAGCTCGGGCCGCTGCCGGTGCGGGTGCTGCCGCTGCTCATGCTCGGCTCGATGTTCCTGCAGATGAAGATGACCCCGTCGGGCGACAAGCAACAGCAGATGACCATGCAGCTGGTGAACGTGGTCTTCCTGTTCCTGTTCTACAACCTGCCCTCCGGGCTGGTACTCTACTGGACCGTGATCAACTTGTTGACCGCCCTGCAGGCGTGGCACATCGCCCAGGGTGACACCAAGCCGCTCGTGCGAGCGGCCTAAGCCCCCGAGGGGCCCACGCAGGGGAGGCGCGAGAACGCCGTGCAAACCGCCGTCGGATCCGGAGCAACGCTCGAAGACGCCGTGAAGGATGCGCTCACCCACCTCGGTGCAGCGCCGGAGCAGGTCGTGTTGCGCAAGGTCGAGGAGGGCTCGGCCGGCCTGATGGGCGCCGCCCCCCGCCCGTATCGCGTGCGCGCCACGTGGAAACCAGAGTTTGCTCCGCCGGTCGAGCCCGAGCCGGAGAAGAAGGTCTACGGCATGCAGCCGGAGCGCCCTGCGTTCGATGGCGACACCGGCGGCAGCGGCGAAGACCGCGGACCGCGCAGCCGCGATCGCGGCGACCGGGGTGGACGTGAGCGTGGCGGGGATCGCGGTGGTCGGAGCGGTTCTGGCGGTGGCGGCGGCGAGCGCGGCGGCCGTGGCGGTCGCGATCGCGCGGCCTGGATCGATCCCGAGGAGGGGCGCGCGGAGCGCCTGTCTCGCCCGGCCCGCAAAGCACCCGCCATGTCGGACGAGGGCCGCTTCGTCGTCGACGAGGAATTTCTCGCGCGGACGCGCGAGACGGCTTTGTCGCTGATTCGGCAGATGGGGTTTGCGGACGCGGTCGTGAACGTCACGGGCTCGGGCGACGAAGTGCTGATCGCGTTCGACGCACCCGCCGATGAGGAGCTCCTGTCGGGACGTCGCGGCGAGACGCGCATGGCACTGCAGACGGTGCTCTCGCGCCTGGTCAATCCCAAGCGCGGCGCCTCGGCCAACGTGATGGTCGACGTCAACGGCTACTGGCAGAACCGTCGCGATGCGCTGCTTGCGCAGGCGAAGGACCTCGCCGACCAGGCTGTCGCCAGCGGCGAGGAGATGGTGACCGGGCCCCTCGCAGCCGAGGAACGCCGCCTCGTCCACCGCATGCTGGCCGACGATCCGCGCGTCGCCACCGAGTCGTTCGGCGAAGGCGCGACCAAACGCATGTCGATCCGGGCCTTGAGCGACGCGGACTGAGCATCGGCGCGCTGGCGCGCCGGGCCTGTTCGACTTCTCGACCCCGGCTCGCCATGGAGCCGGGGTTTTGTTTTGCTCGCAGGAGAGTGCGTCATGTCCCACGCCGACACCATCGCCGCCATCGCCACCGCACCGGGCGCTTCTGCGCTCGCGGTCGTGCGGCTGTCGGGCGCTTCGGCAGTGGCGATCGCGGATTGCGTGTTCCGCGGGCGGCGCTTGCTTTCCGAGGGACCGGCGCGAATGCTGCGCCATGGCTGGACCTATTCGGCCGAGAACGATCCGATCGACGAGGTCACCGCCGTCGTCCTGCGCGCACCCGCCTCGTACTCCGGCGAGGACATGGTCGAGATCACCTGCCACGGAGGCTCGCACTCGGCGCCGCGTTTGCTGGGCGCGCTGATCGCGGCGGGGGGGCGCGCCGCGCGCCCGGGCGAGTTCACCGAGCGTGCCTTCCTCGGCGGTCGCATCGATCTCGCCCAGGCCGAAGCTGTCGCCGACGTCATTCATGCCGAGACCGCTCTCGCGCAGCGATTGGCTGTCCGCCAGATCGAGGGTGCGCTGTCGCGCGGTCTCCGCGCCACGGCCGAGACGCTGCGCAACGCGCTGGCCGAGGTCGAGGCGCGAGTTGATTTCGCGGAGGACGTCGAGGGTGGGGCGGTGCCTCCAGCGGTTGCCGTCGCGTTGGCCGATTGCGACGCCCGCCTCGCGGCCCTGCTCGCCGGATCCGACCTGGGCCGCCGCGCTCGCGAGGGCGTCCGGGTCGTCCTCGTCGGGCTACCGAACGCAGGAAAGTCCTCGCTGTTCAACGCCCTGCTCGGTGAAGACCGCGCGATCGTCTCCGACACTCCCGGCACGACGCGCGACGCGGTGGCCGAGCGCATCGACCTCGGGGGCATTCCGGTGCGGCTGGTCGACACCGCCGGGGTGCGCGATGCCCATGGAGTCGAGGCCTTCGGCGTCGAGCGCACGCGGCGTGAGCTGGCGGATGCCGACCTGGTGTTGTTCGTGATCGATCAGGCCCAGGGAGAATCGGGGGAGCTGGACGCGCTCCGGGAGCTCGTTGACCAGGGCAGGGCGGTCGAAGTCTGGACGAAGATGGACCTGAGCCCCGACGACCACGGGCTCTCCGACAATCGCGTGGCCGTCTCCGCCGTCACTGGAGTCGGGCTGCCGGAGCTTCGCGAAGAGATCGTCCGCCGGCTCGGTGGCTCGGTGGCCGGCGCGGGCGGCGCGGGCGGCGACGCCGCCGAAGCGCTGGTCACCAACCGCCGCCACATCGATGCGCTCTCGCGTGCGAAGTCCGCGATCGCAGCGGCCCGCGCGGCCGCCACGTCCGGCGAGCCGGGCGAGATCGTCGCCGGCGAAGTGCGCCTGGCGCTCGACGCGCTCGGCGAGGTCACCGGCGAAGCCGCCGCGCCGGATTTGCTGGATCGGATTTTTGCGAGGTTTTGTATCGGGAAGTGATCCTCGGGCGCACACGGTCAGCTTGCGGGCGGCTCCTTCGAGGCCTCGACGTGTCGCGCGAAGCGGTCGAGAATCGCCTGCCAGCCGGCCCTCTGCTGCTCCTCGGAGTGCGTGCCCTCCGCGTCGAACGTCTCGCGCACGGTCACGCCCCCCGGGCCCGCAATGAACTCGACGACCATCGCCCGGCCGCCGAACTCGCTCTCGATCCGTTCGTGCGGAACGATCTTCGTGTAGGTTCCGGCGAAGTCGAAGCCGGCGCTCCCATCCCTGGCCTCCATGCGCGACGAGAACGCGCCGCCGGGCCGCAAGTCCACCGTCGCAGCCGTCGTGTGCCAGTCGTCCGACGCGGCATTCCATTGCACGATGTCGGCGGGTGTCGTCCACGCGCGCCAGACCTTCTCGATCGTCGCCTCGACCTTCGTCTCCACGGTGATCTTTATCGCCCCTCCGCCTCTGTCGGCAGAAGGGCCACGACCCAGCCCGTGATCCCGGCCGACATCACACGCACGTCGCTGTAGCCCATCCCCTTGGTGCGCTTGGCTGCGTTCGGCGCCTTCCGGCATAACGGGTTGGAGCAGTAGAAGACCAGCGACGCGGCCTTGTCGGCGGGCAGCTCGCTCGCCTGGTATCCAGAGGGGTCCAGGTGCTTCGCTGGAGTTGACCCGGTTTCGTAGACACCTGACCATTGGGGTCGGAGGTTTCCACGATTCCGAAGAAGAAGTCTGCACCACCCGCACCGTACCCGCCTGAGTTTCGTGCCCGCATGATCGAGCTGGTTCGCGCCGGGCAGTCGCCCGAGGAGCTGGCAGGGAAGTTCGAGTCCAGCGCGCAGACGATCCGGAACTGGGTCCGCCAGGCCGATCTTGACTCGGGCAGACGCCAGGATGGCCTCACGAGCGAAGAGCGTGAAGAGCTGACGCGTCTGCGCCGCGAGAACCGTGTGCTTCGCGAGGAGCGCGAGATCTTAAAAAAAGCCGCCGCCTGGTTCGCCAAGGAGAGCGACTCGAACCCGCCGAAGCGTTCGGGTTCGTGAAGGAGAACCAGGCGAGCTACGAGGTGCGCACGATGTGCCGGGTGCCCGGCGTCTCGGCCAGCGGGTTCTACGCGTGGCGCGATCGACCGGCGTCGGCGCGATCGGTCGCCGATGCGAAGCTGCTGGAGAAGATCCGTGCGTTTCATGCGACGTCCGACGGCACCTACGGTGTGCCGCGGATCTACGAGGACCTGGTCGAAGAGGGCACCCGGATCGGACGCAAGCGGGTCGCGCGCCTCATGCGCTCGGTGGGCTTGCGCGGGGTGAGTCGCCGCAGGGGCTGCTGGACGACGATCCGCAACAAGAACGCGCGACCTGCGCCGGATCTCGTCGAGCGCAAGTTCACGGCCGACGCACCGAACCAGCTGTGGGTCGCGGACATTACTTATGTCCCGACCTGGGCCGGGTTCCTTTACCTGGCCGTCGTGCTCGACGTGTTCAGCCGGCGGATCGTCGGCTGGGCCATGGCCAACCACTTGCGCACCGAGCTGATCCTCGAGGCGCTCGACATGGCCGTCTGACGACGGAAGCCGGAGAACGTGATTCATCACTCGGACCAGGGGTGCCAGTACACGTCTCTGGCGTTCGGAACGCGCTGCCGAGAAGCGGGGATCCGCCTGTCAGTTTTCACCACCATGGGACCCCGGTGTTTCAGAACCATTCCCCCCCCGGGTCCCTCATCGCGTGACGGGTGGAACGTCGCTTAGGCAGCCTCGGTTTGTCCAGATCCAACCTTGGGCTTGAGTCGCGGTCGGTAGGATTCTCCTTCGATGATCAGGTCGTAAGAGTTCCCGGTGAAGCGGTCGATGGCGCTCTGGGCGCGGATCGGGTCGGCGAAGGTGGCGAGCCACTCGTCGGGACCGCGGTTCGAGGTGACGATCATCGAGCCGGCGCGGTGACGCTCGGTCAGGAGCTCGTAGGCGTCGCGACTCTCGGTGGGGTCCATGGCATCGAGCCCGAAGTCATCGAGGATCAACAGGTCGACGGCGATCAGCTTGCGCAGCTCGGCTTCGTAGCTGTTGTCGAGTCGCGCGTGCCTGAGGGCCTTGAGCATCTGGTCGGCGCGCAGGACGAGTGCGGAGGCTCCGCGTCGGCAGGCGATGTGGCCGAGGGCGTGGGCGATGAACGTTTTGCCCACCCCGACGTGGCCGACGATCGCCACGTGGGCATGGGTCTCGAGGAACCGCAGCGAGACCAGTTCGTTCAGGAGTGCGTGGTCGTAGGTTACCCGGGCCGAGGGGTCCCAGGCTTCCAGTTGCAGCGCGGGATCGAGCCGGGCGCGCTGGGCACGGCTGACGGTGGCCTGGCCGTCGCGGCGCGAGACTTCGTCGGCCATCACCAGCAACAGGAAGTCGGCGTGCGGCATCTTCTGCTGGCGCGCGAGCAGGAGCCGCTCGGGCAGAGTGTCGAGCGTACGGCCGAGCCGCAGGCGCTTGAGCGTGGACTTGAGGTCGGGAGCGATGGCATCGGGAGTCATGGCCGGGGTTCTCCTTCGGGGTTGGTGTCTCGGGTGAAGTCGAGGGCGTACTGCCTGGGCGACCTGAGGTAGCGACCGATCGGGATGACGCGCGCGGCTCCCCTGGCCGGGGCCGTGGGCTGGGCGAGTTCGAGCATGCGCCCCAGGCGACGGATCTCGAACATGCCGGCCGCGAGTGCGGTGACGCAGGCCGCCTCGACACGTTCCGCGCCGAGACGCTTGACCAGCCCCAGGAGCGCATAGACGCGGCGCATGCGGGTCCACGGCAACGGGACGTCGAGCAGCGCATGGGCGTAGCGACCGATCGCCTCGCCATGACGCGTGGCCTCACGTTCGAGGAACGCGACGTCGCGCAGCGCGTAGGCGGTCTTGTGCACGGGGAAGTCGTTGGGATCCGACGAGCGGCCGCCCGCCGGCATCCGCGGGTGGGTCTTCACCAGCGTGGTGCCATGGTAGAGGCGCACCGTGACCGAGTCGGCGCGCGCGAGAAGGGTCCGCCCGACGAGCCGTGTGGGCAACGAGTAGAGGGCCCGCGCGACCTGGGCGTGCTGGTCGCGGGCGACCTTGGGCTCGCACCAGAGTGGCAGGTCGTAGGCGGCCATGGGCGCGGGCAACAGGAAGGGCCGCTCGGTCTCGAAGTGCTCCCGGGGCAGGCGCTGGGTGGTGCCATGACGGTGCATGCCGTACTCGTGCTCGCACCAGTGGCGGGCATGGATGCGCGACGCTTCGACGTCGGCGAAGTGCTCGCCACCGAAGCAGTCGTCGCGCACATCGCGCACGCTGCGCTCGCAGAGGGCCTTGTCGCAGGGATGGCGGACCCGGGTCGCGTCGATGTTGAAGCCGCGGGCCTGGGCGTACTCGAGGAACCCGCGGTTGAAGCGCGGCTCGAGCGGGTCGGCGAGCTGGACGATCACCTTGGTGTTGTCCGGGATCAGCGTCCGGAACACGCCGCCGTAGAACTCCCACGCCGCCTCGCACGCCTCGACCGCGCTGGCGGTGGTCTCTTGCAGGCACGGGTACACGAACCGGTAGCGCGACACGACGGGCGTGAAGATCCAGGCGCGTATCCGCCGCCGCTTGCCCAGGACATCGGGCTCGAGAAGGATCATCCAGCCGGTATCGACCTGCAGCTCGTCGCCGGGCTTGCCGTCGGCCAGCGGGATCGTCGCTGCGGTCCGACCGAAGTCGAGCTCGACGATGGCGAAGCGGCGCAGCGTCGGATACGACAGCTCGACGCCGCGGCGCTTGAGCAGCTTGCGGATCTTCGAGAGCCGCACCCGCTGCTTCAGGTGCGCGGCGATGAACTCGCGTTCCCGGGCGCACGCGGCCCACATCTCGCCGCGCGGCCGGCCCCAGTCCGGCTCGAGCGCGGCGACCACCGCCGCCACCCGCGCCTCATCGAGCGCGACGTCCCCGGCGGGCCACGGCCCCAGGGCCTCAGCGGCCCCCAGATAGCGCCGCACGGTCTTGATGTCGAGGCCGAGCTGCGCGGCGATCCGCTTCTTCGCAGCCCCGCCGCACCACAGCCTCAGGACTTCCTTGATCTCCAGCATCGTGACCTCGCGGTAGCTCATCAACCCTCCCTGCCCATGTGGGCAGGAGGAGTCTCAGCGGTCGGTCACGCGGGGGGGGAATGGTTCTGAAAAACCTCAGTTCAGAGGGGGGAATGGTTCTGCAAAACTACCGGGGATGGGGTCCCATGGTTCTGAAAACTGACACCGCCCGTCGATGGGTTCGGTCGGCGATTGTTTCGACAACGCGATGTGCGAGTCGTTCTTCGCCACGCTCGAATGCGAACTGCTGAACCGATACCGCTTCGCGACCCACACCGAGGCTCGCAATGCGATCTTCAAGTTCATCGAGGGCTGGTACAATACGCACCGTCGGCATTCGGCGCTGGACTACCAGTCGCCTGTGCGCTACGAAAACAGACAGGCTGCAGCCGGATGAGTTCCGAAGTCTTCACCCGTCCACCGAAGCGGGGCAACTCCATCGCTCCCGGCACGTGCGCGCCGGCCCAGCTCTGGGCCAAGTTGACGTCATAAACGGAGACCGCGCGCTCCTACACGAGCCGATGCAGGTCGGCGGGCGAGATCGTCTTCAGGCCCATCAGTTGCGCCATCATGCGGATCATCCGGTCTCGGCGCGCAGCTTGAGTGCGCGGTTCATGGCCTCGAACCCGGCTCGCGTACCGCGATCGAGGCTCGACTTCGCGAGCGGGACCAGCAGCCCGGTGAACTTCTCGGCCTGGATGAACCGAGATCCGTTTCCCTGGGGGGCTCGGTCATCAGTTCGTGCATGGCGGGCCCAGCTTACCCGGAGTAGACTTCCATTGCCCCGCGGAACTTGTCCGCCGATCTCGCCCCCGCAGCGAGTTCGAACATGAACGGTTACTCCCTCTCGCAGCTCGACGACGACACGCTGATGCGGCAACTCCACGCCCTCGTCGCCGGCGAACGCGCCGCCACCGCCGTGATCCTCGCCCACATCGCCGAGGTCGACCTCCGCCGGCTTTATCTGCCGGCGGCCTATTCGTCGATGTATGCGTATTGCGTGGGGGCCTTGAAGCTCGCCGAGGGCGCGGCTTACCGGCGAGTGCGATCGGCTCGCGCCGCGCGACGCTTCCCACAGTTGTACGACGAGATCGCGTCCGGACGCTTGAATCTGACAACGCTCTCGATGCTCGCGCCCCACCTCCGCCAGGAGACGCTGGATGAACTACTCGCGGCGGCCCGCGGACGGCCCCGGATGGAGCTCGAGTCCTGGCTGGCGAAGCGGTTCCCAGTGGACGGTCCGATGCTCCCGCCTGCCCGGGTGCGCGTGGTCGGATTGGTAGCGGTCGCGGTTCCTCCAACCCCGATCGACTTCGAGACCGCCGAACAGCCCAATCGACTGTTCTCAGAAACAGTCAATTGGGCTGATGAGCGACCCGCGACTCCCTTCGAGAGTCCTTGGCCGCCGGCCTTATCCGCCACGGAGGTGCAGCCGTCGACCCCTGATGCGGGGGAGGCGACGACTCTCCCGCCCCGGCCCTACTTCCTGCTCAAGGTCGCCCTCGACGAGCCGACTCATGCCAAGCTCGAGCGGGCGCAAGTCCTTCTCGCGCACTCGGTGCGGGCGGGCGAGGTCGCCCGGGTGCTCGAACGCGCGCTCGATGCGCTGCTCGCGAAGCTCGAGTACCGCAAGACGGCTGCCCCGACCAGCCGGCCGACTCAGGCGAGCCCGGCCAACGGACCGAGCCCCGCCGCGCCGAGCCTGCAGCGCCCCCCGCGCACGGAGCGCACCGATAGCCGCGGTATCCCTGCCTCCATCCGCCGCGAAGTCTGGGCCCGCGACGGCGGCCGTTGCACCTTCACCAGCCCCACGGGCCACAAGTGCGCCGCAGCGCGCGGGCTGGAGTTCGATCATGCGCTGCCGGTTGCAAAGGGGGGTGAGTCGACGCCCGAGAACCTGCGCCTGCGCTGCCGAGCGCACAATCAGTTCGAAGCGGAGCGGCAGTTCGGGCGGGAGTTCATGGAGAGCAAGCGAAGCGGGCGGGGCGGACGTGACGACCCGGAACACTAGCCGCCGGCGTGAACTCAGGGAACTCGGGAGACTCGCGCGGCGGGATCACGCTCGTGGCGCCGATGGCCACGAGCTCGCGGTGGAGCCGGTCATAGAACGCGACCGCCGCGTCCAGGTCCCGCACGGTGACTTCAATGTGGTCGATCACGGGCTCCATCCGGTCTCCTATCCGGTCTCCTATCCGAAGAAGCACCCGAGGGAGTCCTGATCCACGACGTCCAGGCACTCCCGCAGTGACGGAGCCTCCGCATTCGGTTCGTAGGAGTGCCACTTCAGGTCCTGCCGCATCCAGAAGAGTCGCCAGACGTTCCGGGCCCGCACGAACGTCACGCGTGCGACCGGGTGCTCGATCGTCCCACCCCGGCCGTCCCACGGCGGCCGAATCGTGTAGATCTCCAAGCTCTGTCCGCGCATGCGGTGTGCCAGGTCGACTTCGTGCCGAACATGCAGAGGCGGTCGTCGCCGCGCCATGAAGCGCGCCAGGTCGAGCTCATGCCGTTCCCACTCGATTTCGGAGAAGTCCATCACGGACTCCCTGTCGAGGCGACTCAGGCTCGTGGACGGGATCGACCGCCCTCGAATCACACCGCCTTGCGGCGCCGCTCGTACTCGAGTCGCTCCGCGAGGAAGATCTTGAGGAGGGACTGATATGAAACGTCCCGCTGGTTCGCGAGAACCCGAAGCTCGTTCAGGAGCGACTCCGGAAGCCGGAGGGAGATCGTTTCCGTCGACGGCTTGAGGTAGGGCAGGGACACCGTCTTCGCGCGCGACCAGTCGACGTAGTCCGCCGAGTCGTGCACGGCCTAGAAGGCGCGCTCCTCGTCCTCGCTGTTGAAGCGCGGGACGGCCTTTTCAGGCTCTCGGCGAGCCTTCGCCTTGCTCTTTTGCTCGCTCATAGACCCTCCGTTCGCGTCGATTCATCGGCCGGGCCGAGATGACACGGATGAGCAACCGGGGCACCGTGAACACGATGAAGAGTGGGCGCTCGGCCACCGTTCGTCCAAGGGCGTAGTACCGGCAAGCTGGAGGCGCCTGCTGCCGGATCCGGGGGGCCAGCCGAGCCGTTCCGGGGCTCTACCGCCCCCGCTTCTTCCTCCGAACCTCTCGCAACTTCTTCGCTTCGCGCCGCCGCCCGCGCAGCCACTCCACCGCCCCCGGCGTCGCGTGCCATGCCTCGACCAATCCGTCCGCCGCAAGGATCGCCTCCTCCTCGCTGCCGGATCCGTAGGACGACGGCAGCTCGTCGGGCAAACCGTCGGGATCGAGCAGGTACTTGACCACATGCGAGTTCGAGCGGATCGCAGCGTCGAGTCGCCGAGTCGACTCCACGGATGCGCCATGGAGCTGAAAAGCCGCCAACGCCGCCGGGTAGTTCATCATGGCCGTGTCCTCGTCGCCGTGCGTCGCCAGCGCGGAGGCGGCTTCTGCCGCCCGGCCTCGCTCGAGCAGGCGCGGGATCACGACGTAGCGCACGCCCTGGTTGTCGCCGGGATTGAGCTCCAGCATCGCGCGCCAGTGCTCGATCGCGGCGTCGTGTTCGTCGGCTTCCCACAAGCGCTCCGCAAGGCCGTACCGGGCCCGCATGTACGGGCGCGTCGACAGGATGCCCCAGAAGTGGCCGCGGTGCTCGGTGAAGGCCGTGGGCCCGATGGATCGCTCGCCCGCCTCTACTGCGTCCTGATACAACGCGCGGGCGCGGGCGGGATCAGGCATGTGTTCGGCGAGAAGCACGAGCGCGTCGACGCAGTCGGGGTCGCGTCGCAGGGCCTCGCGCGCGAGCTTGATGCGACGTCGACCGTGCGCCTCGAGCGCGGTGTAGAAGATCTCCTGCGCCCCCTCCCGCGAATCCGTCGGCGGGACATCGGGGAGCCTCTTTCCGATCTGCGCGCCGAGGAACGCGTCAAACTCCGCTTTGCTCTTCCACGACCGCCCGTGCATCAGCCGACCGATCTTTGCCATCTCGCGCTCCACCAGGCGTCGGTCGGGAAGCTCGCCCGGGGCGAGGAGCGGCCGCTTGCCCCTGCGCTTCGGCGACGCGGCCTCGAGCAGCTCGGGCAGCGCGAGCGTGAGCGTGCGCTCGCCGCCGCCGCCCGGACCGGATGACGCGCGATTCCATCGCCCCTCGTCCATCTCGTCCTCGGTCGTGGTCGCGAGCATCCGCAGCAGGGACGTGGCGAACTCGAGCCGTGGGCCGTCGGCGGACGCGCCGGGGCCCCGGATGGACATCTGGGCGAGCACGGGAATCCGGCCGCCGGCGCCGCGCGGCAGGTCGTGCTCGAGCCAACGGTCGTAGTCGGAGATCGCAAGCGTGTACGGCTCATCAAACGTGACGGACCAGTGCGGTTCGTTGAGATAGCGCTCGGTCGCGACCGGGAGCTCCATCACCTCGACGAACTCGCTCCGTGAGTTGAAGAAGCCGAGTCCCCGTCGCATCCCCGCCGAACCCATGACCGCGAGCCAGCGCATGCTCGTCGACGCGCCCAGCGTCTCGACGTGGACGAGGTCGTCGTTGGTCAGGTAATTCCAGGGGGCCGCCGCCTCGAACGCAACCGCCGCTTCGGCGAACGCCCGCAGCTCCGGGATCGATACGTCGGGTTTGTAGAGCGCGTGCGTGTCGCCACCGAAGGCGTGACGCATCTCGGCCAGAACCCGATCGATCGCCGGGACGTGCGCAACCCGGCGGACGGCGACTCCCAGGTCCGCAAGCACCGGGCCGAGCGCGGCTTCGATCGCGGGATCGGTCACTTCGACCGCGGCCGGGCGCAGGTCGATCCCTCGCGTCGAGCCGAGAACGGTGACGGCGCGCAGCGCGAGCGCCACGTGTGGCGCGTCCGGCAGGGCAAGGTCGTCGGCGCCGAGGAGTCCGGTCGCCAAACTCACGCAGATCGCGACCAGCGGCCGGTAGGGTCGAAGCGCCTCCGGATCGTCCGCGCTCTCGTCGTCGTCGTCGAGTTCGTCGTATCCGTCGGGCACGACCCACTGGGGCCCAGGGCGCACGGCCACCTGCCAGACATCGTCACCAGGCGGAAGCCGGCGCAGGCGTTCGAGATTGAGGTCGAGCGGGCGAACAGGCATGGGGTGAACGATTCCTCGAGTGGGGGCGAGGGGCGACGCGGGCGGCGGGGTCAGGATACACGAGCGTGGGGGTGCATGTCGCTGCGCGGACGTGTCCCACGTGTGGCCGGCCGGGCTGCCCGGCCGCCCCTCGCCCCATCCTGCCCCCGCCCCGAAGAATTTCCGTAGACATACTGTGCGCAACACAGTACTGTACGCCACATGGGTGACACGGACGCCTTCGCCAAGCTGGAGATGGAGCTTCGTCGCGGGGTGGTGGTCCTGGCCACCCTGTCGCAGTTGCGCAGGCCACGCTACGGCTATGAGCTGCGCCAGGCCCTGGCCGAGCGCGACGTGCCGATCGAGGAGGGGACCCTGTACCCGCTGCTGCGGCGCCTGGAGAGCCAGGGCCTGTTGCACAGCGAATGGCAGACCGAGAGTGGCTCGCCGCGACGCTACTACGCGCTCACGGCCGACGGCCGCCGGCTTCTGAAGAAACTGACCGAGGCCTGGCAGGGCATGAACGCCGCCATGAGCCGGCTCCTGAAGGAGGATGGATGAGCGCGGACGACGTCATCGAGTCTTACGTGAACGACGTGGCCTCGCAGTTGCCCCGACGACAGCGCAACGACGTGGCTTTCGAGCTGCGCGCGCTGCTCCGCGAGGGCCTGCAGGATCGTGCGGAAGCGGCCGGCCGCGCCGCCGACGCGACCATGGCCACCGAGTTCGTGAACTCCTTCGGCCGGCCCGACGACGTGGCGGCGCGCTACCGCCCGACGTTGAGCGTCATCGATCCGGCCGACGGCCCCCGGTTCGTGCGCCTGACGTGGATCGGCCTGCTGGTCATCTGGGGCGCCGGGTTGCTCGAGTTCGTCGGACAGCCGATCCCCACCGGCTGGGACCTGCTCACGCCCCTCAGCAAGTGGTGGTTCGGCACCGTGCTGCCTTCGCCGTGGTGGCCCGGGCTTCTCGTGCTCTACTACGCGACCAGCGCGTGGTTCCGCCGGCGTGGACCGCAGGTCGCCGCCTGGAAGCCGAGCGCCGACGATCAGATCTCGGGCGGCCGCGCCGGGCTGTTGCTGGGCATGGCCGGCGTCGTCGTCGGCTGCGTGGTGCTCGCCAACCCCACCATGCTGCTGGACGTCTTCGGGGAAGGCCGTGCGGCACCGGCGGCCTACGCAGCGCTGACGTATGACGCCGGCTTCCTGCAGCGGCAGGCGCCGTGGCTGTTCGGGCTGGTCCTGTTCAACCTCCCGCTCATGGCCATTGCCCTGGTGATGGGCCGCTCACCGATCGGCCTTCGCCGCGTGGAGACCGTCCACTCCCTCGTGACCTGTGCGGTGATGCTCTGGGTGGTGTTCGACGGCCCGGTGCTCGTGACGCCGGCCGGCGACCAGCTGGCGAAGTCCCTCATGCTTCTGATCGTCGTGGGAGTGCTGCTCTACCTCGCCGTCAGCCGGTATCGACAGGTGCGCCCGGCTCCCACGAGAACAGGAGGCGCGGACCCGGGAGCATCGGGGCACTCGCCATCGCACTCTCCACGGTAGCCCGACGAGATCCGACATTCAGCTCGCCTCCTCCCTGCGGCCTGGCCTGTAGTCTGCGAGGCGCCTGGCTGACTTTGCCATTCCGCACGATCCGTTCACGTCCACACGAGGTAGCGATGACCACTCCGACTGCCGCACTCAGCGCGACCACACTGAGCTGTTCGATCACCTGCCGGGATGTTCAGGCATCGATCCGCTGGTACCACGAGATCCTCGGGTTTACCGTGGATGAGACGTTTGAGCACGAAGGCAACATCGTCGGCGCGGTCATCGCCGCGGGACAATGCCGCATCGTGCTCAATCAGGATGACGGCCAACTCGGCTGGGAGCGCATCAAGGGACAGGGCTTCTATCTGCAGATCAACGTGGCGGGTCCTGCGGATGTCGACGCCGCTGCTGCCCGGATCAAGGCGGCCGGCGGGACGCTCCTCGATGAGCCGGAGGACCGACCCTGGGGCACGAGGATGTTCCAGTTCAAGGATCCGGACGGGTTCAAGCTCGGCGTCTCCACGCCACTCGCGGGGTAACACCCGCCCCCACCCCCGCGCGAGCCCACGGCACAAGATGGCCGCCGCCTCGCACTTGGCGGGCCAGGCTGGACGCCAGGCGACGACCTCGCCAGGCGCTTCGGATGAAGTCCCGGGTTTCTCGGACCGGCACTTCGTTCTGATGACGCTCGGCATCAGCGGCGCCACACAGCGCGGTCCGTTGCATGCTGTCGTCAGGCAGCTCGCGCGAGAAGGCAGCACCTGCGGCCGGGAGACTCGGCCCCGTCATAGGGCTCGGGATGAACCTGCTCGTTGCTCTCTCGAACGTTCATCGACCTCCGTGGGCGGCCTCGCACTGGTGGATCCCTGCGGCGGCGGAGGGCAGCAGAGCAGCCGTCAGGCTCATCGTTTTGTCAGGCGACCACGACGCTGCGTCTGCTCGGATGGCTCGCTGCGTATTTCGGCCATCGTGAACACCCAGATCGGCATCGTGAACACCGGGATCGGTGATCGTGAACGGAGCGGAGCGACGCTGGGTGTTCAGTCGTTGAGCTGAGCGCTCTCCTCCTTTCTCCAGGACGGCCCTTCGAGGGCGATCCGGTGGGCATTGTGCAGCAGCCGATCGCAGATGGCGTCGGCCACGGTAGCCTCTCCGAGATGATCATGCCAGTGCTCGATCGGCAACTGGCTGGTGAGGATCGTGGAGCGCATGCCGTAGCGGTCCTCGAAGATCTCGAGCAGGTCGCGCCGATCCTGATCGCGCAGCGGCGCCAGTCCCCAGTCATCGAGTACGAGAACGTCGATCCTCGCGAGCCGAGCGAGCAGTCGCGTGTAGCTGCCGTCGGCGTGAGCCAGCGTGAGCTCCTCGAACAGCCGCGGCATCCGTCGATAGAGCACGCGGAACCCGGTACGGCACGCCTGATGGGCGAGCGCGCAAGCGAGGAACGTCTTGCCGGTGCCGGTCGGCCCGGTGATGACGACGTTGTGGTGCTCGGCGATCCAGCGTCCGGTGGCGAGCTGACGCAAGAGCGGCTTGTTCAGCGGACGATGAGGCCGATGTTCGATGGCCTCGAGACTGGCCTGGGTGAGCCGGAGCCGGGCCTCCTTGAGCGAGCGTTCGAGCCGGCGGTTCTCCCGGCCGAGCCACAGGGCATCGACGAGGAGTCCGAAGCGTTCGTCGAAGGTGAGCGCGTCGTGGTCGGTGCGGCGTTGTTGTTCCTGCCAGGCGGCGGCCATCTCGGGCAGGCGCAGGGCCGAGAGCTTCTCGAGCGTCGAGTTGTTGAGCATGCCGTGGTCCTCCATCAGCGGTAGTAGTCGCGCCCGCGCAGGTTGACGTGCGCGATGGCCGCGCCGTCGTCGGGACTCGCATCCGGGGCGGGCACCGGGTCGAGCCCGTGCTTCAAGATCGATTCGACGTGGCGATAGGAACGCGCCCGCGCGGCAAGGGCCCGCCCCGAGGCGACTTCAAGCCGGGTGTCGCCGTAACGCTTGGCCAGGCGCAGGATCCCGAGGCAGGAGCGGTAGCCCTGCTCGGGGTGCGGACGATCGGCGAAGATCGCCTCGACCAGGGCGCGCGTGGATGGGCCGATCGTCTCGGCCCAACGCGCGATGCGCTCGGGCGACCACTCGAGATGCGCCTGATGGCTCTTGGGCATGTGCTCCGTGACGGTGGTGTGGCGCCCGCGCAGGGAACTCCGCAGATGCGATGCGACGCGCTCGCCTTTCCTGAAGATCTCGACCGTGCTCGAAGTCGAGCGCAGGTCGAGCTGCTCGTGGCGCAGCGTGAACGGAACGCTGTAGTAGTGGTGATCGAACTCGACGTGGTAGTCGAGCCCGGGGCGCACGAACTTCCACAGCGCATGCTCGTAGCGCATCTCGGGCAGCTGCTTCAGGGCCGGTCGATCGAGTTCCTCGAAGAGCGCACGGCGGCTGGTGCGGTAGTGCCGTATGGCGCGGGCATTGAGTTCGAGAAGAAGCTCGCGGATGCGCAGGTTCAACGCGGCGAGGGAGAAGAACACCTCGTCGCGCAGGCGCGCGAGGATCCATCGCTCGGCGATCTGCACCCCGACTTCCGCCTTGGCCTTGTCTTTGGGCGAAGCCGGGCGCGCCGGCAGGATCACCGTGCCGTAGTGGCGGGCGAGCTCCTCGTAACTGCGTTGCAGTTCGGGCTCGTACCGGCACGCGCGGGTGACGCCGCTCTTCAGTTGATCGGGAACGATGGCCTGGGGCACGCCGCCGAGGAACTCGAGTGCGCGAACGTGACTGCCGATCCAGTCGGCGATCTGCTGGCTCGCGGTGGCCTCGACGAAGGTGAAGTTCGAAGCGCCCAGCACGGCGACGAACAGTTCGACTTCGCGGATCTCGCCAGTGACCGGGTCCGTGACGGACGGCTTCTTCCCGGCGTAGTCGACGAAGAGCTTCTCGCCGGCGTAATGAACCTGGCGCATCGAGATCCGACGCTCCTTGCACCAGCGCCGGTAGTGCTCACAGAACTGCGTGTAGCGATAGCCGTCGGGGTGGCGCTCCAGGTACTCCTGGTGGAGCAGCTCGAGCGTGACGCCGGGTTTCTTGCGCTCGGTGTGGATGAACACGGGATCGGGGAGCACGCGACGGCGCTCTGCCGCGGTGGTGCCGTAGATCCGGGCCTCGAGCGCGTCGTCGCCCAGAGCCTCGACGGTCGCCGCATCGAGGCCGGCCTCCCGGGCCCGTCGCTCGACGGCAGAGACCGCACCCACGCTGATGCGCAGGGCGGCCGCGACATCGCGGTGGCTCCGGCCGCCGACCCACTTGTGGCGGAGAATCTCTCGGATCTTGCGCATGGGCAGTCGCTCGGTCGCCATCCAGGCCCTCCTTCGAGGGGTGGGTGGACAACTGGACTCCCCAGCGTCGCTCCAGGCCTGGCACCCGCCCCGTTCGGCGGCAGGGTGGCCTGTTCACGATCACCGATCTACCCGTTCACGATTCCGATCCGGGTGTTCACGATGCCGATCTAGCCGTTCACGATCCCGATCCAGGCGTTCACGATGGCCCGATCTGGGTGTTCACGATGCTCCGAAACCCGCAGCTCGCCTCCGTCTCATCCGGCCTCGTCGTCAACGGATTCTTGAAGTCGACGCACCTCGTCGAGAATTACGAGGAAGCGACGGCCGAAAGGCGTGAGAAGGTACTCGACCTTGATGGGAGGCCTGTCGCCGTACACGGTTCGCTGCACGATGCCGAACCGAAGCATTTTTCTCAGCCGCTCGTTCATCACCTTTGCAGACAGACCAGGGCACGCGCGGAGAAACGCGCTGGGCTGGCTGTGCCCATCGGCGCAGAGCTGGAGCACGCGAATCGACCACTTGCATCCGACGATGCTCTCGACCATCGCGGCGACAGGGATGCCCTCCAGCGACGCAGGGGCAACGCTGCCTGACGGTTCACCTTTCGCCATCGCATGCCTACCTTACCGAAAAGTGCCCTCTGACCAGCCGTGCGCGTGCCACGTAGTCTACGCGCAGTTCGATCAGGAACGAAACCCCGCACCCAACCATGCAAAAGGAGTCGAGCCATGAACGATTCGACAGGCATTCCCGGCTACACCCACGGCACCACCGCGGTCGCTCGGTCCCCCGTGACGCCCGCCGACTTCGAGCTGATGAAGAAGAGCGTCCTGTTTGGTGATGAGGACGTGACGTCCCTGCGTCTGTCGCACGACGTCGTGAAGGACGAGGTCGAGGCAATCCTCGACGTCTGGTACGGGTTCGTTGGTTCAAACCCGCATCTGCTCGCGTCGTTCACCGGCAAGAGCGACGGGAAGCCCCTCGGTGACTACCTCGGCGCAGTCCGTAAGCGTTTCGGCCAGTGGATCCTCGACACGGCCCGCGCCGAGTACGATCAGAAGTGGCTCGACTACCAGCACGAGATCGGCCTCCGTCATCATCGCACGAAGAAGAACCGCACGGATGGCGCGGGTTCGACCGACCACATCCCGTTCCGCGACCTGTTCGCCCTCGTGTTCCCGATCACGCTCACGCTGAAGCCGTTCCTCGCCAGGAAGGGCCACTCGGCCGAAGACGTCGAGAAGATGCACGGCGCATGGGTCAAATCGTGCCTCCTGCAGGTAACGCTGTGGAGCCATCCGTACGTCAAGGAGGGCGACTTCTGATGGAGCTGAAGCCCGCCCCCGAGTGGAATACGACGACATGGCTCAACACGGCGGAGCCCCTCAGCCTCGAACGTCTTCGGGGGCGGGTGGTGCTGCTGCACGCCTTCCAGATGCTCTGTCCCGGCTGCGTCGCGCGCGGCTTGCCGCAGGCCCAACGCGTCGCGGAGCTCTTCCATGGGGCGCCGGTCACGGTCGTCGGGCTGCACACGGTCTTCGAGCACCACGAGGCCATGGGGCTCCCGTCGCTTCGCGCCTTCCTGCACGAGTACCGCATTCGGTTTCCCGTCGGCGTCGACGCGCCGGGTCTCGACGGTGACCCGATGCCCCGTACGATGCGGGCATACGCGATGCAGGGGACGCCGACCACGGTCATCATCGACGCGCAGGGCCGGCTGCGCCGTCAGGTGTTCGGCGTCCACGACGACCTGCTTCTTGGGGCGGAGCTCGGAACGTTGCTGGTCGAAGCGGCGGCGCAAGGTGGCGAGGCCATGACAACGAATCCGCCGACCGCGCCTCCAGCGAAAGCTCAAGGTTCACACGACGGCTGCACGATCGCGTAGGAGGAGGACTGCGGGACCTGGCGCAGGTGCGCGAGGATTTCTAGAAGAAGTTCACGTCACTCGGGATCCCGCTCGTCCTGTGACGGGATGGGCAGATGGACGAGGTCGATCCGCAGACTGTCGAGCTGCCCAAGCTTCCGGACGAGGCGCCCCAAAGCCAGGACTAGCCGGATCTCTCCACGATCTTCCAGTACGAGTCCTTCCGCGTCACCAACCCGTCCCGGAACTCCCAGTGGTCGCACCCGCGAACTTCGACGCGGCGTCCGTCGAGAGTCGTGCCGGTCAGCAACCACTCCGACACCCCGAAGTCGCCGGCCACCCAGTGTCGATCCTCGCCGTAGGGCACGTCCGGCAGGCCCCGGAAGCGACCGGCCAGCGCCTCGCGCACCGCGGCCTTGCCGGCAAACCGCTGCCCCCAAGGCTCGGGCCCGCGCGGCATGTCGAACGAGCACTCCTCGGCGAAGAACTCGAGGATCGCGCCGAGATCGTGCGCGTTGAAGGCGGCGGTGATGGCCTCGAGCGTGGCGACCGTGACCGGCTGGGGATGCGGCATCTGGACTCCTCCGTGAAAAGGCCGCGCTGGGCAGCGCGGGTCTCAGCCGCGATACGCCTCCTGGAGCACGGCGATGTCCAGTTTCACCATCTGGAGGAGCGCGTCGGTGACGCGCTTCGAGCGGGCCGGGTCCGGGTCGTTCATCATTTCGTCGAGGACGAGCGGCACGATCTGCCAGCGCAGGCCGAATCGATCGATCAGCCATCCGCACGCCTGCTCCTTGCCCCCGCCGGCCAGGAGGGCACGCCAGTAGCGGTCGAGCTCGGCCTGATCCTCGCACTGGACGACGATCGAGATCGCGTCGTTGAAGTCATGGTGCGGACCGGCGCTCATGGCCTGGAAGCGCTGTCCCAGAAGCGTGAAGTCGACGACCTGGACCGAACCCGGCGGGCCACTCGGCGACTCGCTCTGGAGCGAGCTCACGCGGTCCACATGCGAGTCCGGGAAGACGGATGCATAGAAGCGCGCGGCCAACTCGGCGTCCGTCGCGTACCAAAGGTGGGGATAGATCCTCGCGCGGGGAGTGATCTCCATGATGGGCCTCCTTAGGAAAGTCCGTGTCCATTCCGGGCGACGTGCACCGGCTCCGATCTCAGGATCGGCCAATTGGCTAGAGCGAGCCCACTCCGGGAGCGTCGCGGGACTCCTCCGCGGAAACCGTGCGATCCGGGTCGATCACGATCGACTCGTAGGTGAACGTGCGGGAGACGCCGCCCACGCGCACGTTCTTGACGGTCACGCGATACCGGATGTCCGTCGAAGGCGCAGCGCTCGAGAGGCCCGTCGGCTTCCACGCGATCGTGTTGTCGCCGTATCTGGACGCGAGCGGTTGAATCCTGGTGCCCATGGGCACCCCATTCTTTGTCATTCTGATCGAAGCGGCGGAAAAGTCTGCCAGCGGATAGGAATACGACCAATAGGTGGTTGGCGTGACTTGATAAGGCACGTAGCCGGGGGGCGGCCAGGAAATCCACTCCGGGCCGGGCGGCCGCGCACCGGAGACACCGGACACCCACATCGAGTAGGCGGCGTGCTCACCTTCGGGCGTGGCTCCCAGTCCCGTGCTCAGCAGCGGTGGATACAAGATCCAGCGCCGATGGCCCAGACTCGGCGTCGCCTTGTCCATGATCCACCCGGTCACTGCCGCCGGCAGCGACCCGTAGCCATAAGCCAGGTTGGACTTCGAGGCGGCTTCCGCCCCGGGGCTCGTGTAGCACCGCCAACTTGCCGGCGGAGAATGGCTCAAGCTTCGATTGGCGGCGGTTTCAACTCCGAAATGAAACGGTGAGTTCTTGGCGCACATTGTAGAAGACCTCGTGGGGCGTGCGATACCCCAGACACCGTCGCGGCCGTTGGTTGAACCGGTTCCCGATCTAGCGGATCTCGGGGCCGCTGAGGTCCGCGAGATCGCGCCTCTTCGGACACAGCCTAGAACAGTTGCATCCCGAACATGATTCGCAGGTTGTCGAGATCCGAGCCGTCGCGGTTTTCGCGCTTCCCGTAGTCGAGCTCGACGCCGGCAGTCAGGTAGCGATTCACGCTGCACAGGAGGTTTGCCAGCACGAAGCTCGACTGGTGGAACGCCTCGGGGGGTTGCCGATCGTCGTTCTCCGCCTCGGCAAGCCCGAAGACGAGCGAGCTGCGCGCGGCGTCGCTCCACTCGTGGCGTATCCCGGCGATCCCGCCGACGTTTTGCCGGATGATCAGATCGTTCGTGGTCTGATCGATGAACGCCCCGGCGGTGGGCGTGAACCCCACCAGGTACCGGCCGAGGCCGTTCCCGAACGTAAAGGTGCCGTACAGGCGATCCCGTTCGCTGAGCATCGTATGGGCGCCGAGGCTCAGGCCCCATCCATTCTCCGAGTCGCCCGGCTCCCCGTTCGGATCGTATTCGAGCGTGCGCAGGATGCCGCCCACCTGGACGTGCCGCTCTTTCGTGCCGAAGTTGAGGTTTGCGATCAAGTCGGGGAAGCCCGTGCGGGTGAGGACCGGTTCGGCAGCCAGGACGTCGTTCGATGCGGGATCCTCGATCGCCACCGCGAACTTCACCTCGTCGGAGAGACTCCTTCCGTAGCGAAACTGCGCCTGCCGGGTGAAGACGAGACCGCTCACCGTCGGTTCCCCGAGACCATCGGGCACGGCCTGCAGGTCCATGAACGTGGACCACGACTTGCCGGCCAGAACGTCCCCGTGGGGTCCGTTCCAGGTGAGGTAACCGTGCCGCCACTTGAACAGGTCGCCGCTGAAGTCGAACTCGACGTATCCGCGCATCTTGTCCTCGCCGTCCGTGGCGCGGACGTCGAGGTTGATGCGCGAAAGCTCCGCGGTGAGCGACGTCGTCCCGTCGACGTCGTCCCGGCCGATGCCGCCCAGCAGGGCCGGCAGAAAGACGGCCTCGCGGCCTTCGGCTTGCGTGTCGTGGAAGGCAAGCGTCTTGAAGAACCCGCCAATTGCGAGTGAGACTCCCGAACTTCCGGGGACGGCGAAAGATCCGGGGAAGTCGCCGCGCATCACTGCTTCGGCTTTCAGGTCTCCGACCGGGTCGCGGGTCGGCTCGGCCGCCGGTTCTGCGGCGAAACCTGCGGAGGGAAAGCTCGACAGGAGCAGCAGCGACGCGATGCGCATCCTGATCCTGACTGGAATTGTGAGAGCGGGGAGCATGAACCCTCCTTAGGGTTTGAGACGCCTAACGGCAGGCATCAGCGGCGCCGCACAGCGCCGTCCGCTGCATGCCGTTTCCTGCTCGCGTACTCTACTGCTGCCGGATGGCGCTTGCCGGGAACACTTGCCCACCGACCACCGTGCCCCAGACCTTGATGTCGCGGATCTTCTCCGTGGGAACCACGTACGGGTCCTCCTCGAGCACGGCGAAGTCAGCGAACTTGCCCGCGGCGATGCTGCCGACCTTGTCCTCCACACCGAGCGAGAACGCGGCATCGATGGTCACCATGCGCAATGCCTGATGCACGCCGATGCGCTCTTCGGGGCCTCGCACCTCGCCCGACAATCCGAAGCGATTGACCGCGATCCACACCTCCTCGAGCGGCCTGGGCGGCGCCACCGGCGTGTCGGAGTGCATTGCGGTGGGCACGCCCGCATCGACGAGCGTCTTGAGCCGTGCAGCGGTGTAGGCGCGATCACTGCCGACATAGGGCGCATTGAACTCGCTGCGGTAGTACAGGTAGTAGGGGTTCACGCTCGCCACCCCGCCAAGACGCGCCAGCCGGCGCGCCGACTCCGGTGTGGACATGCCGAAGTGCTGCAGCGTAAAGCGATGATCGGCCCGTGGATTGAGCAGCAGCAGAGCCTCCAGCGCGTCGATGGTGGCTCGGATGCCACCGTTGCCGTTGCTGTGGACATGAATCTGGAACCCCGCCTCCCACCAGGGGCGCCAGGTCTCGACCATCTTTTCCGGCGGGACGATGTAGATGCCCTTGCGGCCGTCGGTGTATCCGGGGTTCTCCATCACCATGCCGAGACTCAGGAACGAGTCATCGGCGTAAAACTTTGCCCCGTTGAACATTAGCTTGTCGGTGTTGCGCGATGGGAGGCTCTTCACGAAGGCCATGGTCTGATCGCCTTTGGCGGCGATGACGCTGGCCACGTCGGCCACGACCACACAGCGCATCGGGCTGTTCGGGTCGTTGAAATACTTGTCGAAGACAAGCTCTTCGAGCGGCAGGTTGACCA
>JANOEH010000039.1:0-4419 GCA_031413115.1 Candidatus Eiseniibacteriota bacterium | reverse complement strand
GCAAGACCGCGGTCGCCCTGCTCGCCGCGGCATGCGCGGCGGAGGCCGGCTTCCAGGTCGCGTTCATGGCGCCGACCGAGATCCTGGCCGAGCAGCACTTCCGCACGCTCGGCGCGCTGGGCGCGGCAGCCGGGCTGGTCGTCGCGCGCTGGACCGGTTCGACCGGCGCGGCCGAGCGACGCGAACTGAAGCAGCGCCTCGCACTCCCGCCCGACGATCCGCTTCGCGTCGACGTGCTGGTGGGCACGCACGCCCTGCTCGAGCCCGACGTGCCGCTGCCACGCCTGGGCCTGGTCGTCGTCGACGAGCAGCATCGCTTCGGCGTGCGCCAGCGTGCCGCGCTCGCGGGCAAGGGCGCGGGCTTTCCCGACGTGCTCGTCATGACGGCGACGCCGATCCCGCGCACGCTCGCGCTGGCGCTGTTCGGCGACCTCGACGTGACCGTGCTCGACGAGCGGCCGGCCGGGCGCAAACCGATCGTGACGCGTGTCGTCGACGAGGCGAGGCGCGAGGATCTATACGCGTTTCTGGCCGCCGAATTGGCCCGCGGTCGCCAGGCCTACGTGGTCTACCCGCTGGTCGAGGAGAGCGAGAAGAGCGAGTTGCGCGCGGCGACCGCGATGATCACGAACCTGGCGCAGCATCCCACGCTGGCCGCGTTTCGCTGGGCGCTGCTCCACGGCCGCATGAAGCCCGCCGAGAAGGACGCGGTGATGAAGAACTTTGCGGCGGGGGCGATCGAAGGCCTGGTGGCCACGACCGTCATCGAGGTGGGTGTCGACGTGCCCAACGCGACCGTCATGGTGGTCGAGCACGCCGAGCGTTTCGGGCTCACCCAGTTGCACCAGCTGCGCGGCCGCGTCGGTCGTGGCGCCGAGCGCTCGACCTGCATCCTGGTGGCCGGGCCGCGCTCCTCGACCGAGGCGAGGGGCCGCCTCGCGCTGCTCGCCAGGAGCGACGACGGCTTCCACCTGGCCGCGGAGGACCTGCGCGCGCGCGGCGCCGGCGAGCTGTGGGGCGCGCGGCAGACGGGGCTTCCCGAGTTCCGGATCGCCGACCTGGCGCGGGACCTTGACCTGGTCGAGACCGCGCGGGACGCGGCGCAGGCCATGATCGCGGCCGACCCGCAGCTGCTTGCGCCCGGGCACGTGCTCCTGCGCGAGCGCCTGCTCCGCAAGTTCGCCGAGGAGCTGTCATGGCGGGCGACCGGATGAGCGGCTGGCGGGTCGATTGCCCGGGCTGCGGCGAGCCGTCGCTGCTGCCGGCCGCGCTGGCCCGCGAGGGCGCCCGGGTGCGCTGCCCTGCGTGCGCGACGGTGTTCGCGGCGGCCGATCCCCTGGCGGTCGAGGCGTGCCTGCTGGTGATGGAGGCGTGGTCGGCGCACGAGCCCGGAGGTCGTGACGCGCTCGCGCGGGCGCGCGACGAGGAGCGCTTCTGGCGCGATCACGGAGCGTCTTTCCTCGACTGGCGGGAGGGGTCCGGCGTGGAGTGGTCGGCCGAAGTGGTTCGCGCCGCTCTGGCGCGCGTGCTCGGGCCCGGCGCGAGCCTGTTCTAGCGCGTCGAAACGCCGTCCCGGCCCGCCACCGTCCCCAGTCCGATCAGCAGCACCGCGCCGCCGGCGAGTGTGGCGGCCTCGCCGAACGCGTGCACCATCGGTGCGGCCAGCGCGGCGGTGGCGAGGAATGCCGCCCGGGCGAGCGCGTCGCGGGCGGCGAAGACGCGGGCCCGCAGGTCCTCGGGCACCGCCTCCTGCAACGCGGTCTCACTGAGGAAGAATACCGGCGCGGCGAACAGGCCGCAGACGAACCCGGCGGCCGCCATCCACGGCAGCGACGGCGCGAACGCGAAGCCGAGCAGGCCTGCGCCCGCGCCGAGCAGGCCCGTGGACAGCGCACCGCCGCGCGAGGGCGGTGTGTCGGCCCGGCGTGTTCGTTCGCGGCGCAGGGTGAGGGCGGTGCCGATCACGGCCCCGACCGCGAGCGCGCCGAGCAGGAGACCCAGGCCCGTCACCGCGGTCGAGCCGCGCTGCACGTGCGCCGTTCCCGCGACGTGCAGCACGCCGCCGGCGACCCACGTCGCGATCGCGGCGACCAGCGGTCCGCGCGCCCGCGGCGTGCCCAGCGCGACGCGCCAGCCGGCGGCCACGTCGGAAGCCGCGCGGCGCCACGGCGCGCGACCTGTGTCGGGCGGCGTGGCGGCCATCGCGGCGGTGGTCGGGCTCGCCCGATCCACCCCCGCGCGCAATAACCCCGCCAGCGCGAGCACGCTCACGCCGTACGTCACCGCGTCGAGGTAGAGCGCCGTCGCCGGGCCGAAGTGATCGACCAGCGGGCCGCCGAGCGTCGTGCCGATCAGCGTCGCCACGACGCCGCCGAGCACGAGAATCGCGTTGCCGGCGGCAAGCGCTTCGGGTGGCACGAGCCGCGGCGGCAGCGCCGAGCGCGCCGGCAGGAAGAACGCGTTGAGCGTGAAGGCGAGCGCGACCAGCGCGAGCACCGGCGTGAGCGAACCGGTGGCGATGTAGGCGAGCGGAATCGCGGCGACGACGAAGGCGCGCAGGAGGTCGGTGACGAGCAGCGTGCGCACCAGCGGCCGGCGGTCGACGAACGCCCCGGCCCACGGCGAGACGAACAGCGACGGGCCCATCATCGCCCAGGCGAAGAGGGCAAGCGCGGCGGCGGGATCGGTGCCGTGTGCCGCGGCATGGGCCGAGAACAGCGCGATCAGCGCGAGGTAGTTGAAGCGATCACCGGCGATCGAGACGACCTGGCCGACCAGCAGGAAACGAAACGGCGGGCGCGCGAGGGCGGCGGCGACGCTCATCCGGCCGCCGCGCGGACCTCGTGGTAGTAGGCCTCGAGCCGGGCGGCGATGACGTCCCACCCGAACGTCTCGGCGCGCAGACGTCCGCGTGCGGCGAGCGCGAGCCGGCGCGCGGGATCGCGCAGCAGCCGGGCGAGGGCGGCGGCCAGAGCCTTCGCATCCCCGGGCGGGACGAGCACGCCGTCGTCGGGGGTGGCCACCACGGAGCGGTAGCCGGGGATGTCGGAAGCAACGAGCGGCCGGCCGGCCGCCATCGCCTCGAGCAGCACGATGCCGAACGACTCGTTGCGCAGCGCCGGCGAGACGACGACGTGGGCCGAGGCGTACCACGACGGCAACTCGGCCGCGGGCACGGCGCCGGCGAACAGGACGTGCTCGCGATCGGGACCCGACAGCCGGCGCTCGAGCCACGGGCGCAGGAACGACGACCCCACGACCACGAGCCGCGCTTCGGGCACCGCGCGACGCAGGCGCGGGAACGCGTCGAGCAGCACGGGCAGCCCCTTGCGCGGATCGAGCCGACCGACGAACAGCACGTTCAGGCGCCCGTCGGCCAGCGCGGGCAGGGGCGGCACGTCGGGGTGGAAGCGGCGCACGTCGACGCCGTTGGGGATGATGCGGTACTCCCCCGGAAAGTGGCGCTCGACAAACGAGCGCGCGGTGGTCGACACCGCAATCCGGCCGCGCAGCCGGCGCCAGTGTTCGTCCAGCGGCCGGCGGAACAGGCGGAACAGGCGGCTGTCGTCGCCGGCGGCGTGGAAGGTGCCGACCACGGGCGCATCGGCCGTCTCGCCCGTCAGCAGGGGCAGCGTCGGCGTGAGCGGCTGGTGCACGTGCACCAGGTCGAACGTGCGATCGCGCCACAGCGCGCGCAGATCGCGGCGCAGCATGGGCCCGATCGTCAGGTCGACGAACGCGCCCTGGAACGGCACCAGGATGCTGGTGCCGACCCGCACCACCTCGGGCGGATCGGCGCCGCGGTAGCCGGGCGGGCGCCCCGTGACAACGGTGACCTCGTGGCCGCGCGTGCGCAACTCGGCCGCGGTGTGCGCCACGTGCTCGGTGACGCCGCCGAAGCGCGGATAGTACGACTGGCTGACGAGCGCGATCTTCACGCGGGTGCTCCCGCTCCGTCGACGCCGGTCCCGGCTCCGGCGAAGAACGGACGGAACAGGCACCACTCCCCGGGACCCTCGACCAGCACGGACTCGAACCACGCGGCGACACGGGCGTGGAGTTCGGACTCGCCGGCAGCGTCGGTATCAAGCGGCGAGAGGGTGACGAGGTAGCGGGCTGGGTCGGCGGGATCGCGGCGGCACCGCCCGGCGACGAGACGCGCCCCGAAGTGCGCGGCGAGCCTGGCCGGGCCGCGGGGCAGGGCGACGCGTCGCCCGGCGATCTCGGCGGAAGCGGTCGCGGTGACGACGTCACCATCGACCAGGAGCGCGACCACCGCGCCACGGCGAAGCGCCCGCGCCAGGCGGACTGCCGAGGCATCGGGGCCGACGACCTCGATCCCCAGGCGCTCCTTGGCCAGGCGCAGGGCCGGCGTCCACTCCGCCCTCATCTGGATGCCGGCGACCGCCACGACCCGAA
>JANOEH010000038.1:0-6623 GCA_031413115.1 Candidatus Eiseniibacteriota bacterium | reverse complement strand
GACGACGGCGCCGAAGGCGAGGTTCTCCGCCCGGGCGGCTTCGGCGTCGCGCAGCTCATCGCCGATGCAGAGGATCGATCCGCGCGGGACGATTGAGCGCCCCGAGTCTCGGGAGCGGCACGTACATCGAGGGGGCGACGCTGCTCACCCGGGTCATGCTCTTCACGTTCATGATCGACCAGATCAAGATCGACTACCTGCGCAACACTAACTACTCGTTCTTCGTGTGGTTCCTGTTCGGGCTCATGTTCGCAATCAGCCGTGTCGCCCGGAGCGAAGCCGGAGTGCGCATCATGTCCGCGCAGGCGGAACCGATGTCGGCAGCAGCCCGCACCTCGACTCTTCCGGATCGTGTCGCCCAGCGCCCGGCGATTCCGCGCGTGTCGTCCCGACCTGCCGTGCCCCTCCCGTGATCGCCGTTTGGCCGCTGACGGCCGCGGACGAAACGGCCTGGGACACCTATGTCCTGGCCCATCCGGGCTCCCACTTCGCGCAGCGCACCGCGTGGCGGTCCCTGACCAGCGAGTTCTTCGGTGTCGAGGCGCGCTGGTGGATGGCGCGCGACGCCGCGGAGCGCATCGTGGGCGTTCTGCCGCTGTTCCGCGGCAAGGACACGCTATTCTCGTCCCCGGGTGGGCTTCTCGCCGATAACGAGCTGGCCGCGGCGGCGCTGCTCGAGCACGCCCGAACCGACGTCGCCCGCGAGGGCCTTCGCTGGCTCGAGCTGCGCGACCAGGCCAGTGCGTGGCCCGGACTGGTGACCAATCCGGAACATGCGACCCTGGTGCTCGCGCTTGCCGGTGACGTCGACGCCCAGTGGAAGCGCTTCGACGCCAAGCTCCGGAACCAGATCCGCAAGGCCGAGAAGTCGGGCCTGCGCTGCACGCGCGGCCGGGACCAGGTCGACGCGTTCCACCGCGTGTTCTCCGAGAACATGCGCGACCTCGGCACGCCCGCAATGGAGGCGCGCTACTTCACGCGCGCCCTCGAACTCTATGAAGATGACGCCGACCTGTTCGTGGTCTGGCTGGGGGAACGGCCGATCGGTGGCATGTTCGTCGTCATCCACGGCACGACAATCGCCGACCCGTGGGCGTCCTCGCTGCGGCGCTTCTTTGCCCTGTGCCCGAACAACCTGCTGTACTGGGAAGCGATCCGCGGCGCGATCGCCGCCGGCGCCCGGCGCTTCGACTTCGGGCGCAGCCAGCCCGGAGCGGGTACGTACCGCTTCAAGGTGCAATACGGCGCCGAACCGCAACCGCTCGCCTACCAGTACGCGCTAGGCACGGCGACGGAGGTGCCCACGCTCGCGGCGCAGAAGTCGTCGCTCGACCTCGCCGTGCGCATCTGGCAGCGCCTGCCGTTGGCGGTGACGCGCGCGGTCGGTCCGCGCGCGCGCCGCCTGTTTCCGGAGGCGCTGTGAAGCCCGGCCTCCTCGTCGCCATCATCACCTGCGCCGTGGCCGCCGCTGGAGTCCTGCTCGGCGGGACGCACGCGGTGGCCATGCTCGCCGTCTATCCCGCGCTCGGCGTTCTCCCGGGCATGGCGTTCGCGGGGCTCCTGTTCCCGACCGCTTCGCCGCGGTTGCGAGCGGTCGTCGGGCTCGCCATCGCCCCCCTCGTCGCCTCGACGCTCGGCTGGGCGCTGGTGGTCGTCGGCATGACGCCCGTGGCGGCAGCGCGCGCGATAGCTCTCGGCGCGGGCCTCGTGTGGATCGCGACCGAAACGCGGACCGCCCGTGCGCCCATGCCCGCCCCAGCCGACGACGAGTCGCGCTGGGTGTGCCGGACCAATCTTCTCGCGGTCGGCACCGCGCTGCTGGTGGCGATTCCGCCGCTGGTCAACGTCCTCGCGCGCGTCCGCTCCGATTCGTGGGTCCACGCCGGAATCGTGTGGGACGTCCTTGACCTCGGGTTCCCGCCGCAGGATCCTCGCTTCGCGGGCCTGACGCTCAACTACGTCTGGTTCTACAACTGGTTCATCGGGCTCCTGTGCTCCTTCCACCGTCAGGATCCGTTCGCGTTCATGGCCATGCTCAACGTCGCAGACACTGCCGTACTGGTCGGGCTGGTCTTCGCGCTGGGCCACGCCCTATGGGGCCGCGCGGGCGACGCGTTCGGGGCTGCCTTGGTCGCACTCGGCGGCCTCGCCGCGGGCGCGTGGATCCTCGCCCCGCTGGTCGGCCTCAAGGGGCTGACCGGCCAGGTGCGCGGCCTCGATGCCGTGCTCGTCGAGTACCATCTTCCGGGCTTCGGCTCGTGGCGGATCCTCTACGACCTGACCGCCCCGTTCGCGCACATGGTGAACGTGCTCGAGAAGTTCACGATCGGCACCGCGATCAACTATGCGTGGATCATGATGCTGCTCATGCTGCTCGCCGTCGTGCGCTGGCTCGCGGGCGGGACTCGCGCGTGGCTGCTCGTCGCGGCGCTTGCTGCGCTGGGCCAGTTGCTGTTCCACGGAGTGGTCGGCCTGTCGGCGATCCCGGTGACGATGGGCGCGCTTGCGGTCACGTTGATGCTGCCGTGGATCGGCCTGCCTGCGCCGGAGCGCGGGCGCGTGCTCGCCGCGCTCGTCGCGGTCGCCGGCGGCGTGCTCGCGGGCCTTCCCTACACGCGGGCGATCTCGGCTGGATGGAGTGCAGGCAAGACCGGCCTCCAGCATTCGTTCCTCGCGCCGCAACCCCAGATGTTGTGGACGCTGCTCACGGCGTGCTTCGTCGTGGGCGCGCTCGCGTTCGCTCCGGCCCGGCGCCTGGCGCGCGCGCATGCAACCGGGAGCTTTCTCGTGGCGTGGACGCTCGGCATGCTCGTGTTCGGCGCGATCGTCAACCTGCCGGTCGACAACGAGTCGAAGTTCGCGTTCCAGGTCCACTTCGGGCTCGCACTCTTCGCCGGTGGAGCGCTCGGCCCGTGGCTCGCCGGCATCGCCCGGCGGCGGGGTCGCGGCGTCGCGGCGATCGTGTTCGTCGCCTTGTTCGCCGCCGCTCCCCTGCTCACGCTCCAGGCGATGGCGCTCGCCCCGACCGTGGGCTACCCCTCTGAGATCGAGGCGGGCGAGGCCGAGCGGGCGGCCTACGCGTGGCTGGCACAGGAGACCCCGCGCGAGTCGATCGTCGTCGACTCCGACTTCCGCGACGCAGTCATGGTCATGGCGCCACGACGCCTCTACTGCGGATCGCCCGAGGGCCCGACGAAGGCGGCGTTCCCGGCCGACCAGGTTGCCGAGCGCCACGCCGTGATGAAGGACCTGTACGCTCCGACGGCCGACCTGTCCCGCGCGCGCGCATCGCTGGCGCGACTGCCGGCCCCGGTCTACGTCGTCTATCGCGCGAACCGGGCCCGGCCCAATCTGCCCCCCGAGCTGCATCCCCTGCCCGTGTCCTTGGGCGAGGGCTTCGACGTGGTGTACGATCATGCGGGCGTGCGCATCTTCGGTCTGCGCCCGGAGACGCCGTCCCCCACCCCAGCCGGAGGATCTCGACCTTGAGCGCAGCCCCCGACCCCACGGGAGCCGCACCGAACGTGCCCGCGGCGTCCGACGCGCCCGATCCGGCCGTCACCGCGGCGATTGCGGCCGGCCGCCTCCTGGTGGTCATCCCTGCGCACAACGAGGAAGAGAGCCTGGGGCCGACGATCGCCTCCATCCGGCGCGAGCTGCCGGGGGTGCGCATCGTCGTCATCAGCGACTTCTCCAGCGACCGGACGACCCACGTCGCCGCCGAGTGCGGCGCCGACGTGGTCGACCTGCCGTGCAATCTCGGTTACGGCGGCGCGGTGCAGGCCGGCTTCAAGTACGCGCTCGCGCAGGGCTACGAGTACATCATCCAGATCGACGCCGACGGGCAGCACGATCCGAAGTCGGCGGCCGCCCTGTTCGCGCCTGTGGCGCGCGGCGAGGCGGACGTCGCGATCGGCTCGCGCTTCACCGGACACGCGAACTACCCGATCCCTCTGCCGCGCCGCCTGGGAATGGCCGTGTTCGGCGCGATCGTGACGTTCGTCACGCGCAAAACGTTCTCGGATCCGACCTCGGGCTACCAGGCGATGAACTCGAAGGTGCTGCGCTTCTTCGCCCGCGACAACTACCCGAGCGACTTCCCCGACGCCGACACGATCATCCTGCTCAACCTCGCCGGGTTCCGCGTCCTCGAGGTGCCCGTCGTCATGCAGGCGCGCACCGCCGGGACGTCGATGCACTCGAACCTGAAGGCGTTCTACTACGTGTCAAAGATGATGCTGTCGATCCTCATGGTCCTGCTGCGGCGCAAGGTCTTGCGCATGCCGATCGAGTCGGCGTGATGACGACCCAGCCCGTGTCGCTCACCTTCGACATCGAGGACTGGTACCACCCCGAGCTGGTCCGCGCCCACGTGGCGAAGGACGACCGGCGATCGGTGGTCCGCCAGGGCACGCTGGACCTGCTCGACCTGCTGCGCCGCCACCAGGCGCGCTCGACGTTCTTCGTCCTCGGCGACGTCGCGGCACGGCATCCCGACCTGGTGCGCCGCATCGTCGACGAGGGCCACGAGCTGGCGAGCCACGGCTTTTCACACACGTCGCTGTGGCGACTGGATCGCGAGAGCTTTCGCGCCGAGCTGCGCGACTTCCGCCGCGCTGTGAAGGATGCGCTGGGCGCCGACCCCGTCGTGGGCTTCCGCGCCCCGACGTTCAGCATCGACCGGACGACCGCATGGGGACTCGACGTGCTCCGCGATGAGGGATTCACCTACGACTCGAGCATCTTCCCCCTCAAGGTCAAGCTCTATGGCGTCGCCGGCGCACCGCTGGGCATCTACCGCCCCGCCGCGGACGACCTGTCGCGCCACGACCCAGCCGGCTCGCTCGTCGAGTTCCCGGTCGCGGTGCACGCCGTGGCCGGGCTGCGCCTCCCCGTGGCGGGTGGCTTCTACCTGCGCGCATTGCCCCGCTTCGTGTTCGTGGCCGCGCTGGCCGCTTACGTGCAGCAGCGACCGGCCTCGCTGTTCGTCCATCCGTGGGAGTGGGTCCAGGACGTGCCGCGCGTGGAGCTGGGCACGGTCGACGCGTTCATCACCTACCACAACCTGCACACCGTGCCGGGGCGCCTGGAGCGGATCCTCTCGCGGCATCGCTGCGAGCCGATGATCGACATCCTCGAACGCGGCGGCCACCTGCGCCGCGCGGCCTAGGAGGAAGCGCCGATGCTGATTCCCATGCAATCGCTGCCCACGGTTCCGGTCGTGGGGATCCAGCTGCGAACGCGCGTCTTCGTGTTCCTGGCGGGCCTGGCGATCCTGCTCTTCATCCTGAACCTGGTGCGCAAGAAGCAGCTGCGCGAGCAGTACGCGCTGCTCTGGGTCATCGCCTCCGTGGTCCTCTGCCTCTCGGCGGTCTTCATCCACGGGATCGAGCGCCTGTCGCACCTGGTGGGCATCTACTACCCGCCGGCGTTCCTGTTCCTGATCGCGATCCTGATGATCCTGCTGCTCCAGTTCCACTTCAGCACGGTGATCTCGCACCTCAAGGAGCAGAACAAGGCGCTGATCCAGGACGTCGGCATCCTCGCCAGCGAACTCAAGGCAATGCAGGACGAGCGCGATTCCGCGCCCCGGCCATGAGCCCCGTCGTGTCCGCCCCGCCGATCACCGCCCGCACGGAGCGCCGCGAGTACGAGCAGCGGATCGCGCCACGAGGAATCTTCACTGTATTCGCCCAGAAGACGCTGCACATGCTGGCGCGTTTCTGCATCCACGGGGGCCTGCGCGTCGCGCTGTATCGCGCCATGGGCATCCACGTCGGCGATCACGTCTACATCGGCATGGATTCCTGGCTCGACGACCAGTTCCCCGAACTGATCGTTCTCGAGGACGACGTCGTGATCTCGTTCCGCGTCATCGTGATCGTCCACGACGACGCGCGACGGATGGATCGCATCGAGCCCGGCCAGCTCGACGGCACCGTGGCCCCGGTGATCCTGCGCCGCCGCTCGTACGTGGGCGCCGGCGCGATTCTCCTGCCCGGGGTGACCGTGGGCGAAGGTGCGGTCGTGGCCGCCGGTGCGGTCGTCACGCGGGATGTCCCGCCGCACACGGTCGTCGCCGGCGTGCCGGCCCGGGTCGTGAAGACGCTGGCATGAGTTCCGCCGCGGCCACCTCGAGCCCGTCGGCACCCGGCGCGGACGATGCGCGGCGCATCGCGCACGGCCTGATCGGCGAGGATCCGGATCCGTTCGAGATCGAACGCTGGCGACGTGCGGTTGCACTCGTCGCGCTGCCGCTCGATCGACCCGTCGACCGCCGCCTGTGGGCGCTTGCCCGGCGCGGCGGACCGTGGATGGGCCTCGTCGACGCGGGTCTGGCGCTGCTCGACCCGTGGTCCCCCGTTCGACACCGCCTCTACCTGATGCTCGCGGTGCTCGAGGCCTCGCCGAGCCATGTCGCGCGCTTCGAGGCGCGCGACACCCCGCCGATGGCTGCGCTTGCGGCCCTTGCGTGGCACGGAGTCCGCGGCGCGCTGCGCGCGCTGCTTGGTCTCGCCCTCGTGGCCGGCATCCGGGCGACGACGCGATGATCCACGATCACGTCGTCGTCGGCTCCGGTATCAGCGGTGCGGCAGTCGCTCGCGCGCTGATCGAGAACGGCG
>JANOEH010000037.1:0-10107 GCA_031413115.1 Candidatus Eiseniibacteriota bacterium | reverse complement strand
GCGCTGCCGATGTTCCCGGAGATCACGGAGTCGCAACAGCGCCGCGTGGTCGAGGTGTGCGTCGCGTACCTGTCGCAGTCCTTGCGGAAAGCGGCGTGAGACCGAGTCGCGTGGATTGGCAGGGTTACCGCACTATGTTTTCCCTTGAAAATCAAGGAACTGGCGGCATCTCCACTACAAAAAATGGTCCTTGAAATGGCAAAATCTTCGGAACCTTCGCAACGAGGTGGTTCCGGACGGCCGTTTCATCCGCATCTCCGGGCGTCCGTGGGTGCTCGCTGAGGAGGGACTCCGTGGTGGAGTCGTGGTCTTCAGCGACATCACGGCGGACGTCCTCGCCGAGGAGGAGTCGCGCCTGCAGATCCAGGTGCTCGATGCGGTCCCGCTGGCCATCCTCGCGCTCGACGCCGGGGGCATGGTCGTCTACTGGAACTCCGCCGCCGAACGCCTGACGGGCTGGAGCGCCGCCGAACTGGTGGGCCGGCGCAGCCGCGACGTGCTGCTCGACGAGGCCGACCGCGAGCAGGTCGACGGCATCCGCACCTACCTGCTCGCCGGCAAGCCGTTCCGCGGCGAGTTTCGCGTGCGCCGACCTGACGGTTCGCACGCGCGCATCCTCGCCTCGGCCTCGGCCCGCCACCGCTCGGACGGGGCGCTCGACGGCTTCGTCGTCGTCGGCTATGACGTGAGCGAGTCGCAGCGCACGCAGGACGCCATGGGCGAGCTCCAGAGCGAGGTCCAGCAGTTCCAGAAGATGGAGGCGATCGGCCGGCTGGCCGGCGGGCTCGCGCACGACTTCAACAACCTGCTCACCGTGATCCGCGGCAACGCCGACATCCTGCTGGCCCGCATCCCGGCCGGCGATCCGCTGCGCCGCGACGTCGAGCAGGTGACCCGCGCCGTCGATCGTGCGAGCCAGCTCACCGCCCAGCTCCTGGCGTTCGGCAAGCAGCGGCCCATGGAGCCGGTGCTGCTGTCGCTCAACGGCGTGGTCTCCGATTTCATGCCGCTGATCCGCCGCACGCTCGACGAGGACGTGCGCATCCACGTCGCGCTCGATCCCGACACCGGCCGCATGCGCGCCGATGCTTCGCAACTGGGCCAGGTGCTGCTCAACCTGGTGATCAACGCGCGCGACGCGATGCCCGAGGGTGGGACCCTGTCGATCACCACGCGCAACTCCGAGATCGACACGACATTTCCCGGGTCGCCCGGGCCGCTGGCGCCGGGTCCCTACGTACAACTCTCGGTGGCCGACACGGGCATCGGCATGGACGACAGCATCCGGGCGCGCGTGTTCGAGCCGTTCTTCAGCACGAAGGCGCCGGGGCGCGGCACCGGGCTCGGGCTGTCGACGGCGTACGGAATCGTGCGCCAACTCGGCGGGCACATCTGGGTGTACAGCGAGCCGGGCCGCGGCACGACGTTCAAGATCTACCTGCCGCGCGAGTTCGAGACCGCCTCGCCGCCGGTCGCACCTCCTCCGGTCGCGATTCCGCCGCCGACGGCCGCGGCCACGATCCTGCTCGTCGAGGACGAGGACGCCGTGCGTTCGATCGAGCGCCGCCTGCTCGAGATCGCCGGCCACGTCGTGCTCGAGGCGCCGCACGGCGAGGCGGCCGTCGCCATCCTTCGCGACCATCCCGGGCGCATCGACCTGGTGATCACCGACGTCCTCATGCCCGGGATGACCGGTCGCGAGGTCGTCGAGGCGACGCGGCGCATGCGTCCCAACACCGCCGTGCTCTACGTGTCGGGGCATTCGGGCGACGTCCTCGCCCGGGTGGGCGGCGAGGCCGACGCTCCGTTTCTGCAGAAACCGTTCTCCGCCAAGGATTTGCACGCTGCCGTTGGCAGCGCACTCGAAGCCACGGGTGAGTCCCGTTCCTGATCGATTCACCGGAGGAGCCATGCACTTTCCCGCCGAACCTTTCCGCATCAAGGTGGTCGAGCCGCTCAAGTACACGACGCGCGAGGAGCGGGTGCGCCTGCTCGAGGAGGCGGGAAACAATCTGTTCAAGGTCCCGGCCGACTCGATCTACGTCGACCTGCTCACCGACAGCGGCACCTCGGCGATGAGCGACCGCCAGTGGGCGGCGATCATGATGGGCGACGAATCGTACGCGGGGAGCCGCAACTTCTACCACTTCGAGGCCGCCGTGCGCGACCTCACGGGCTATCGCCACGTGATCCCGACGCACCAGGGTCGCATGGCCGAAAACCTGCTGTTCCACACCGTGGTCAGGGCGGGCGACGCGATCCCGAACAACATCCACTTCGACACCACGCGAGCCAACGCCGAGCAGGCCGGCGCCGTGCCGCTCGACCTGGTCGTGCCCGAGGGTCTCGACCCGCAGCATCGTGGACCGTTCAAGGGCAACATGGACACCGAGCGGCTCGACCGCGTGCTCACCGAGCGCACGGGCCACGTGCCGCTGGTCATGCTCACGATCACCAACAATTCGGGCGGCGGCCAGCCCGTGTCGATGGCGAACGCGCGGGCCACCGCCGAGGTTTGCCGGCGCCACGGCGTGCCGCTGTTCTTCGACGCCTGCCGCTTTGCCGAGAACGCGTGGTTCATCCAGCAGCGCGAGCCGGAGTTCGCCAGCACCAGCGTGGGCGACATTGCCCGGGCGATGTTCGCGCTCGGCGACGGCTGCACGATGTCGGCGAAGAAGGACGGCCTGGTCAACATCGGTGGCTTCCTCGCGCTCAACGACGAAGCGTGGTCCGACCAGGTGAAGCATCGGCTCATCCTGGTCGAGGGCTTTCCGACGTACGGCGGCCTTGCCGGTCGCGACCTCGAGGCGATGGCGCAGGGACTGCGCGAGGTCCTCGACGAGAGCTACCTCGCGTTCCGCATCGGCCAGGTGCGCGAACTCGGCGAGGCGGTGAGCGACGCCGGCGTGCCGATCGTCCAGCCGCCGGGCGGCCACGCCGTGTACCTCGACGCGAGGGCGATCGCGCCGCACATCCCGCCGCACGAGTTTCCGGGGCAGGCGATCGCCGTCGCGCTGTACCGCGACTTCGGGATCCGCGGCGTCGAGATCGGCAGCTTCATGTTCGGCACCGAGGACCCGACGACGGGGAAGCCCATCGCGCCGGCGCTCGAGCTGGTGCGCCTGGCGATCCCGCGGCGGGTCTACACGAAGGCGCAGCTCGCCTACGTCGCCCAGAGCGTGATCGAGGTGCACCGGAAGCGCGATGCGCTGCGCGGCTTTCGGATCACCCATGGGGCGCCGTTCCTGCGCCATTTCTCGGCCCGGCTCGAGGAAGTGCCGGCCGGCGTACCGGCCGGGCGGGAGTAGGGCTCCGTCCGGGTAGCCGGGGACGCGGGGCTCCTGTACCCTTGAGGGGTCCTGCGCGACCCGGGCGATCGGCCCGGCGGCGGGAAGCGCGCCCCTGATCGGAGACCCCATGACCACGCATCCGCGCCCCCGCGCCGCAGTCCTCGTGATCGCCGCAAGTGCCCTCGCGCTGGCCGGTTTCGGATCGTGCAGCCCCGACGTCTGGACGATGGCGGTCGACACCGGTGGCGTCGCCATCGACGCGACGCTCCATGCGCGCCCCGGCGACCTCGATGCGGCCGGCGGCGGATCGCGCGCCCGGGTCGGTCATCCGTGGTTCCCGCTGACGCCGGGCCGCTACACGGACTTCCGCATTCTGCGCTATCCCTCGCCCGAGCCTACGTACGTGCGCGCGACGCTCGGCGAGCCCGAGGAGTTCTTCGGCCGCATGGCCACGCCGTGGGTGTACGGCCCGGTGCCCGGCCTTCCCGTCGACGAGTCGCTCGAGGGCCTCCGCCAGTACTACTCCGTCGATGCCGCGGGCGCACTCCGCATGCACGGGTCGGAGAACGACGGGATCATGTCGTACATGGATCCGCCCATCCGTCACCTGCCGCCGACGCCGGTCCCGCAGGCGACGTGGATCGACACGACCTTTTTCCGCTCGTTCTTCCCGGGTATGGTGCCGATCTTCGCCGGCGCGCAGACCTACACCTCGACGCTGTCCGATCGCGTCTTCCTCGACCTTCCCGGGAAGCCCGCGCATGCGCTGCGACGCGCGCAGGTGATCGACGAGTTCGAAGGTCCGGTGCCCGGCACGCTCGGCCTCTCCGGGCTCGACGGCGCGATTCTTGCCGCGGCCCTGCTCGACGGCGCCTCGCCCGAGCTGGCGCTCGCCGCCGCGCGCGGCGGCCGCCGCGATCGTCCGGCGCTCGATCCGCTGAAGGGCATCTGGTTCGCCCGTGGTCAGGGCTTCGTCGCCCGCGACTACCCGCACGGCCCCGGTACGACCAACATCAACATCACGACCTACGAGCGGATCGACAGCGGCTTCGGCCCCGTGCCGCCGGCGCAAACGACGCCATGACCGGGCGAGTCGCCCGGCTCGCAGCGTTCGGCTTCGCACTCTTCTGTCTTCCCCGCCCGGCCGCTGCCGGCGGCGGGTGGGTTCCCGCGCGGGGGCACTCGTACCTCGAGGCCTCGTTCCTGCACGCCTCGACCGGCGACACGTACGACGCCACCGGTGCGCTCGTGCCCTACCGGCGCCTGTCCGCCATTGATCGCCCGACGACGTATCGCGAGGATGCGCTCTCGTTGTTCGCCGAGTACGGGCTCGGCGGAGGGTTCGGCGCCGAGGGGGACGTGCTCCTGCGACGCGCCCGCGTGAGCGAGCCCGCCACGATCTTCTCGACGTCAGGCCCCGCCGACGCGCGCCTCTTGCTCAAGCGTGGTTTTCGCGCCGGCGCACTCGCCTGGGCGGTCTCGCTCGAGACGCGCCTTCCCCTCTTCTACGACGAGTCGGAGTACCCGGCCCTGGGCTCCGGTTTCGTCGACGGCGCGATCCAGTGGCACGGCGGCGTCGGCTCCCAGCGGGGCTGGGCGCAGGCGGAGGTCGGCCTGCGCGCACGGGGCGGTCCCGCCGTCACCGAATGGCCGTATGCCTTGCAGGGCGGGGCGAATCTCGGCCGGCGGTGGTCGCTGATCGTCGACCTGCGGGGCAACGGCCTGCTCGCCCGCGGCGGGGAGGCCGACGTCGGCGCCGTCGGGAGTGAGGGGAGCTTCGATCCGGCCCGTGCGAGTTCGAGCGTGCTCCAGCTCGGACCGGGGGCGGCGTACCTTCCGCATCCCGCGTGGCGTCTCGCGTTCCAGGGCTGGCGCTCCGTCGACGGCCGGAACATGCCGGCGGGGTGGAAGTGGAAACTCGGGATCGCGAGGCTTCGATGATGGCTCGGATGATGGCTCGACTACGGCGATCCGGCCTCGTCCTGGGGCTGGCGGGTTGCGTCGGCTGCGGCCACTCCGAGACCCCGGTCGCGCCCTACGACTCGACCGCGGCGGTGCCTGCTCCGCGCGACCTGCGGGTGGAGGCCGACGTGGTCGGGCGCCTGGTCGTGCGCTGGCGTGCCCCGGCCGAGGATCGCCGGGTGGTGGATGGTTGGTTCGTGGAGCGTCGCGTGACGACGACGAGCGCATTCACCCAGTTGGAGACCGAGGCGACTGCGGACACGGTGTACTTCGACGACGACATCGACGACGACGTTCGCTACGTCTACCGCGTACGGTCCGTGACGGGCGCGGGCGTCACCAGCCTGCCGGTCGAAGCGCCGCCGGTGCGGGGTGATCGCACCGCGCCCTCGGCTCCCGTCGCGGTCACGGCCAGCTCGGTCAGCGGAGGCGTGCTCCTGCAATTCGAGGATGGTGGCGAGCCGGATCTCGCGTTCTTCGATGTGCGGCTCAGGCAACTGGGGGCGAACCTGCCGCCGGAGTTCAGGCAGGGGAGCGGCAGCCCCCTACGGGTCGGCGGCCTGCTCGGCGGGGCCGCGTACGAGTTCGAGATCGCCGCCGTCGACAGCTCGGGCCGTATTTCGTCGTACAGCGCGCCCGCGGTCGAGGCGGTTGCCGGGCCGTGATGCCCCGCTCATGGTAGGTTGGGCGACGAGATGACCGTTTCGGAAGGCGCTATCCAGCTCGGTTGGCCCTGGACGATCGCGATCGCGGCATTCGTCGCAGTGCAAGGCCTGCTCTACCTCTACGCCCTGCAACGGCTCGTGACGCTCCTGCGCTGCTGGCGCGCGCGACGGGTCCCGCCCGCGATCCCGCCCCTTCCGACGACCTGGCCCCGGGTCACCGTACAACTCCCGCTCTTCAACGAGACCGCCGTGGCAGAGCGGCTGATCGACGCGGTCGCCCGACTCGAGTACCCGGCGGATCGACTGCAGATCCAGGTCCTCGACGACTCCACCGACGACACTCGCCGGCGCGTCGACGACCGGGTCCGGGCCTGGCGGGCGCGCGGGCTGGACATCGAGGTGCGGTCCCGGGACGCGCGCGACGGCTACAAGGCCGGGGCGCTTGCGGCCGGACTGGAGGGTGCAACGGGCTCGCTGATCGCTGTCTTCGACGCGGACTTCGTTCCCGCGGCGGACTTCCTGTCCCGCATCGTGCCGCACTTCACCGGGCCGCGGGTGGGCATGGTGCAGGCCCGCTGGAGCCACCTCAATCGGGATCGGTCCCCGCTCACCGCCGGGCAGGCCGTGATGCTCGACGCACACTTCGGCCTCGAACACGAGGCGCGCATGGCCTCCGGGCTGTTCTTCAATTTCAATGGCACGGCCGGTGTGTGGCGGCGCGAATGCATCGTCGACGCCGGCGGCTGGTCGCACGACACGCTGACCGAGGACCTCGACCTCAGCTACCGGGCGCAGTTGCTGGGCTGGAAATTTCGCTACGCCTCGACGATCGACGTGCCCGCCGAGTTGCCGGCGGACGTGCTCGCGTTCAAGTCGCAACAGCGGCGGTGGGCGCAGGGTTCGATCCAGACGGCGCGGAAGATCCTGCCGCGTTTGTTGCGTGCGGACCTACCGATGCCCACCAAGCTCGAGGCGACCCTCCACCTGACCGCCAACGGCGCCTACCCCTTGCTGCTGCTCTCCGGAGCCCTCCTTGCAGCCGTGATCGTGGCGCCCCCGCTCGTCTCGCCCGAGCTTGCGCTGTTGCTCGACCTGGCCGCCGTGGTCAGCGGGGCCGTGCCGATCCTGCTGTTCCTGCTGGCGGGGCAGGTGGTGCGGGGCTCACGTGGCCTGCGAACGGCCGGGGATGTGATCAGTGCACTCGGCCTGGGCGCCGGCCTGCTGGTCAACAATTCGATCGCGGTGCTGGCGGGACTTCGTGGCGCGGCGGGGGACTGGGAGCGCACCCCGAAGACCGGCGAATCGACAGACTCCCCGGCGCGCCGGGTCTACGACTCGCGGCTCGATCGTGGCGCGGTTCTCGAGCTTGGCTTCGCGACTCTGTTCGGGGCCGTCGCGGTGCTGGCCTGCAGCATGCGACATCTCCGTCCCGTGCCATTCCTACTGCTGCTCACCCTCGGCCTCGGGGCCATGGGCGGTCTCTCCATGTTGCAGGGGCTTCGCCAGCGCAGAGAGCAAGGAGCCGGCGGATGGAACGTCGACGTCCGCGACCGAGCGGAGGGGGCGGCCGATTCCCTAGGCTGCCGCGTCGAGCGGACCGGCGTCGCAGATCGCCGAGGGATCCTCGGGCAGAGCCAGGACCCGCTCGGGGTGCCGGGCGAAGTCCTGTCCGAGACGCGCTTCGTCGGGCAGCCACAGCGATTCGTAATGGCCGCGCTCGCCGACCAGCGTGACGAACAGTGCGCCGAGCAGGAGCGCGCGGGCCCGACCGTTCTGCGCGGCACGGGCGAGTAGCGCGCGCAGGTCGGCGGTCGGCTCGCACGCCACGACCAGGCTGCGTGCTGCCGCGTGCGCCACGGCCGCCGGCGAGACTCCCCGCACCAGGTCGATCACGACCACCGAGGCGCCCTCGTGGAGCGCGCGGCGCAGGTCGGTCTCGAGCGTCTCGGGGCTCGTGCCCCGCACGCTGAGTGCGCCGCCGCCGGCGCCGCGCACGCCCTCACCCAGCAGCACGGTGTAGCGACCGCGCGCCGCCACTTCCTCGGCCAGCGCGCGGGCCGTGCGCGAGCGCCCCGCAGCCGGCGGTGCGCCCAGCCAGACGAGCCCACGGTTGACGCCGGCGATCTCGTCGAGCCAGTCGGTGGGCAGCCCGGAACCGCTCCAGTCGAGCACGCCGCTCTGCCCCTGCAGGAACAGCGCATCGCCCTCGACCTCGCGCAGGAGGGAAACGACGAAGCCGCCGTCGCCGACGGTGCGCCGCTCGCCGCCCTCGCTCGCGCCGAGTGCGGCGATCGCCATGGTGACGGTGTCGTCCGGAACGAGGTCGGGCAATGGATGGGTTTGACCACCCGAGAGCCCGAGCGCCGGCTCGCCGGGGCGCAGCAATACCGCGTCATAGCCGTTGCGCCGCGCGTGCTCCCAGGCTCGGGCGAGGGGATCGTCGCCGCCGGCGGCCCCGCCGCCTTCGACGCGCAGCGTCTCGAAGAGCTGGCGCAGTTCGTCCCCGGCCTCGGACCGCTTGCGCACGCCCTCCTCGTGGGACCACTGCTCGGGACGTTCGTCGTCCAGCGCCTCGCCGCGCTGCGCCCGTTCCTCGCGCCGCTCGTCCATGAAGCGCGCGATATCGAGGATCAGCGACTCGGTGCCCTCGTGAATGGTGCGCAACGGTGGGGGAGGCTGCAGGTGGAACGTGAACGTGCCGTGCATCCACGAAAACACGCGGTAGGCGGCGGCCTGGCCGTCGGCCAGCGCATCGTCGAGCGCGTTGACGATCTGGCCGTGGTCGAAGTAGAGCGCGCCGCGCTTGCCGTCGCAATCGACTTCGAGAACGCCCGTCTTCGTCCCCATGAGCAGGAACTGGCAGATCTCGAACAGGTCGGTCTGGTCGAGCCGACCCTGGAGCAGGACTCCGGCGGGCGGACGCCCCACCGTCGGGCCCGCGGTGTCGTCGATCAAGCCCGCACGCGTGCGACCGCCTTCATTGCGGCTCACTGGGGGCCGACCCGTGCAGCCAGCGAGCCCGGTCGCGGCTCGTCCCCGACACCGAGGAGTGTGTGCAGGCCGCCGAGCAGCCCGGCACTGCCGCCGCCGGCGTCGCCACCGGCATCGTTCGAACCGTCGGTGCTGTTCGCACCCTGCGGGCTCGCCGCGGCGCCGGGGCCCGTCGCCGGGGCGGCGCCGCGCGCCTCGCGCGTCGCCCGTTCGATCGCATCGGTGTCGAGGCCGTAGCCTGCGGCCTCCTCGGCCAGCACGGTGCCGGCGCGAACCAGCCCGAGGATCGAGTCCTCGAAGGTCTGCATCCCGTCGCGCTTGCCGGTCTGCATGACGCTCGAGAGCTGAAACGTCTTCTTCTCGCGAATCAGGTTCGACACGGCGTGCGTGGCGAAGAGTAGCTCGACCGCCGCCGAGCGCCCGCGGCCGTCGGCGCGCTTGACCAGCTTCTGCGCCACGATGCCCTTGAGCGACTCGGAGAGTTGGGCGCGGACCTGGTTCTGCTGATCCGCGGGGAACGCATCGAGGATGCGGTCGACCGTGGCGATGGCGCTCTGCGTATGCAACGAGCCAAGCACGAGCTGGCCGGTTTCGGCCGCCGAAATGGCGAGGGCAAGCGATTCGCGGTCGCGCATCTCGCCGATGAGGATGACGTCCGGGTCCTCCCGCAGGGCCGCCCGCAGGGCGTCGGTGAACGAGCGCGTATTGCGCCCGATCTCGCGCTGGTTCATCAGGCAACTCTGGTTCTGGTGCACGTACTCGATCGGGTCCTCGAGCGTGATCACGTGCTTGCGCCGCGTCCGGTTGATGTGGTCGACGATTGCCGCGAGCGTCGTCGACTTGCCGCTCCCCGGGGGGCCGGTCACCACGACGAGGCCGCGGTTGAGTTCGGCGAAACGCAGGACGGCCGGCGGCAAGCCGAGTTGCTCGACGGTGAGGATGCGCGTGGGCAGGAGGCGAAACGCTGCCGCCATGCCGTGGGTCTGCTGGTACACGTTGCAGCGCAGCCGGACGACCCCGGGCACTTCGAATGCGAAGTCGACCTCCTCGAGCGCCTGATATCGCGCCATCTGGTCTTCGGTCATGATTTCGGCCAGCAGGCCGACGATGACGTCCGAGGTCAGGGGGGCGTACTCGATGGGATGGAGGTCCCCGTGCAACCTCAGCATCGGCGGGGAGCCCGACACGAGATGAAGGTC
>JANOEH010000036.1:0-2787 GCA_031413115.1 Candidatus Eiseniibacteriota bacterium | reverse complement strand
TCGAGCGCTACCCCGATGGCGCCGTCGCGTGGCTCGACGGCGAGATCGTGGATGCCGGGCCGACGGACGAGGTGCTGTCGGAGTGGGAGCCGGCGGAAGTCGATGATGCCGCGGGGCGGTTGGTCACCTCCGGCCTGGTCGACGCGCACACGCACCTGGTGTGGGGTGGCGATCGTGCCGACGAGTTCGGACAGCGGCTCGCCGGCCGGTCCTATGAAGAGATCGCGAAGGCCGGCGGCGGGATCCTCTCGACCGTGCGTGCGACGCGCGCACTCGAGGCCGATGTCCTGTTCGAGCGCGCTTGCGCCACGGCGTTCCGCATGCTCGGCTGCGGCACGACGACGATCGAGGCCAAGTCCGGTTACGAGCTCTCGTACGAGGGCGAACTCGCCGTCCTCGAGATCGGGCATCGGGTCGCGAAGGCGACGTGGCTCGACGTGATCGGCACCGCGCTCTCGGCCCACGTCGTCCCGCCCGAGTACGCCGGGCGTCGGGCGGCCTACCTCGAAGACGTGTGCGTGCCCGTCGCCGTCGAGGCGCAGGACCGCGGGCATGCGCGCTTCGTCGACTGCTTTGTCGAGCAGGGGGCGTTCACGCCGGAGGATGCGCGCCGGCTGGCGGAGGCGGCCGAAGGTGCGCATCTCGGACTGCGGCTGCACGTGGATCAGCTGCGCGATGGGGGCGGGGCGTTGCTGGCGGCCGAGCTTGGTGCGGCGTCGGCGGATCACCTGGACTACGCGAACGAGGATGGGATCCGGGCGATGGCGCGAGCGGGAACGGTCGCGGTGTTGCTTCCGGGCGCTTCGCTGACCCTGGGTGGGCCGCCGCCGCCGCTCGCCGCCTTGCGGCGGCATGCTGTCCCGACCGCGATCGCGACCGACTGGAACCCGGGCACCTCGACCGTGGACTCGCTCGTGCTGTGTCTGGCGCTGGCCGCCCGTCTCTACAGGATGACGCCGGACGAGGTCTTCGTCGGCGCGACGGAGGCCGCCGCCCGTTCACTTCGCCGCGCCGGCCGCATCGGCTGCCTGCGCCCCGGCGCCGACGCCGACGTCGTGATCTGGGACGTGGATCGGGTGGCCATGCTCGCGTATCACTTCGGGCCCACGTGGGCCGCGAGCGTGTACAAGAAGGGACGGCGCGTATTCGGGCCGCATCCCGAGCATGTGACCGAGCACGGGCTGGGGGCGATGTGACGAGGACCCGCACGCAGCGCAGCAGCTCGAAAGCCGCCCCGTTGACTGTTCCTGGGAACAGTCAACGGGGCTGTTGGACTCGATTGGGTTTGAAGTGCCTGCGCCCGTTGAACTTGCGACGCGGACAAGCGTGCAAATCAACTTGCTCCGGCGCAAGTGGACATGGTGCAACTCGTGCGTGAATGTCGGACACGATTGGTCGGAACGCTGGCCGTGCTCGTGTTCCTGGCACCGTCGAGTACCATCGCTTGCCGCCTCGCCCTCGCTGGATGCGCCGCCGGGTCGGACGCGGTCGATCCGAGTGACGGACCCCTGCTCGTCGGCCCAGTCCGTTCGCCGCGGTTGCTTCTTCCGGCGCGCATGCAGTCCGCCCTGACGAAAGATGCGGAGGGCTTCCGAATCTGCGCCCCTGCGGACTTCCAGCGGGAAGTCGTGAACGCCAATCCTGGTTGGAGCTACCCCTGGAATCGCACGCAAGCGCCATTCGCGGTCATCGGCGATTTCGACGGTGACGACCGATTCGACGTGGTCGTTCTGCAGTGTACGGAAACGGAGTCTCGTCTCGCTGTCGTGTTCGACTCGCTGCCGATGCCTCGCGTGATCGAGTTCGGTCGTGGGAAGCGACTGCCCGACCCGTGGCACGGGATCTCCGAGTACCTTCAATATGTCCCCTCGGGCGAGATGACATGGCCCGACTTCATCGATGGCGAGCGTGACTCGACGGTGTTCCTCGAGCATGCCGGCTTCGAGGTCGTGATGTTCGAGAAGGCGGCGATCACCTACATCTACGAGAACGGCCGCTTCCGCGAGTATGTCACCGGAGACTGACCGAACCCCTGAAAGGATCCACCCGAATGCCCCGCATCGTCGAATGTGTCCCCAACTTCAGCGAAGGTCGTGATGGCGCGCTCGTCGAGGCGATCGTGGCCGCGGCGTCGGCGGTGCCGGGCGTGGTGCTGCTCGACTCCGAGATGGATGCCGATCACCATCGCTCCGTCGTCACCTTTGCCGGGGAGCCGGAGGCGGTGGTCGAGGCGGCGTTCCGGGCGATCGCGCTGGCGACGGCGCGGATCGACCTGACGAAGCACAGCGGCCAGCACCCGCGGATGGGGGCGACCGACGTCGTGCCGTTCGTGCCGATCGAGGGCGTGACACTCGAAGAGTGCGCTGAGCTCGCGCGGCAACTGGGCGAGCGCGTCGGCCGGGAGCTGAAGCTCCCGGTTTATCTCTACGAAGCCGCCCGCACGCGCCCCGAGCGCGAGAACCTGGCCGACGTCCGCCGCGGCGAATTCGAGAAGCTGCGCGACCTGATCGGCACCGACCCGGCCCGCACGCCCGACTTCGGCCCGAACGCGATCCATCCCACCGCGGGCGCGATCGCGATCGGTGCGCGGCGACCGCTCGTGGCGTTCAACGCGAACCTCGCGACCGCGGACGTTGCCGTGGCAAAGCGCATCGCCAAGTCGATCCGCTTCGGCGACGGGGGCCTGCGCTACGTGAAGGCGCTGGGATTCTCGATTCGCGAGGGCAAACAGGCGCAGGTGTCGATGAACCTCGTCCACACCGACGGCACGCCGATCCATCGCGTGCT
>JANOEH010000035.1:0-18001 GCA_031413115.1 Candidatus Eiseniibacteriota bacterium | reverse complement strand
GAGGCGTATAATTACTTCTTCTTTCACTACAGCGAGGCGCCCACGCTCATCGTCAATACCAATGGGATCGACTTCGTCAGGAATCGCGCCGACCTGGAGGACCTCGAAGCCCGGATTCTCGCGCACAACGAAGGGACCGTGTACTACACGCCGATGCCGTCGAAGGACCGCCGTCGCATGCTGCTGGATGCCCCGGAGGCGGTGAAGCCTGCGGACACGGTCGCAGAGACGCCCTCGACCGACGCAGGACCTGTTACCGCCGCCACTCCCGACGACGAAACCAGCATTGCCGCCGACACCTCGGCCAAGCGCCCGAAAACCAAGCGGGCTGCCCGGGGCAAGTCGCCCTTGCGGGGGAATTGATGCACGACCGTTTCACTGCACCTGCGATTCGGGCCCTCAAGTTGGACGGCAAAAAGCTCGTCTGCGTCACAGCGTACGATTTCCCCTCGGCAAGGCTGGCCTCCGATGCGGGCATCGAATTACTTCTCGTCGGCGACTCGGTGGGCATGGTCGTGCTCGGCTACGAGTCCACGCTGCCGGTGACCATGGACGACATGCTGCATCACGTGAAGGCCGTGACACGGGCGAAGCCGCGCTCGCTGGTGATCGGCGACCTGCCGTTCATGTCCTACCAGACCGGCCCGGTCGATGCGCTGCGCAACGCCGGCCGCCTGGTGCAGGAGGGTGGGGCCGATGCCGTGAAGCTCGAGGGCGGCGCGCGGGTGGCCGAAGCGGTGCGCGCGATCGTCGAGGCCGGGATCCCGGTCATGGGGCACCTGGGCCTCACGCCACAGAGCGTGCTGGCGATGGGCGGCTACCGCGTGCAGGGCAAGGGCGACGAAGCCGGGTCGCGCCTGATGCGCGAGGCGAAGCTGCTCGAGTCGTGCGGAGCATTCGCGCTGGTGCTCGAGGGCATTCCGCGGGCGCTGGCGAAGGATGTCACCGCGGCGCTCACGATCCCGACGATCGGCATCGGCGCCGGGCCCGACTGTGACGGACAGGTGCTCGTGTGGCACGACGTCCTGGGGCTGGGTCATGGCCACGTCGCGAAGTTCGTGCGCCGCTACGCCGACCTGAACGCCGCCACGGCCGACGGCCTCGCGCGTTTCGCCGCCGACGTCCGCAGCGGTGCGTTTCCTTCGAACGATGAGTCCTATGGCGGTTAGGCGCGCGAAGGGCGCCGCTTCACGGGAAGTCCCGTCCGTCTCCTCGGTCGGGGCGGTGCGCCGTATCGTCGCGGGCTGGCGCGTGCGCGGGGAGCGCATCGCCTTCGTGCCGACCATGGGCTACCTGCACGAGGGACACCTGTCGCTGGTCCGCCGGGCGGCGCGGGTGGCCGATCGCGTGATCGTCAGCGTGTTCGTCAATCCCTTGCAGTTCGGGCCGCGCGAGGATTTCGCCGCGTACCCCCGCGACTGGTCGCGCGATCGCCGGCTGCTGGGAGAAGTCGCCACCGACCTGGTCTTCACCCCCCAGCCCAGGCTCTACGTCGCGCCCGACCATGCGACCCGCATCTCGGTCGAGGGCGTGGCGCGTCCGCTCGAAGGCGAGAAGCGCCCCGGGCACTTTGCCGGCGTGGCGACGGTGGTTGCAAAGCTGCTCAACTCGGTGATCCCCGACGACCTGTGGCTCGGGCAGAAGGACGCGCAGCAGGTCGCCGTGGTGCGCCGGATGATGTCGGATCTTGATTCCCCCGTGCAGTTGCGCGTGGGGCCGACCATCCGCGAGCGCGACGGGCTGGCCATGTCCTCGCGCAACGTGCGGCTCACGCCGGGCGAGCGCGCGCAGGCGACGTTGCTGTACAAGGCCCTCAAGGCGGGGCGCGACGCGCTGCGCGAGGGCGATGCCCCGCGCAGCGGGCGTGACTCGGTCGCCGCTCGGGCGCGCGCCGCCGAACGCGCCATGGCGCGCGTGCTCGCCGCTGCGACCATGGGTCACCTCGACTACGCGGCGGCGGTGGATCCGCACACGTTCCAGCCGCCGATCGACGTCGCGCCGCCACGCCGGATCCTGCTGCTCGTTGCCGTGCGCTTTCCCTCGGCACGGCTCATCGACAACGTGCCCGTCCCCATCGGACCATCGCGATGAATGCATCCAGCAACACCGCCGTCATCCTCGCCGCGGGCGAGGGCAAGCGCATGGAGTCGGACCTCGCCAAGGTTTTGCACCCGATCGCAGGTCGACCGCTGCTCGACCACGTCCTCGCCGCGTGCGAGGACGCGGGCGTGGCCCGGGCCGTCGTCGTCGTGGGCGCACGCCGCGAGCAGGTGATCGCCTGGCTCGCTGCGCGGCCCCGGACCGCGATGGACGTGCGCTACGCCGTGCAGGCCGAGCAGCTGGGCACCGGCCACGCGCTGCGCTGCGCCTTCCCGGTCGTCGACGAAGGGGGCACACCGGTGCGGCTGGCCGTCCTGTGCGGCGACGCACCGCTCTTGCGCCCGCACACCATCAAGGGGCTCTTCGAGCGCCACACGGCAAACCATGCCGCAGCCACGATCCTGACAGCCGACCTGCCTGATCCAACCGGGTATGGCCGCGTCATCCGGCACGTGAGTGGCAATGTCGAGAAGATCGTCGAGCACAAGGACGCCACGGAGGCCGAGCGCGCCGTGCACGAGATCAACAGCGCCGACTACGTGTTCGACACCGAGGAGGTGCGCTCGGCGCTGGCCGCGGTCACCGCCGACAACAACCAGGGCGAGTACTACCTCACGGACACCATCGCGATCCTCAAGGCACGCGGGCGCACGGTCGTCGCCTGCAAGGCCGACGATTCGCGGGAGGTGCTCGGCGTGAACACCGTCCAGCAACTGGCCGAGGCCGCGCTTGCCCTCGCAGAGATCGAGGCCCGCGAAGCGGGCCGGAAAGGGAGCCCCGCATGAATCGCATCTTCGCGGGCTGGCGCATGCGTTACGTGGCGACGGCGGGCAAGAAGTCGGGCTGCCTGTTCTGCGCACTCAGGAAAAAGGGCGACGACCGCTCGCGCTGGATGCTCGAGCGCGGGCCGCGGGCGTTTCTCGTGCTCAACGCGTTTCCGTACAACTCGGGCCACGTGATGGTCGCGGTGAACCGGCATGTCGGCACGATTGCCGGGCTGACCCCGGCCGAGCGCGACGATGTGTGGCGCCTGCTCGATCGCTCCGAGCGCGCGATCCATCGCGTCTATCGGCCCGAGGGCCTGAACGTGGGCGTGAATCTTGGTCGCGCCGCCGGTGCCGGCGTGGATGGGCACCTGCACGTGCATGTCGTCCCGCGGTGGAACGGCGACACCAACTTCATGGCCACCGTCGGGGAGACGCGTGTGCTTCCCGAGGACCTGACCGCGACCTATGACCGCATCGAAGCGGCGCTGGGAGCGCTTCGCCGATGAACGGCACCCCGCGGGGCCTGGTCCCCGTGCTGCTCCTCGTGGTCTTCGCCTTCGCGGGGTCCGCGGCGTGGCAATGGTGGGGGCCGGGCGCCTCGTCGCTCACCACGTTCGTCCCCGGGGAAACTCCGGGCGGCGGCCGACCCCTGCCCGCGCGGCCGAAGGCGCCCGCGTTCGAGGGGCCCCCGGTCCGGATCGAGGTCGTGAACGGTTCGGGCGAGCCCGGAGCGGCGGCAAAACTGGCATCGTATCTGCGCGAGGGAGGGTTTAATGTCGTCCTCGTGGGTTCCGGCGACCGCTACGACTACGTGCGGACGATCGTCGTGGACCGCACCGGGAGCGAGCGAGCGGCCGCCGCGGTCGCCGCCTACCTTGGCCCGGTGCAGCGTGTGCGCCAGCGCGCCCGCTCGGAGGCCGACGTGACGATCGTCGTCGGCCGTGACCGGGGCAGGGTGCCGTGGGGCGAGGGACGGACCGCGAAGGGAAAGGGGTGAGGACGCGATGCCACAGATCGGAGCCACCGAGCTCATCATCATCCTGCTCGCCGTGCTCGTCCTGTTCGGGGCGAACCAGATTCCCAAGTTCGCGCGGAACCTGGGCCAGGGAATGAAGGAGTTCAAGAAGGCCGCGCGCGAGCTGACCGAAGAGGACAAGGACGCAGAGACGCCGCCGCGGAAGGACATGTAGTGCCGTCCGAAGGACGGCCCGGCTGCTCCAGCACCCGCGCCTGAGACCGCGTCCGAGTCATCAAGGAGCCCTCCCCACGCGTTCGTTGAGGAGGGCCCTGGTCTTTGCATCCCCGCCGGCCGTCAGGGCGTCGGCCGCGACTTCCTAGAGAGTCTCTTCGACATCCTGGCGCAGGTCCTCGACCTTCGTGTCGGCCACGGTGCGATCGATCCACGCGCGCAGCCAACGCTGCTGGCGGCTGCTCAGGAGCTGGCTCGAGAGATTGCCCTTCATCTGCTGGTACAGGAGCGGATCACCTGCGGCCGCTGCATCCTTCCGCACGAGGTAGACGCCGGTCGGCGCGACCACCGGGCCGCCGGTGGCGCCCACGGCGAGGCCGAACGCGAGCCCGACCGCGCGCGGCGCGGGCGTGAGGCGCGGATCGGGGTTCGAGCGCGGGAAAAGCCCGGTCGCGATCACCGCCGTGCCGGCATCCGTCGCGGCCTGCTCGAGCGACTTCCCGCCCTTGACCGCGGCCAGCATCTTCTGTGCATCGGCCAGCGGCTTTGCCTGGCGCAGCGCGAGCTCGACCGCGCGGCGCACGTCCTCCTTCGCGTCGTCGAAGGGGCGCGGACCTGCCTCGCGACGATCGACGATCTGGACCAGGACCCAGCCCGTCTCGGTTCCGTAGGCGCGGCTCACGTCGCCTTTCTTCGCGCGCACGGCCCACTGCTGGACGTGCGGCATCTGCAGGAGGGCAGGCTCGAACTGCCCCTGCGCGAACCATCCCGTACTCGTCGCCACCAGGCCGCGGGCCGCGGCCAGCTCACCCATCGGGTCTTTGGTCGCGTCGGCACGCAGCTTGCGGACGGCCTCGACATCGGCCTGCACCGACTCGGACGATGGGTGGATCGGCTTCTGGATCTGGGCGAGGCGGACCGTGGCCTCGCCAACCGGTGGTTGCGTCCGGTTCAGCAACTTGAACACGAAGTAGGTATTGCCGTCCCGGATCGGATCCGTGACGTCCCCGACCTGCATCGTGGCGACTACCGGCTGCAGCGGCCCCGGCAGGCGCGAGAGCGGCACGTCCTGCCCGATGTCGCCGCCACGATCGGCGAACGGTCCCTCGGAGCTCTCCTGCGCGATGGCCGCGAAGTCGCGGCCGCCGCGGGCCTCGGCGACCAGCGCGACTGCCTCGAGGCGAGTCGTCGAGTCCTGGGACGCGCCGACCGACAGCGGGAATTGCACGATGTCGGCCTTGACCTGCGCGACGCCCTCGAACTCGGCCTTGTGGGCCTCGTAGTAGGCTTTGAGCACGGTGTCGCTGAGCTTCGTCGTGTCGACCGAGGCCATGTCGAGCGGCAACAGCACGAGCGACACCTGCGCCTGCTCGTACTGATCGGCGTAGAGCCTCTGCAACTCGGGCTCCGAGATCTTGACCCCGGCGATGACGCGCTCCTCGAGGCGCTGAGCGGGGAGGATGCCGCGCAGGCGCTTCTCGAGCGGGCTCCAGTCGATCGTGGGATCGGCCAGTGCCGACTGCCACTTGGTCCGATCGAACTGCCCGTTGGTCATGAACGCGGGATTTGAGGTGATGTCGGGCGGCGGCGTGTTTCGCGCGGCGAAGACCACCTCGGCGTCGGTGGCAGTGAAGCCATAGCGGGAGGCAACCGCGTTGACCGAGCGCTCGGTGACCAGGTTGAACCACGCCTGCTCGCGCAGCAGCGCGCCGTCGCGGCCCTGCGGCTTGGTGCCGTACTGCGCCTGGTAGTTGGACTCGGCCGAAGCGAGCGCCCCCGTGTACTCGACCTGGCGGACCGTGGTGTCGCCGACCTTGCCGATCGCGTCCGTGGCCTGCATGGCGCGGGACATGTCGCCGGCGCCGGATCCGAAGATGAAGATGAAACCGCCGATGAACGTGACGACGGTGCCGATCGTCAGAATCCACCACAGGGTGCGAATCCGCTTCGATCCGCTCCGAAAGTGCTTGAGCATACGCAGGAAACTCCGCTTGAGCGACGCCGGGAGGGCCGGAGGCGGGCGGACCATGCGGCCCGAGCGTCCGGCAAGGGACCCCGGATTCTAGCACGTGCGGCGGGCGGCACTCAACGCCGCTCCCCTCCTCGGCGGAGCCGATGAATCCCTTGCCTTCGCCCGCGTGGTGCTGCACGTTGACCGCACGGAGTCGTTTCGCACTTCCCTTCTGCGAAGGCATGGACGCATGGCCGGACGCAACGCATCGGATGAAGTCCTCGCGCCCGCCGCCGCGGATGCTGCCGTTCCGACTCTGCCCGCCCAGGTGCTTGACGCGCTCGACCAGGTGGTCGTCGCGCTCGATCGCGATCGTCGCGTGCTCTACGCCAACCGCCGGATCGGCGAACTTCTCGGCGTCGGCCCCGAAACCCTCGTCGGTCAGGCCGCCAAGGACCTGTTCCAGGGCATCGACGCGAAGTGGCTGCGCGGAGCCTCGTCCGAGTCACGCGACTTCCGGCTTTCGGCCGAAGGGCGCGAGGTCACGCTCAAGGCCGAAGCCGCACAGATGCGCTCCGAGAGCGGCGAGGTGCTGGGCTCGGTCGTGCTCGCCGACGCGGTGGCCGAGACCGAGGACGGCGAGTTCCAGAAGAAGATTGATCGGCTCGTCTCGCTCGGCGAGCTCTCCGCCTATGTCGCCCACGAGATCAGGAACCCCCTGACCGGCATCCGGACCACGGTCCAGTTCGTGTCCTCCAAGCTCAAGCCCAACGACGCGCGGCGGGAGGACCTGGACGACGTGATCAAGGAGCTCGACCGCATCGAGCAGATCATCACCGGGCTGCTCCTGTTCGCCCGGCCGCAGAGCGGCCGCCCGTCGGCCTGCGGCGTCGAGTCCGTGGTCGAGAAGACGCTGGCCGGTATCGAGCTGCAGCTTGCCGACGCCGGCGTCGGGCTCGAACGCGAGTTTGCGGCCGAGCTGCCCGAGCTCTGGCTCGATCCCGATCTGGTTCACCAGGTTTTTCTCAACTTGAGTCTCAATGCGATTCAAGCCATGCCGCAGGGCGGCACGTTGACCGTCACAACCGGCATGCGCCGGTACCGGACAAGGCGCTCGTTCGTCGACGTGTCGTTCACGGACACAGGTCAGGGAATCCCGAAAGAGGCGATGGAAAAGATCTTCGATCCGTTTTTCACAACGCGGTCGATGGGGACCGGGTTGGGCCTCTCGATCTCACTCCAAATTGTCCGGGATCATGGCGGCGTGATCACGGCGAAGAACAACCCAGCCGGGGGCGCGACCTTCCGCGTCTCGTTCCCGCTGCCGCCCGCCGAGACGGCGGAGAAGCCGTGAGCCAGCCGTGAGGCAGACATGAGCCCCAACGTCGTCGTCATCGACGACGAATTGCTGATCCGGAAGTCTCTCACCCGCGTGCTCAAGGCACGCGGATATCGAGTCGAGACCGCCGCCACCGGCTCCGCCGGTGTCGAACTCTGCGAGCGCATCCGGCCGCAGGTCGCCATTCTCGACATGCGCCTGCCCGACACCGATGGGCTCTCGGTTCTGCGCCGGGTGAAGGCGCTGGCAGCCGACACGCAGGTGATCGTCATCACCGCGTTCGGCGACGTCGACTCGGCGGTCGAAGCGATGAAGCTCGGCGCGGCCGACTTCGTGCGCAAGCCTTACGAACTGGACGAGATCACGCTCGCCGTCGAGAGCGCCGCCAATGCGTTTGCCCGCGAGAACGAACTCGAGGCGTTCAAGCGCACCACGCTCGACCGCGTGCTGGCCGACGAGATCATCGGCGAGAGCCCGCCCATGCTCGAGCTGCGCGAGCTGCTGGCCAAGGTCGCCGCCTCGGAGGCCACGACCGTGCTGATCGAGGGCGAGTCGGGCACGGGCAAGGAGCTGGTCGCCCGCGCGCTGCACTACCGCTCGGAGCGCGCGGATTATCCGCAGGTCGAGGTCAACTGCTCCCAGTTCCAGGAGGCGCTGCTCGACAACGAATTGTTCGGGCACGAGAAGGGCGCCTTCACCGACGCGCGCGAGGTCAAGAAGGGCCTGGTCGAGCTGTGCGACAAGGGCACTCTGTTCCTCGACGAGGTGGGGGACATGCCGCTGGGCACGCAGGCCATGCTGCTGCGCTTCATCGACCAGCGGCAGTTCAAGCGGGTGGGCGGCACCGAGAACATCCTCGTCGACCTGCGCCTGGTCGCGGCGACCAACAAGCGGCTGGCCGAGGAGGTCGAGCGTGGGCGGTTCAGAGAGGATTTGTACTATCGCCTGAAGGTCGTGACCATCACCCTGCCGCCCCTGCGCGAGCGGGGTGAAGACGTGCTGCTTCTGGCCCGGCACTTTCTCCGGGAATTCAGCCGCAGGTTCAAGAAGGACTTCGGCACCATCGCACCCGAGGCGGCCGAGGCGCTGGGCCGCTACGCGTGGCCGGGCAACGTGCGCCAACTCAAGAACCTGATCGAGCGCATCGTGCTGCTCGAGGACGGAACGTGTCTCGACCCGGCGCACCTGCCGCCCGAGATCCTCGATGCGGCGAGCGGCGCGGCCGCCGCCGGCACCGCTTCGTCGATGTCGCTGGCGCAGATCGAGGAACGCCACATCCGTCAGATCATGCGCATGACCGACGGCAACAAGTCGCGCGCTGCGCGCATCCTCGGCATCTCCCGCCCGACGCTGATCGAGCGGTTGAAGCGCATGGGCACCGGGGTCGAGAACGCGCACGACCGCGCCTGAGCATTCCCGCGGAGCGGGAAACCCGGTCCCGCATGTCAAACTTCGCGACATGTAAGAAAATCGAACAAACACTGTAAGTCATTGATATCAGGATGGTTCAAGTTTATACGGCGGGCAGACTGTCAAGAAACACGACACTTATTGAAGCCGCTAAGTCCTTGTCCCGCAACAGTCGCCCGCCGAGCACCCAGAGCGCCTCGATTTTGTTTCTATTTAAACGATTACCCTGCAATCGTTTATGTCTGAATGACCCCCCGGTTTGCGGAGCGTGTCGTGCGATTGGCACGACCAGTGCTCTATCCATCCCCGTATGCAGGCCGGAGGTGGAAAGTGTCCAAGAGCGTGCTCCTCGTCGACGATGAAGTGCTCCTCGTCGACGATGAAGTGCTGCTTTGCCGCACGCTTGCCAACGCAATTCGGGATGCCGGTCACCAGGTGGTGACCGCCGAGAGCGCGGAGGCTGCGACGCACCACCTGTTCCCAAGTCAACGGTTCGACGTCGTCGTGCTCGACCACCGCCTGCCGGGCGAGACCGGGCTCCAGCTCCTCGAGCGCATGCGTGCCGCGGGGCAAGCGACGCCGGCGATCCTGATGACCGCCTACGAAACCGCGAGCATGCGGAGTCTCGCGTTCGATCTGGCGGTGGCGGGCTTCTTCCGGAAGCCCTTCAATCTCGGCGAGTTTCTCGAATGCATCGAGTCGGTCACCGAGACGGTCGAAGCCGTGCAAGCAGCGAGAGCGGGCCAGGCGGCAAGGACGGCCTGAAACTGTTCCCGGGTCCCCGACCCATCGCTCAGACGTCAACACATCCACGGAGGGGGTGATTCCCAAGATGGCGAAGAAGGCTGCCAAGAAGAAGGCGACCAAGAAGGCTGCGAAGAAGTCGACCAAGAAGGCCGCGAAGAAGAAGAAGTAACTCTCTTCGCATCGGACCTGGCACGTCCGCAACGGGGGCGATCCGCGAGGGTCGCCCCCCGTATTCTTTCCGGTCGCATGCTAGTCTGGGCGCGATGCCCCATCGTCCCCACTCGACCGGAGATCGTGTGCCCCAACCAGGTGGCGCAAGCGCCGTGATCACCGTGCGCGGCGCGCGGCAGCATAATCTGAAGAACCTGAGTCTCGAGCTTCCGCGCGGGGCCCTCACCGTGATCACGGGAGTGTCCGGCAGCGGCAAGTCGTCGCTCGCCTTCGACACCCTGTACGCCGAGGGCCAGCGCCGCTACGTCGAGTCGGTGTCGACCTACGCGCGCCAGGTCCTCGATCGCATGCCCCGGCCCGACGTCGACTCCGTGTCCGGCCTGTCGCCCGCGGTCGCCATCCGGCAGGCGAATCGCGCCCGCAGCGCGCGCTCCACCGTCGGGACCGCGACCGAGGTGCACGACTACCTTCGCCTGCTGTTCGCCCGGGTCGGCGTCACGGTCTGCCCGCGCTGCAGCCGGACGATCGAGTCGGATGCGCCGCACACGATCGTCGCCGAGGCGGCCACGTTTGCGCCGGACGAGGAGATCCGCGTCTTCGCCCCGATTGCACTTCCGCCGCGGCTGCCCTGGCCGCAGGTCGCGGCCGGACTGGTCGCCAACGGATACCTGCGCGTCGCGCTGCCGGCCGATCCAGACACGCTGCACGATCTCGACACGCTGGCGAAGATCCCGCGCGGCACGAAGTCCGTGCTCGTGTTGATCGACCGCATGCGCTGGCGAACCGGGCTCGAAGCCCGGCTGTCCGAAGCCGCCCAGGCAGCGTTTCATCGCGGCGACGGTCGCCTCCTGCTGGGCGTCGGTGCCGGCTCCTCGCTGCGCGCGCGCAGCGAACGGCGCGAGTGCGCGGTGGACGGCCTCGCGTTTCCCGAGCCGCAGCCGCACCTCTTCTCGTTCAACTCGCCGCTCGGCGTCTGCCCGGCGTGCAAGGGCTTCGGCGACGTGCTCACCTTCGCCCTCGACCTGGTCGTGCCGGACCCGCGGCGCACGCTGCGCGAGGGCGCGATCGACCCATGGGCCGGTTCGTGGCGCGCGCACTTCGCGGACAAGCTCGAGGATCTCGCCAGGCGGCACGGCGTGGGTCTGGACGTGCCGTGGGGAAACCTGAGCGAGACGCAACGCACACTCGTGCTCGAGGGCGGTCCGGGGTTCAAGGGAGTCATGCCGTTTCTACGGAGGCTCCAGGAGAAATCCTATAAAGCCGGGAATCGCTTCGTGGTCAAACGCTATCAGCGCGCCGAGCGCTGCGGCACGTGCGCAGGCGCCCGCCTGCGCCCCGAGGCGCTCGCCGTGCGGATCGAGGGCCGCTCGATCGCCGACTGCGCTGCGCTGACCGTGCGCGATCTCCTTGCACTCGTCGAGTCGTTGCCACTGGCGGGGGAGCGGCGGGAGATCGCGGCGACGATCCTGCGCGAGCTGGTGGCGCGGCTGTCGTTCCTCGTGCGCGTCGACCTCGGGTACCTGACGCTCGATCGACTGGCCCGCACGCTGTCGGGCGGCGAGGCGCAGCGCATCGAGCTGGCCAACGCGCTGGGCGCCGACCTGGTCGACACCTTGTACGTGCTCGATGAGCCGACGATCGGTCTCCATGCCCGGGACGGCGAGCGTCTGGCCGACGTCCTGGCCGATCTCGCGCGGCGGGGGAACACGCTGGTCGTGGTCGAGCATGAGCCGCTGCTCATCCGTCGTGCCGACTGGGTCGTCGACCTGGGGCCCGGCGCCGGCGTCCGTGGTGGGTCGATGCTGTGGTCGGGCCCGGGCGCCGACCTGGCGAAGGACGGCGGGCCCGACACCGAGACGGCGCGTCACCTGCGCGGCGAGCTGCGCGTGACACGCGAGAGAATCTCGGCGAAGCCGACGCGCTTCGTCACGATCGAAGGCGCGCGGGAGAATAACCTGAAAGACATCACCGCCCGCATCCCGGTCGGACGGCTCACCTGTGTCACGGGAGTCTCGGGCTCCGGGAAGTCCACGCTCGTGACCGACATCCTGTATCCGGCCGCGCGCAACGTGCTCGAGCTCGCGCACGAGACGGTCGGCGCGCACGCGCGCATCACGGGGCTCGACGCGTTCGCGCGCGTCGTGCTCGTCGACCAGTCGCCGATCGGCAAGTCGCCGCGCTCCAACCCGCTGACCTACGTGAAGGGCTTCGATGCGCTGCGTGACGTCTACGCGCGCACGCCGCTGTCCGTGGAGCGCGGCTACAAGCCGGGCACGTTCTCCTTCAACGTGGCCGGCGGGCGCTGCGACACCTGCGAGGGCGACGGCGTTGTCGAGGTCGAGATGGTGTTCCTCGCCGACCTGGTGCTGCCCTGCGAGACGTGCGACGGTGCGCGCTACAAGCGCGAGGTGCTCGACGTGCGCTGGCGCGGGTGCAACGTGCGCGAGGCGCTCGACCTCACCGTCGACGAGGCCCTGGCGCACTTCGCGGGCGTGCCTGCGCTGGTCGAGAAGCTCTCCGTGCTGTCCCGCGTCGGGCTCGGCTACCTCGCCCTGGGTCAGGCCGCGCCGACCCTCTCGGGTGGCGAGGCGCAGCGCCTGAAGATCGCGCGCGAACTGGCGCTGCCGGGCGCTGGCGACGCGCTGTTCCTCCTCGACGAGCCGACCGTCGGACTCCACCTGTCGGACGTGCAGCGATTGCTCGATGTCCTGGGCGCGCTGGTAACCGCAGGGCACACCGTCTTACTGGTGGAGCATCACCTCGACGTGATCGCCAATGCCGACTGGGTGGTGGACCTGGGACCCGAGGGCGGCGACGCGGGCGGATCGCTCGTGGGCGAAGGGCCGCCCGAGGTGATTGCGGGGTTGGCGGCGTCGTGGACCGGGCGGTTCCTCGTCGCGGAGATTGACCGGCACGCCTCGATGGCCTAGACTCGACCGGCCCGATTGGTTCGAGGTTCCCTTCTCCCATTTCCCCGGAGTCCCTCATGAACTCACTTCGTCGATTGTTCCTGGTCTCGATCGCTGTGATGGCGATTTGCGTCCCGTCCTTCGCCCTCGCCCAGGGTGGCGGCGCCTGCTGTATTCTTTCCGACGCCGGCGACGGTTCGGCCAGCCTGCCGCCCGACTGCGCCGTCGGCTACGTCGGGTCGACCAGCATCATCGACGGCCTTCCGGTCGGGAGCCCGGTCCTGATCGCCGCCCGGCTCCATTCGTTCACCGGCGTCGTCGAGTCTCCGGGCGGAACGCTGGGGGGCGAGCAATCGGCGTGGAGTGCGCTGCTCGACCTGAACCTCACCGGCACCGGCATCTATCTCGGGTACAACCGTCTCATCATCGTGCCCGTGTCCGGCATCAGCCACTCGGCGCCGCGCGTTCCTTTCGCGCCGCTGCAGGCGTTTGCGATGGACCTGTGGCAGATCCAGGGGCAGATCACCGTCGATCCCGACTTCGACCTGCTGCGTATCACGGGCGGGGGGAACTTCGGGATGCCCAGCCCGGGGCAGACCGTGTTGACGTCGAACGGCGGGGGTTGGGAGGTCAGCAGCTACATCGACCTCTCGCATCGCATCGACTTCGTGGGCGATCCGGTGGGCGTCTTCGCGGGCCGCTCAGGAAGCACCACGCACGTGCTGCCGCGCTTCGAGATGTGCTACCAGCGCCCGACACCCGCAACGCCGGGTTCGTGGGGCCTGCTCAAGGCGACCTACCGGTAGTCCGCGCGCGGCGGGCGCCGCGGGCCTAGGCTGGCGGAGAGGGCTCGCGCAGCTCCGCCGCCACCTGCGCCAGGCCCGCGGCGTCCTCGATCTCGCGCGCGCCGAGGAACCCACCCTCGGTCAGCACACCGCGCACCAGCGACAACGGTGCCTCCTCGAACGGCACGTTGACCACATGCGTGCGCGGCGGCGCGTCGGTCCATACCTCGTCGGGATCGCGCCTCGGCAGGGTGAGCCGGCGACAGCGATCGGGCAGGAACTTCGCGCGCTGCGCGAAGAGATAGGCCGGCACGTTCAGTTCGCGGGCGATCAGCAGCAGTCCGTAGACTCCCGTCTTCCCGACGAAGGTCCGCTCGCGGATCGCATCGGCGCCCAGCCACAGCGCGCCGGCCTGCGGGAGCAGGAGTCCGAGCGCGCCGTCGACGGCGAGCCACGTGGTGACACCCGAGCCCGCGAGCGACTCGGCGAGCATGCGCCCCTCGTTCATCGGCCGACTCTCCGAGCACAGGACCTGCACCGGGCGGCCCGCGGCGTGCGCGGCGAGCAAGCCGCGCTCGACCAGGCTCGAGCGCGTGGTCGTCGCGATCCAGCCCGAGGTGGGGACGAGTTCGACCGCGCGGCGGACGATCTCGTCGCCGGCGGCGACGAAGTCCCTGCGCCACGCCTCGAGCGCGGCGACGACGCGGGCGGCGGATTCGGCGGGCGGGGCGCTCTCCTCTCGCGCCTTCTGGGCAACGAGCAGCGCGCGCGTGCCCAGGGCGACGAAGGCGGCCATCGCGGGCTGGGCGTCGGCCTCGGCGCGTGCCGCGGCGGAGACATCGCCGCCGGAGGCGGCGACTCTTGCCAGTCGCTCGGCCGCTGCTTCAACCAGCGGAGTCTGCGGCGAGATCGAATCGGCGGGAGTGGGATCGCTCATGGCCGCACCATGCCCGAGGCGGCCCCGGTGGCCCAACCGGAATCTTCGATCCACGGGCTATCCCTTCCGATGACAGCGGGTTGCCGCGTTCGCCCGCGGTGTGCTACGGTGCCGTGTCGCCAAGGGAAGAGGAGGCGGTTCTCCGCGCCCGGACTTCCCGGCTCCCTCGTTCCGGTCTTTCCCCGGGGGCGCGCCACCGCGTGCCTGCCCCGGAGGTGCTGCTTTGGACGTCATCACCTCGCCCGGCCAGGAAATCCTGGCTCGCGTCTCCCGCCCGAACCGCTACGTGGGAAACGCGCTCCATGCGCCCCGCAAGCCGCTCGATCAGGCCGAGGTCACCGTCTGCCTGGCGCTCGCCGATGCCTACGAGATCGGTATGTCGCACCTCGGGCTCAGGATCCTGCACCACCGCATCAACCAGCGCGCCGACGCCGCCGCCGAGTTCTGTTTCGCGCCGTGGCCGGACGCCGAGGCCGCGATGGTCGAAGTCGGGCGCAAGCTGTTCTCGCTCGAGTCGCAGCGGCCGCTGTGCGAGTTCGACGTCCTCGGGATCTCGCTGCAGTACGAGCTCCACTACACCAACGTGCTCGCCATGCTCGATCGCGGGGGCATTCCGCTCCACGCGCGCGATCGCGGCGAGCGCGATCCGCTCGTCGTCGGCGGGGGACATGCCGCGTTCAATGCCGAGCCGATGGCGGATTTCTTTGATTGTTTTGTCGTGGGTGATGGCGAAGAGATCATTCTGAAGCTGCTGGATGAAGTGAAGGTGTGGCGAAAAGGCGAGTGTGATCGAAAGACTCTGCTCGCTACGCTCGCAGGACATGGCGGCGTCTATGTCCCTTCGGGATATGATCTCGTCACCAACGCGCAGGGCTATGCCTGCCCGCAGGCGAAGGACGGATTTCCGGCCGTGGTGCAGTCGGTGTGGGTCGAATCGCTCAAGCCCGAGTACTACCCCGACAAGCCGATGGTGCCGCTGTCGGAGATCACGCACGACCGCCTCGCCGTCGAGGTGATGCGCGGCTGCACCCGCGGCTGCCGCTTCTGCCAGGCGGGCATGATCAACCGTCCCGTGCGCCAGAAGGCGCCGGCGCAGATCGTCGACGAGGTGATGACCGGCCTCGCGGCCACCGGCTACGACGAGGTGTCGTTGCTGTCGCTGTCGACGACGGACCACTCCGAGATCGTCGAGACGGTCGACAAGATCACGTCGAACCTGTGCGGCGCGTCGTCGGTCGCGCTGTCGCTGCCGTCGACCCGTCCCGGCACGCTGCCCGAGCGCCTGGCGAAGACGATGACCGAGGGCAAGAAGCCGCACCTCACGCTGGCGCCCGAGGCGGGCACGCAGCGCATGCGCGACGTCATCAACAAGGGCGTCTGCGAGGACGAGCTGATCGAGTCGATCTCGATCGCGGCGAAGCAGGGGTACACCGGCGCCAAGCTCTACTTCATGATCGGGCTGCCCGGCGAGCGTCCCGAGGACATCGTCGGCATCGTCGCGCTGGCCAGGAAGGCGCTGGGGGCGGGACGCGCGACGTCGCGCAACTTCACGATCACGGTCTCGATCTCGCCGCACGTGCCCAAGGTGCAGACCCCGTTCCAGTGGGAGGCGCAGGACGCCAGCGCCCTGGTCGAGGAGAAGGTGCGCATCCTGCGCCGCGAGGTGAGGGGCACGCCGATCGTGCTCAAGTGGCGCGACTCGGAGACCGCGTTCCTCGAGGGCGTGTTCTCGCGCGGCGATCGCCGGTTGGGCGCGGTGATCCTCGAGGCCTACCGTCGCGGCTGCCGCTTCGACGGCTGGACCGAGCACCTCAAGTACGACGTGTGGATGAGCGTGTTCGCGGATCTCGGCATCGACGCCGTGAAGTACCAGGAGCCGCGCCGGATCGACGTGCCCCAGTGCTGGGAGCACATCGCTTCTCCGGTGACCCGGAAGTTCCTGCTCAAGGAGCGCGAGAAGTCCGAACAGGCGAAGGTGACGGTCGATTGTCGCCTCGCATTCTGTCATGCCTGTGGCATCGACGACTGCCCCGACCGCCTGTCGCCCACGGGGCGGCGGCCCGGGCAGGATGACGTCCGCTCGCCGGTCGTGGCGCAGCCGCTGCCACTGTTCGGGCGGCGCGCGAAGAAGACGCCGCTGGCCGCGAGCCTCGCCCTCGGGACGCGCTTCCGCCTGCGGTACACGAAGGGCGCGGACCTGCGTTTCATCTCGCATCTCGAGTTGATGCGCGCCTGGGAGCGCACGTTGCGTCGCAGCAGGCTACCCATCGCCCTGACCCAGGGGTTCCGCAAGCATTTCAAGATGGCGTTCGGCCCGCCGTTGTCGGTGGGCTACACCTCGATCGCCGAGTACTTCGACCTCGAGTTCAGCCGCCCCCCGGCCGTGGACCTCGAGGAGGTGTTGTCGTCGCTGTTGCCGTCCGGCCTTTCCCTGTCCGGCTGGCGGCCCATCCTCTACAAGACGGCCTCGCTGATGGCCTCGGTGGATCACATGACCTACCGCGTCCGCCTGACCGACTCGTATCTCGAGTCGGGCGAGGTCTCTCCCGATGCACTCGAGGACCTCCTGCTCGAGCGCATCTCCGACCTGCTGGGGGCGACCGCGCTGGTCGTCCGCCGCCCGGTCGCGGAGGGCGTCAAGGAATTCGACGCCCGGCCCTCGCTCGAGAGCCTTCATCCGCTGCCCGGCGCCCGCGCTCTCGACCTGGGCATCCGCATGACACCCGGGGCACAAGCACGGCCGGATGAGTTCGTGAAGCTCCTGCTGCCACAGGCGGATCCACGCCTGCTGGCCGTGGAGCGGACCGGGCTCTACAAGCTCGATGGAGAGGACCGTCTTTCGCCTTTCGACCTGCTCACGCTCGCGGCCCGTCCCCAGGAGGAGCGCCGCGCCACCGGGTAACGAATGCGGAAGCGCATTGTCATCAACGCCGATCCTCACGAAACACGGATCGCGATCCTCGAAGAGAACGAACTGGTCGAGCTCCTTGTCGAGCGCGGCGAGAAGCGCAGCCACGTCGGAGACATCTACAAGGGTCGCGTGAACGCGGTCCTCCCCGGCATGCAGGCGGCGTTCGTCGAAATCGGTCTGCCCAAGACCGCATTCTTGCACGCCTCGGACCTGGCCGAGAACCTGGCCGACCTCGAGGAGTTCGAGGGCGACGACGAGCCCGCGGGTCGCGGCGGCGGGGGACGGCGGCAACGCCGCCCCGTCCCCAAAATCGAGGACTGCCTGAAGAAGGGGCAGGAGATCCTGGTCCAGGTGACCAAGGAGTCGATCGGCACCAAGGGTCCGCGCGTGACCCAGCAGGTTTCGCTGCCCGGGCGCTTCACCGTGTTCATGCCGGGCGTCGATCACTCGGGTGTGTCACGCCGCATCGAGGACCGGGCCGAGCGGCAGCGCCTCAAGGCGCTGGTCGCCGAGCACCGGCCCAAGGGCGCGGGCCTGATCGTCCGCACCGCGGGCGACGGCAAGGGCGAGAAGGAGTTCGTCAACGACGTCAGTTACCTGATCAAGCTGTGGGAGAAGGTGGATCGCAAGTCGAAGACGGCGCGCGCGCCGTCGCTGATTCATCGCGAGCTGGAGCTCACGACGGGTTTGATCCGGGACTTGTTCACGGAAGACGTCGAGGAGCTGGTGATTGACTCCAAGGATGCGCACCGGGATATCCTGAATTACCTCCGGTCGATCTCTCC
>JANOEH010000034.1:0-5619 GCA_031413115.1 Candidatus Eiseniibacteriota bacterium | reverse complement strand
TTGGGAGGACGTCCGCTCGTCGCGCCGCGCGGTCGCGCCACGCGGCCCACGGCCGATCGTGTCCGCGAGGCGTTGTTCTCGATCCTCGGCGACGTCGCCGACCTCGACGTGCTCGACCTGTTCGCCGGCAGCGGTGCGTTCGGCCTCGAGGCGCTGTCGCGCGGCGCGGCCAGCGCGACGTTCGTCGAGATGTCGCGCCCGGCTCTCACGGCCCTCCGCGCCAACATCGAGGCGCTCGCCATGGGCGCGTGCGCGTCGATCGTGGCCGACGACGTGGAGGGCGCCCTGGGACGGCTGGCCCGGAGTGGGCGCCGCTTCGGGCTCGTCTATCTCGACCCGCCGTACACCGCCGGTCGCGGCGCGGCGACCCTCTCCGCGCTGGTCGCCGGCGGGCTGCTCGTGCCCGGGGCGTGGGTCGTCGTCGAGCGATCGTCGCGCGATCCGGCGCCGACCGCACCGGCCGGCCTGTCGCCGCGCTTCGAACGCGAGTACGGCGCCGCCACGTTGTCGTTCCATCGCTTCGACCCGGAGGGTTCATGAGCGGAACGCCCGCCCGCACCGCGCTCTTTCCCGGGACCTTCGATCCCTTCACCAACGGTCACCTCGACCTCGCCGAACGCGCGGCAAAGATGTTTCCGCGCGTCGTCATCGCGGTCGCCTCGTCCCCGAAGAAGGGTACGCTGTTTCCGCTCGAGGAGCGCGTGGAGCTGACCCAACTCGCCGTCGCCCACCTGACGAACGTCAGCGTCATCGGCTTCGATGGCCAGGTCGTCGACTGCGCACGTCGCGCCGAGGCCGAAGTCCTGTGCCGCGGCATCCGCGCCGTCACCGACTTCGAGTACGAGTTCCAGATGGGCCAGATGAACCGCCGCCTGTCGCCCGACCTCGAGGTCGTGTTCCTCATGCCGAGCGCCCGCTACACGTTCCTCAATTCGACGCTGGTCAAGGAGATCGCCCGCCTCGGCGGCGACATCGCCGGGCTCCTGCCGGCGCACGTCGAGGCGCGGCTGCTGGCGCGTGTCGCCGACGAGCGCGCGCGCTACACGGCGCAAGGCTGAGGGCGCGCATGGCGCTGCTCGACACCGTCGCGCGCCGGGCCGCGCTCTCGGGTGGACGGATCGTGCTGCCCGAGGGCGAGGATCCGCGCGTCGTCACGGCGGCGTCGCGGCTCGCGGGGCAGCATCGCGCCAGGGTGTCGCTGATCGGCGATCCCGCCCGCATCACCGCGGCCGCCCGCGCCGCGCAGGCGAGCCTGGTCGGAGTGAGCGTGCTGCCGGTGGGCGATCGCGGACGCATCGAGCTGACGAAGGCGTTGCTGCTGGCCGCGCGCGGCGATCGGCTCGCGCCCGCAGAGGCCGACCGCCACGCCGCGACGGCGGTGATGCAGGCGGCGATGTTGGTGCAATCCGGCCAGGCCGACGCGTTCGTCGCCGGTGCCATCCACACGACCGGCGACGTGCTGCGTGCCGCTTTGTGGCTGATCGGCACCGCGCCGGGCGTGCACACGGTGTCCTCGTACTTCGCCATGGTGAAGGCCGACGCCGCGGGGGTCGAGCGCGTGCTGTTCTTCGCCGACTGCGCGGTCGTGCCCGATCCCGATCCGGCCCAGCTCGCCGACATCGCGATCGCCACCGCCGACAACTTTCGGGCGGTCACCGGCGGCGAGCCGCATGTCGCGCTGCTGTCGTTCTCGACCAAAGGTAGCGCCAGGCACCCGCACGCCGACAAGGTGAACGCGGCCACCGCGCGGGCCCGCGCGCCCGCCGCCCCGACCTGCACATCGACGGCGAGATGCAGGCCGACGCCGCGCTGGTCGAGAGCGTGGGCAAGGCGAAGGCCGCGGGCTCGATCGTGGCCGGCCACGCGAACGTGCTCATCTTCCCGGACCTCGACGCGGCGAACATCGGCTACAAGCTGCTGCAACGCCTCGGTGGTTGGTCGGCCCACGGACCGATCCTGCAGGGCCTCGCGCGTCCGGCCAACGACCTCTCGCGCGGCTGCTCGGCCGACGGTATCGTGAACACGTCCCTCTTCGCGCTCGCCGCGGCGGCTGCTCCCGCGGCGCGCGGCGCGGCGAGCTAAGAGCCCGAAAGGAGTTCCCGTGCGACTCTCCAGGTTGGCGCAGGATGCGAAGCCCTCGGGCACGTTGGCCATCGACGAGGAGTACCGGATGCGCAAGGCGCGCGGCGAGGACGTGATCTCGCTCGGCGCCGGCCAGCCCGACTTCCCGTCCCCGCCGGCCGCGCTGCAAGGCGGCGAGGAGGCGATTCGCGATGGCCGCACCCGCTACACCGACGTCGCCGGAACCGAGGAGTTGCGCGCCATGATCGCGCGGAAGCTGAAGGAGGAGAACGGGCTCGCCCTGACCGCGCAGCAGGTCGTCGTCACCGCGGGCGCCAAGCAGGCGCTCTACCACGCGCTCTGCGCGCTGGTCGACGCGGGCGACGGTGTGCTCATTCCGACACCGGCGTGGCCCTCGTACGCGCAGATGGTCCACCTGCTCGATGCGCGGGTGGTCCCCGTGCCGCTGGCCGCGGCCGACGGCTGGAAGCTCACCGTCGACGGCCTCATGCGGGCACTCTCGGGCGCGTCACGCCGCGCCGGGGTCCTGATCCTCAATCAGCCCGCGAACCCGACCGGTGCCACCTACTCCGCCGACGAACTGGCGCGCCTCGCCGAGGTCGTTCGCGGCGAGGATCTGACGGTGATCAGCGACGAGATCTACGAACGGCTGGTCTACGATGCGCCCTTCACCTCGTTCGCCACGCTCCCGGGGATGCGCGGGCGCACGGTGACCGTGAACGGCTTCTCGAAGGCTTTCGCCATGACCGGGTGGCGCATGGGGTACGCTGCGGGTCCGGCGCCCCTGATGGCCGCGATGACGGCGATCCAGGGCCACACCTCGGGCAATGCCTGCAGCGTGTCGCAGCACGCAGCGCTCAAGGCGCTCACGGCGTCGCTCGAGAGGGGTGAGGGTCGGGAACCGCTCGACGCCATGAAGGCGGCGTTCCGGAACCGGCGCGACCTGGTGTGCCGCCTGCTCGCCGACATTCCGGGCGTGACGTTCGTGCGGCCCGGCGGCGCCTTCTACGTGTGGGTCGACGTGTCCGCCCACTACGGCCGGACGCTCGGCGAGGGCCGCGGCGACGTCCGCGATTCGCAGGCCATGGCCGCGTACCTGCTGGAGTGCGCGGGGGTGGCTGTCGTGCCCGGCCGAGTCTTCGGGGACGATCGCTGCATCCGACTGTCGTTCGCCGCCTCGGCCGAGGACCTGACGGTGGCCCTCAAGCGCATCGCGAAGGCGCTGGCGGGCTGACGCCCGCCTGAAAGGACCCTGCTGCATGCCGACGTACGAATACGAATGCCAGAAGTGCGGCCACAAGTTCGAGGAATTCCAGTCGATGAAGGATGCCCCGCTCACCAAGTGCCCCGCGTGCAAGGGCAAGGTGAAACGCCTGATCGGCGCCGGCGCGGGCTTCATCTTCAAGGGCTCGGGTTTCTACATCACGGACTACCGCTCCTCGGGCTACAGCGATAAGAAGAAGAAGGAGAGCAGCGATTCGGCCGCCACGCCCGCGTCGTCGAGCCCGTCGCCGGCCACGCCGGGCTCCGCAGCACCCGCCGCCGAGAAGCCGAAGAAATCCCCGGAGAAGAAAGGCAAGGCCTGACGTGTTCGCTGATCGCGCGAGCATCCGCGTCGAGGCCGGCAAGGGCGGCGCGGGGGCGATCTCGTTCCGCCGCGAGAAATTCGTTCCCAAGGGCGGGCCCGACGGCGGCGATGGCGGCGACGGTGGAAGCGTCGTCTTCGTGGTGGATCCGAACGTCAAGACGCTGCTCGATTTCCAGTCGGCAAAGCTGTTCCGCGCCACGCCCGGCGCGCCCGGTAGCTCCAAGCGCTCGAGCGGCAAGGCCGGCAAGGACCTGACGATCCGCGTGCCGCCCGGCACGCAGGTCACCGATGCCGACACCGACGAGCCGCTGGCCGACCTGGTCGAGCCCGGCACGAGGTGGATCGCGGCGGCGGGGGGCAAGGGCGGTCGCGGTAACGCGCAGTTCAAGACGGCCACCAACCAGGCGCCGCGGCGCGCCGATCCGGGCCTCCCGGGTGCGGCGCGCAACCTCGATCTCGAGCTCAAGCTGGTCGCCGATTGCGGGCTGGTCGGCTTCCCCAACGCGGGCAAGTCGACCTTGCTGGCCGCGGTCTCGAGCGCGCGCCCCAAGATCGCCGCTTACCCGTTCACGACGCTGCGCCCGGTGCTCGGCGTCGTGCGCCTCGACGAGGAACGCGTGTTCGTGCTCGAGGACATCCCGGGCTTGATCGAGGGCGCTTCCCAGGGGCGCGGACTGGGCCACGAGTTTCTGCGCCATATCGAGCGCACCCGGATGCTCGCCTTCGTCATCGACGGGACCACCGAGGACCCGGCGGCCGCGCTGGCCGTGCTCGAGCGCGAACTGGCGGCGTGGTCGGCGGATCTGGTCACCAAGCCCCGGATCCTCGTCTATTCGAAGGCCGACCTGCAGCCCCCGGGCGAGGCCCAGGCCCGGGCGGCGGCCGACGGGGCCATGGCGATCTCCTCGGCAACGGGTGCGGGACTCGACCAGTTTCGCCAGACGATCGGGGGGATGCTTGACGTCGCGGCCCGGGCGGAGCAACCTGACGAGGTCTGAGTCTGCAGGCGCCCCCTTGGGCCCATCCCGAGAAGGAACCGATCGCCATGGCCGAAGAATCGTTCACCCCGCTGCGCTCCTTCGACGCGTTCTCACCGCGTGGACTTGCCGGCAAGCGCGAATACGTCCAGGGTCTCGAGGCCCGGGGCGATCGCGAAGCCGCCGCCCTCCTCGTCGAGTGCCTCAGTGACGAATCCGGTTACCTGCGCGACCTCGCCGAGGCGGCGCTGATCCGCCTCAAGGCGGTGGCCACGCCGGTCCTGCCGATGCTTGCCTCGGGCCTCTGGTACACGCGGGTCAGCGCCGCCCGTACGCTCGGTCGCCTCGGGGCGCGCGAAGCCATTGCGCCGCTCATCGAACTGCTCGCCGACAGCAATCAGTCGGTGCGCCGTGCCGGAGCCGACGCGCTGCAGGCGATCGCCCAGGGCGACGGCGCCCTGTTCGTCGCGCGCATGCTTTACCGTCGGCCGGAGGGAGAGCGCACGCGTCTCGTGCGCGAGATCGCCGGCGGCGCGCGCGACGTCGAGGCCCGCCTCGCCGACCTGCTGCGCCACGACGAAGCGATGCGCGCCGACGAGGATGAACTCCTCTCCCACGATGCCGACGTCGTGCGGGCGAGCGCCGACGGCGTCGCCTGGGAGTTGCTCACCGGCCCCGGTCGCGGCGGAGACCGCTGAGCCCCCGCGGCGCTCCCGACGATCGCCAGCTTGTTCCCGATCATCCGGACTATCCGCCCCGCCTGCGTTCCGCCGGTCCGGGCGGCGGCCCCGTGCTGTCGCTGCGCGGCCGGGGTCCCTGGCCCGCGCGACCGGCGGTCGCCATCGTCGGTGCCCGCGCCGCGACGGCCTACGCCCGGCGCGTTGCCTTCGAGGTGGCGCAGGCCTGCGCGCGCGCCGGGGTCTGCGTGGTGAGCGGGCTGGCCCGCGGCGTCGACGCCGCCGCGCACGAGGG
>JANOEH010000033.1:0-5364 GCA_031413115.1 Candidatus Eiseniibacteriota bacterium | reverse complement strand
GTGGGTGGCGATCTATCGCTATCCCTGTGCAGATATGGATATTGAACTTGGCCGACGGATATTGATTGTCACCTCTATTCAAGAGGTCGATCGGGATGAGGAAGTCGGCGTAGGTCTCGCCGGGGCGGACGTAGGTGGGCTCCTGCGGCGTGTCCTTCGTGTCGTAGGTGACGCCGCGGTGCACTGCCTTGTAGCTGCGCCCGTAGATGTCGAGGAACGTGCACTCGTCCCAGATGATCCGGATCGGCACGCCGAGGCGGTTCTCGACCCGGAATCCGACAGACGTCGTGTCGGGGCGGAAGTACAGGTAGACCTCGCGCGTGGTCACGCCGAAGTTCGTGTTCGGCGGCGAGATCATGTCGTAGCGGTACTTCCATCCGGTCGACAGCGAGTTGCCGTCGGGCAGGCGGGTCTGCGGCGCCGGCGCAACCGGCGCCTGGTCGGGCGCTCCGGTCACCGGCGGTGCGGCCGACACGGGCTTCGGCACGGCGCTTGGAGCGGTGTTCACCGAACCACCGCCGCATCCTGAAGTGGACCCGAGAACGACGGAACTGGCGAACAACAGGGCAGCGGGACCTGCGAGGCGGACGGACACGGGGCGCATCGAACCTCCTCCGGGAATGTCTCCCCCACCCGGCGGTCCGGGTGAGCCAGCGACGACCACTCGCAGGGCAGTCTACACCGCGGGCCGCGTCGCGCCAATCGACTCCGCAGGCGCGACGGCGGCGAGCGCCGCCTCGATCGCCTCCAGGTACTTGAGCCCGCTGCCGGTGTTGAACAACACGACGCGCTCCCCCGGTGCAAACCAGTCGTCCAACGCGAGCTGCTCGAACGCAGCCCACACGGCGCCACCCTCGGGTGCGGCGAGCACGCCGGTCGCCCGCGACAGCGCGAGCGTGCCCAGGAGCATGTCCCGCTCCGGCACGGCGACCGCCGTCCCACCCGAGGCGCGAAGGACGCCGAGCATCCAGCGATCGCCCACCGCGGCGGGCACGCGCAATCCGGCCGCCAGCGTCGCGGGCGCCTCCCACGGCGTCGCCTCGTCAGCGCCGGCGTGAAACGCGCGCACGATCGGCGCACAGCCCTCGACCTGCACGCAGACCAGCCGCGGCCGCCGGCCGGGCGCGATCCAGCCCAGCTCCTCGAGTTCGTCGAATGCCTTGGCCATCCCGACGAGCCCGGTGCCGCCGCCGGTCGGGTAGAGGATCGCGTCGGGCAGCCTCCAGCCCAGGTCGGCGGCGATCTCGTAGCCCATCGTCTTCTTGCCCTCGACGCGATAGGGCTCGCGCAGCGTCGAGAGGTCCATCCAGTCGGCGGCGGCGACCTCTCGCAGGCGGCGGCCCGCGTCGGTGATGAATCCCGGCACCAGCGTGACCTCGGCGCCGAGGGCGGTGGCCTCGAGGACGAACGCGCGCGGACAATCCGCGGGAACGAAGACGTGCGCCTGGATCCCGGCCGCTGCGGCGTAAGCGGCGAGCGCACCGCCCGCATTGCCGGCACTGGGCAGCGCGACGTGACGCGCGCCGAACGCCCGCGCCATGGTCACCGCGGCCGACAGGCCGCGCGCCTTGAAGGATCCGGTGGGGTTGCCAGACTCGTCCTTCACCCACACCGCTGCGAGCCCGTGCCGCCGCGCCGCTTCCCGCATCGGCAGCATCGGCGTTCCACCCTCGCCGAGGGTGACGGGCGCGACCGCGTGATCGAGCGGCAGCACCTCGCGCCAGCGCCAGAGTGACCGAGGCCGCGCCGCGACGGCCTCGCGCGAGACACGGGTCCGCACCGCCGCCAGGTCGTAGCGCGCGGCGAGCGGCCTGCCGCAGGCGGCGCACAGGCCGTGCGCGCGATCGGGCGCGACCCGCGCGCCGCAGGCCGTGCACTCGAGTGCCACGAGGAACGGGGAAACCGACGCGCTCACCGCGGCCCCTTGCGCGCCCCCGGCGCCTTGACCCGCGGCGCCCCCGCGCGGCGGGCGGCGCCGCGACGCAGCGCCCCCGCCTCGAGCTCGTCGCGCAGGCGCACGTACGAGCGATAGCGATCCTCGGCGATCGCGCCCTCGTCGAGGGCGGCGTGCATGGCGCAGTCGGGCTCGTCGCGGTGCGCGCAATCGGCGAAGCGACACGGGCCGCGGCCGCGCCACTCGGGGAACAGGCGCGGCAGGTCGGCCGGGTCGAGTCGCGGCAGGCCGAACGTGCGCACGCCGGGTGTATCGATCACCTCGGTCGGCGGCGGGCCCATGTCGAGCCGCGCCAGCGTGGCCGCGGTCGTCGTATGCCGCCCCTTCCCGGTCTTGGCGTTGACCAGCCCGATGGCGAGCTTGAGTTCCGGCGCGAGCGCGTTCAGCAGCGTGCTCTTCCCCACCCCCGAGTGTCCGACGACCAGCGTGCGCCGGCCGGCCAGCGCATCGCGCAACGCGGGCACGCCCGTGCCCACCGGCGCAGCGAGCGCGTGCACCTCGTAGCCGGCGCGCTCGTAGGTCGTGCGCGCGGCGCTGACCTCCGCGGCGGACACGAGGTCGGCCTTCGACAGCGCGATCACCAGCGGCAGACCGCCGGCCTCGCAGGTGACGGCGATGCGATCGAGCAGTCCCTCGCGCAGCGGCGGATCGCGCAAGGCGGCGACGACGAGCACGCGATCGATGTTGGCTGCGGTGATCTGGAGGCGACCACCCGGCCCCTGTCCCGCGGCGGCGCGCTCGAAGCGATTGCGCCGTGCCGCCACCGCGACGACGACGGCTTCCGTCGAGTCGTCATCGGGCGAGGCGCCGTCGAGCGTCTCGATGGTGACCGCGTCGCCCACGACGATCGCGTTGCCCAGGCGCCCGCCCGGGTCCTGCAGGCGCTTGCGCACGGCGGCGGCCCACACGCGGCCCTTGTCGTCGAGCACGACGACGCCACGCAGGTCCACCCGCGCGACGACGCCGGCAAACGTCACTTGGCGCGCGTCTCGGGGCGTCCCGCGCCCCACAGGGCGCCGCCCAGCGCGACGACGAGGGCGGCCACGGGCAGCGCCAGCACGGCACCCAGGAAGCCGCCGATCGCGCTGCCGGCGAGGACGGCGAGGATGATGATGAAGGGATGGAGCTCGAGGCGCGAGCTCATGAGGCGCGGGTTGATCACGTAGTTGTTCACGAGGTTGAGCAGGACGTAAGCGCCGAGGACGATCAGCGTCTGGCCCAGGCCCTGGCTCGAGGTGACGACGGCGAGAGCGCCGACGACCGCGACCGAGCCGAGGAACGGCACGGCCTCGGCGATGCCCGCGACGACGCCGAGCGCGAGCGAGTAGCGCACGCCGAGCAGCGTGAACAACACGGTGGCGAGAATGCCGCAGACCAGCACGACCAGCGTCTGGCCGCGCACGTACGTCGCCAGCGAGCGGTCCGCCTCGGCCATCAGCAGGTGCGCCATCGGGCGCCACGACACCGGCAGTCCCTCGACGAAGTTGCGCGTCAGCGTGCCGCCGTCGGCCAGGATGTAGAAGGCGCCGATCGGGATGACGAGGAGCCCGAGCACGTTGCCCAGCGTCCCGGCGAGCCGGAAGGCTGCCTGCCCGACGCCCGACGCCGAGCGCTCGACGAGGCCGTGCCACTCCTGCGACACGGCGGCCCACACCTCGGGGGACAGACCCATGCCGCGGCGCGCCTCCATCTGCGCCAGCCACTCCTCGACCGTGCGGTAGTAGTTGGGGAGCTCGCGCCCCAGGCGCTGCAGCTCGATCCACAGGATGGGCACGAACCAGTAGAGCGCGAAGCCGAGTGCCACGACCGCGAGCAGCACGACGATGCCCGCGGCCGGCTTGCGGCCCAGCACTCGCGCGCGCGGCAGCGGCACGCGGGCCAGGCGATCGACCGGCGGCTGCAGGACGTAGGCCATGAAGATCGAGCCGACGAGCACGAGCAGCACCTCGCGGACCTGGTACATGAGGTAGCCCAGGCAGGCGATGGCGACCAGCGAGCCGAGCGACAGCGCGTTCCAGCTCCAGTGAAAAGTCGTCGTGCGATTGCGCGCCGGGGGCGGCGGTGGAGCGGGCGGCGAGGGCGGCGCCGACGGCGCCGGCGGCGAGCTCACCAGCCGGCCTGCACGCCGACCGGGAGCACGAGCGCGAAGGTGGCACCGCGACCGGCGTCGCTCTCGACCGAGATGCGCCCGCGGTGGGCCGCGGCGATCCGGTAGCACGTGGCCAGGCCGAAGCCATGGCCCGTGGGCTTGGTGGTGAACGTCGGCTCGAAGATCTTCTCTTGCACCGCGCGGCTCATGCCGGGCCCGTTGTCGGTGACGCGCACGATCACGGTTTCGTCGGGATCCTGCCAGCCGGTGGACACGATGATCTTCTTCTGCGGCGTCCCCTTCTCGATCATCGCCTCGGCCGCGTTCTGGAACAGGTTGATGAACACCTGCTGCAGCTGGCCGGCGTCGGCGGAGATCGGCGGCAGGTCGTCGGTGAGCACGAGCTCGAACTCCACCTGGTTGAACTTGTTCTGCGGCCGCACGAAGTCGACCGTGCGGCGCAGCAGGTCGTTGAGGTCCACGCGGACGACCTTCATCTCCTTGTGCGAGAAGTCCATCAGCCCCTTGGTCAGGATCGCCATGTTCGACGCCTGCTCCATGATGATGCGGGCGTGCCGCGCGGTCTTCTCCGGGTCGGCCTTGCCGAGCTCGAGCGTCAGCATCTGCGCGCGGGCCGAGATCGCGGCCAGGTAGTTCGAGATCTCGTGGCCGATCTCGGCGGCCATCTCGCCCTTGGCGGCCATGCGTTCCTGGTGGACGAGCTGGTCCTGCGCCTTCTTGAGTTCCACGTAACGACGGTGCGAGTCACGGATGACGAGCACCGGGACGTAGAACAGGATGATCCCCGCCCAGCTCAGGATCGCGTACGACACGGTCATCAGCGGCGAGAGGAACAGCAACGCGAGGTCCGAGATCAGCTGCTCGGCGTAGAGGTAGTCCTCGCGGATCACCAGCTTGATCGGGCGATCGGCGCCCCAGCCCGTGGCCACCGCAACGAGCGCGATGTTGAGCACGCGGTAGACCAGCCCGAGGCCGAGCAGCGGGATCAGCAGCCCCACCATCCACGCCACCTCGAGGCGGCCCTGCGCCTGGGCGACCAGCGGCCAGATGCCCTCGCGCTGTCCGCTCAGGAGCGCGAACGTCCAGCCCGCCGCGGACATGACGACGACCATGGCGGCGGTGTTGAACAGCGCACGGATCGGCGGGCGGCGGCGCAGGGCAAGGTCGGCGATGGCGGTCGACACCGCGACGATCCAGATCGCCGGCGTGACGCCCCACAGGACGACGGTCGCGAAGTTCGCCGCCGAGGCCATCGAGTCCGTGCCCTCTCCCGTGATCGTGGGCAGCCACAGGCTCTCGG
>JANOEH010000032.1:0-19133 GCA_031413115.1 Candidatus Eiseniibacteriota bacterium | reverse complement strand
CGCATTGCATGCGCGCCGACGAACGCGTGACGTCCCGCGTGTCCGCGCATTCGTGGGAGGTCGATCATGCTCCGTGCATTCCGCGCGACGGCGCTGCTGCTCGCGTCGTCCGCGCTCCTTCTCTTCCTCGCGCCCGCAGCCCGGGCGGGGGCGGTGAATCCCGACATCTCGGTCATCGGCCAGCCGTTCCTGCGCTGGACCGATGACCCCGCCGACGTCTCGCGCAACCGCATGACGCTCGCGCCCGGCGAGGTGGAGTTCGTGTTCGACGCCGCCCTCAACCCGTACGCCCGCGGGATGGTGATCGGCGCGTTGGGCGACGAGGGGCTGGAACTCGAGGAAGGCTACTTCACGCTCGTCCGCGGCCTGCCCGCGGGCCTTCAATTGAAGGGCGGCAAGTACCGCGTGGGCTTCGGCAAGATGAACGTCATGCATCCGCACACGCTGCCGTTCGCCGAACGACCGCGCGTGCTCTCCGCCTATCTCCCGGGCGAGGAGTCGCTCAACGAGGTCGGAGTCTCCCTGTCGGGCCGCGTTCCGTTGCCCGGCTCGTTCTCGCTGACCGCAGCGGGGGACTGGCTGCAGGGCGACAGCTTCCGGATCGAGTCCGACCCGGCCGACGAGCGCGCGGAGGAAGCGCGGCCGGCGTTCAACGGACACCTGAGCGGCTTCGGGATGATCGGCGAACGCTCGGGCTACGAGCTGTCGCTGTCGGGCGCGGGCGGCACGAACAACGTCTCGGCCTCCACCGAGACGCGGATCTACGATGCCGCCGGAAAGCTCAAGCTGTGGACCGCCGAGAACTCGTACCTGCTGGTGCAGGGCGAGTTCCTCCTGCTCGACCGCGAGGATGCCGCCTGGGACTCGGCTGCCACCGCCTGGGCGGTGACGCGCGCCCGTCCCACGGGCGGATTTCTTTACGCCGACTACAACTTCAGCCGGCGCTTCGATGCGGGCCTCTCCTATGAGCGCTACGGTCGGCCGGACGATCCGTCGGTCGACGACCAGGCGTTCGGTGCGTTCGTCGGCTGTTCGCTGATGGAGGAGACGACCTCCTTCCGCCTCGACTGGAGCCACTTCCTGCCCGGCACTGCGGCCGACGCTCCGCTCGATCCGCCCGCCGTCAACACGCTCACGCTGCGCGTCGTCTTCTCGATGGGCCCGCACAAGGCCCACCAGTTCTAGGGAGCTCGAATGAATGCCTTCCGCATGAGCACGCTGCTGCTCTTGATCGTTGCCGGGATCCTGCTCCCCTCCGGGGTAGCGCACGCGAAGCTCAAGGTCGGCGCATCGACCCCCGACCTCGCCTCGATCGCCGCCAGTGTCGGTGGTGACCAGGTCGAGGTCTTCACCATCGCGCGCTCGACCAGCGACGTACACCGCGTCGAGGTCCTGCCCTCGTACATGGTGCGGGTCTCGCGCGCGAACCTGTACCTCAAGGTCGGGCTCGGCCTCGACCAGTGGGCCGACGGCATCATCGACGGCTCGCGCAACTCGAAGCTCCAGGTGCTCGATTGCAGCCGCGGCGTCCCCGTCCTCGACAAGCCGGCGTCCGTGAGCGCCGCGATGGGCGACGTGCATCCGTACGGAAATCCGCACTACTGGCTCGATCCACGCAACGGCTCGATCGTCGCGGCCACGATCGGCGAGCAACTGGCGAAGATGGACCCGCCGCACGCGGCCGACTACCGCGCGCGCGCGCAGGCGTTCGCGAAGCAGGTCGACGTGACGTTCGCCCGGGACAAGGCGATCGCCGCCGCGCTGCCCAACCGGACGATCCTCACCTACCACGCGTCGTGGGTGTACCTCGCGAATGCGTTCGACCTTGAAATTGCGGCGACGGCCGAACCCGTGCCGGGCATCCCGCCGACGGGCAAGCATCTGCAGGAGTTGGTGGCGATCGCGAAGGGGCGAAAGATCCAGGTCTTCCTCCAGGAGCCGTACTTTTCGGAGGAGGCGGGCAAGTTCCTCACCCGCCAGGCCGGGGTGCGCGTGGTGAAGGCGTCGCCATCGTGCGACAGCGCGGTCGCGGGCAGCTACCTCGCGCACTTCGACACGATCCTCGGGATGATCGCCGGAGCGCCGGCCGGAGGGAAGCCATGAACGCCGCGCTCGCGTTGCCGTTCTTCTGGACCGCGCTGCTGGCGAGCCTGGTCCTCGCCGGAATCCACGCCTACCTGGGCTTTCACATCGTGCGCCGCGGAGTCCTGTTCGTCGACCTGGCGCTGGCGCAGATGGCGTCGCTCGGCGTGGCGCTGTCACTGGTGATCAGCGCCCACGAGGACGAGCGGCTGACGTACTTTCTGGCGCTCGGCATGACGTTCGTGGGGGCGGCGGTGTTCGCCTGGCTGCGCGGGCAGGAGCGGCGCAACGTGCCGCTCGAGGCGTTCATCGGCATCGTGTTCGCCACTGCGCAGGCCGCGGTGTTCCTCGTGCTCGAGAAGTCGCCCTCCGGCCCCGAGCACCTGAAGGAGGCGCTGGTCGGCAGCCTGTACACCGTCGACCCGCGGCACGTGCTGAACACCGCGATCCTGTACGCGGTGATCGGCGTTGCCCACTTCCTGCTGCGCAAGCCGTTCTTCGAGATCACGAACGACCCGCACGGCGCCGCGTTGCGCGGCCGCCGGCTGTTCTGGTGGGACCTGGCCTTCTACGCGATGTTCGGCTTCGTCGTCACCTCGAGCGTGCAGATCGCGGGCGTCCTGCTGGTCTTCGGCTTCCTCGTCATCCCGGCGGTGGCCGGGTTGATGGCGAGTGGGAAGACCGGGCCCGCGCTCGCGATCGGCTGGGCGTTCGGCGTCGCCGGCAGCCTTGTCGGGTTGCTGCTGGCGATCCAGTACGACCTGCCGGCCGCGCCGAGCATCCTTGTGTCGCTGACGGGACTCTTGATCGTGCTCGGGATGGGACTCGGCGCGGCGCAGGCGCTGCAGGCGGTGCGAAGGCCGGCGCCGGGATAAGTTTTCGGCCCGGCGCGACCGAAGCCGTTCACCGGCGCGAGCGCGCTCGATTTCGCGCTGCCTCGTGACGCGCGCTTGCGCCAGGCGCCTGCTTCAATCACCTGCAGGCGGTGACGGGGGTGGGGGCAGTGTACGATCGCACGGTGCGGGTGACCCTCGTGCGCTGAAGCAGCCCGGGGGCACATCGCGATGTGGTGAGTCGGTGCGCAAGGAGGCACACAGAATGAATTGGGTGACGCGAGAGAACGTCCATGTCGACCGGGTGGCCTGTCCGTGGTTGCTCCGACGCTTCGTCGATCCGGAGGCCGAGTTCCTGTTCGTCCCGGCCGACCAGGTGATGGCGGTCGCGGAGCGCGAGGGAGCGACACCCTACGACGTCAAGGGTGTCGAGCTGGGCCACCACGGCAAGGAGTGCTCGTTCGACGCCATCGTCAAGAAGTACGAGCTCGGCAATCAGCCGGGGATGGAGCTCCTCGCGCGCATCGTCAACGGCGCCGACACCGACAACTCCCTGTGGAACCAACCCGAAGCCGCGGGTCTCCGGGCGATCGCCGAAGGATTCCGGCATCTCGGCTATGCGAACGATCACGAGGTGAACGCCGCGCAGTGGATCGTGTACGACGCGCTGATGGCCTATTGCCGCACGAGGGTGGGCTGATCGTACGCCAGTCCCGCAGGCCAGGTGGGAGCTCTCCATGTGCCAACGGGTGAACTGTGCGCGGTGCGGGCGGCCCTCGTTTACGGGCTGCGGCTGGCACGTGGAGCATGTGCTGGGCGCGGTTCCCGTCGCCGAGCGGTGCCGTTGCCGCGAGGCTGCGGCGACGGATCCTGCCCGAGCACGGACCTGCTCCTACCGGGCCGGGCGCAACCACCCGATCGCCAGCAACATCGCAAGCGTCCCGCCGACGATCATGGCCTGCGCCTTCCACGGCTGGCCCTTCATGAGCCAGAACGGCATGGAGAGCGTGAGCGCGGCCGGGAACGCCATCGCAAGCAGGCTCTCGACCATCGCCGGCGGGAGCCAGCCCCCGCGCTTCGCCGCGACCCCCAGCACGGAGAACAGGAGCGAAGCCCCGATCATCACGGTCGCACCGATCAGTCCGTCGCGCTCCGTCGCGCGCATCGATTTCCGCTCACAGGCCAGCAGGGATTGGAGCATCGCCGATCCTCCTTGGGTTGCGTCCGCTCCGACGGCGTGTTGCACGTCGGAGGACAGCCTCGCATCGATCGCACCGGAAACCACGTCGATCACTTGCTGCAGCGTGAGGGCGTCGTCCCCCAGGATGGCGAGGAACTCCTCGCCATAGCGCGCTCGCCACGCGCGGGGGTACAGGCGAATGAGCGTGCTGGCGCGGAGACTCATCGGCCCGCCAGCCGCAACTGCCCGACGCGGGCGACCGCGCGCAGGCTCTCGAGTCGAACCTGCAGCACGCGCTTTCCCGCCGCGGTGATCCGGTACGGCCGGCGCCGCTCCTCGGCCGGCAATGCCTCGATCCACTTCCGCGCCTCGAGCCGCGCGATCGCGCCGTAGAGCGTTCCGGGGCCCAGCGCCTGGCCCGACACCGCCGCGATGTCCTGCGTCATCGCGTAACCGTGCTTGGGGCCCTCGGCGAGCGAGATCAGGATGTAGAGCGCGGGCTCGGAGAAGCGGCCCAGACCCTCGATGCGTTCGTCGCGGTTCGTCATGGGAAAGACACTACTACGCGGTACGTAGTAGTGTCAAGATTTGCAGATTCACCTGCCCCGGGGCATGTGGATTTGCCCGTCCACCGACCGCCGGGAATCGCTAGGATGCCCGCCATGCGTTCCCTCGCTCCGTGGATCCGTGGTTACCGACCCGAATGGCTTGGCCCGGACGTGCTGGCCGGCGTCTCTGTCGCGGCGGTCGCCATCCCGATCGCCATCGCCTACTCGAAGCTGGCGGGCGTGCCGCCGGTCTACGGGCTCTATGCGAGCCTGCTGCCGCCGATCGCTTACGCGCTCCTGGGCACGTCGCGCCAGTTGATTCTCGCGCCCGACAGCGCGACGTGCGCGATCGTGGCGGCCGTCGTTCTGCCGCTGGCGGGCGGCGATCTGGGCCGCACCGTCACGCTCACGGCGGCGCTTTCCATGATCACCGGCGTCCTCTGCATCGCCGGGGGCGTTGCGCGTCTTGGTTTCCTCACCAACTTCCTCGCGCGGCCCATCCTCGTCGGCTACCTCAACGGCATCGCGCTGAGCATCATCGTGGGCCAGCTCGGGTCGTTGTGCGGATTCACCCTGGAGCGGGGCGGAATCTTCCGGCAGCTCTGGCAGTTCGGATCGTCGCTCGGAATGACGCACGGGCCGACGATCGGCGTGGGCCTCGTGACGCTCGCGCTCCTGTTCGTGCTCGGGCGCATCGCACCGAAGGCGCCCGGGCCGCTGGTCGCGGTGACGCTCGGGATCGTCGCCTCGCAGGCTTTCAGGTTCGCCGAGCACGGCATCGCGCTCGTCGGCGCCATTCCCGCGGGGCTGCCCACGCCGTGGATCCCCCCGATCGCGGCGGGGGACTGGTCGCCGCTGGCGATGGGCGCGATCGGGCTCGCGCTCATCAGTTACAACAGCGCGATGGTCACCGCGCGCGGCTTCGCGGTGAAGAACCGCTACGACCTCGACCCGAACCGCGAGTTCATTGCACTCGGCGTCGCCAACATCGGGGCCGGCCTGCTGCGGGGTTACGCCGTCAGCGGTGCCGACTCGCGCACCGCGGTGAATGACGCGATGGGTGGGAAGTCGCAGCTCACGGGGCTCGTGGCTGCCGGCGTGATCGCGCTCACGCTGCTGTTCCTCACCGGCGCGCTCGAGGCGCTGCCGGTGGTCGTGCTCGCCGCCGTGCTGATCAAGGCGGCCGCGGGGCTGATCGACGTGAAGAGCCTGGCGACGCTGCGTCGCGTCAGCCGTCCCGAGTTCCGCGTCGGCCTCCTCACGCTACTCGGCGTCGTCACGCTCGGCGTCCTGCCCGGGGTCGTGATCGCGATCGGCTGTGCGATGTTGCTCCTGCTGTACCGGACGGCCAGTCCGCACGACGCCGTGCTCGGGCGGGTCGCGGAGACCGGCGAGTTCCACGACCTGGCCCGTGCGATCGGCGCGCAGCCGATTCCGGGACTGGTCCTCTACCGGCTCGATGCCCCGCTCCTCTTCATCAATGCCGACCACTTCAAGACGCGTGTGCGCGAAGTGGTCGCCGCGGCACCAACGCCGACCCGCTCGTTCCTGTTGGTCGCCGAATCGATGCCGCTGATCGACACCACCGGCGCGGCCACCCTCGCCGACACGTGCGCGGAACTCGCGGCGACGGGGATCACGGTGGCCGTGGCCGGCGCGCACGGCCCCGTGCGGGGCATGCTCGATCGGATCGGTTTCACGGAGCGCATCGGCGCCCGACACTTCTATCCGACGGTCGCGGTGGCTGTTGCGGCGCTGTCGGCGGAGTCGGAGCCGTCTTGAGGGGAGAGAGGCAATGAAGTCCTGGAACGAAGGTGCAGCGAAGCAGTCCATTCTCGAGTTCGTGAAGCGCGTGAGCACCACCGGCGGTCCGGACTTCGTGCCGATCCCGGATCGCATTGCCGTCTTCGACAACGACGGAACGCTTTGGGCCGAGTCCCCGTTCTACTTCCAGGGAGCGTTCGTCGCGGATCGCGTGCGCTCGCTCGCGCCGCAGCACCCGGAGTGGAAGACCACGCAGCCGTACCGGGCCCTGCTCGAGAACGACATGGCGACGCTGGCCCGGAGCGGGGAGGCCGCGCTCGTGGAGCTGGTCATGGCCACGCACGCCGGGATGACGACCGAGGAGTTCGCGAGCGAAGTCACGGACTGGCTCGCGTCAGCACGGCACCCCCGGTTCGAGCGACCCTACACCGACATGATCTACGCGCCGATGATCGAACTGCTCGGCTACCTGCGCGCGCACGAGTTCAAGACGTTTATCGTCTCCGGCGGCGGAATCGAGTTCGTCCGCACGTTCAGTGAGCGCGTCTACGGGATTCCGCCCGACCAGGTCGTCGGCAGCACGATCGAGACGAAGTACGAGGTAAGGGACGGCCGGCCGGTCCTCGTGCGCGAAGCGAAGGTCGACTTCATCGACGACAAGGAGGGCAAGCCCGTCGGCATCAACCGCTTCATCGGCCGACGCCCGATCGCGGCGTTCGGCAACTCCGACGGCGACTTCGCGATGCTCGAGTGGGTGACGGCCGGTGCGGGGCCGCGCCTGGGCGTGATCATTCACCACGACGACGCCGAGCGTGAGTATGCGTACGACCGCGGCTCCATGGTCGGCAAGCTCGAACGCGGGCTCGACGAGGCGAACTCGCGCGGCTGGACGGTGGTCGGCATGAGGCGGGACTGGAAACGCGTGTTTCCGTTCGAGACGAAATAGCGAACGACCGTGACGTGCACCGGCGCGGATCGCCTTACCATCACGCCCCCGACCCTGCGTCCGGGCCACCGACAGAAGCACGGAACCCCCGGGCCATGTGGACCCGGGGGCTCGTGGTTCGAGGATCGCAGCGGGGGACCGCACCCTCGAACATCCAGGAGTGTTGGAGCGCTACGGCGTCGGGAAGACCACCGCATTGGTGGCCAGCGTGACCGCACCGATGCGCGCCAGCGCACGACCGGTCAGCGACGCACCGGTATTCAGGGTGATCGACTGGTTCGCCATGACCGTGCCCTTGAAGACGGACGTCGTGCCGAACGTGGCCGAGCTGCCGACCTGCCAGTAGACGTTCGCAGCCCTGGCGTTGCCGGCGAGGATCACCGAGCGGCCGGCCGAGGTCGTCAGCGTCGAGGCGATCTGGAAGATGAAGACCGCATTGGCGTCGCCGCCTGCATCCAGCGTCAGGTCACCCGAGGAGATCGCGAGCGACGAAGTCGACTTGTAGAGGCCCGCGGGCAGCGTGAGGCCGCCGAGGTTTCCGGCGACGGTGACCGGCCCCACGGTCCGTCCGGCCGCGTCGTTGTAGGCCACGGTCAGGTCGGCCATGGCTGTCGCGGAAGTCCCATTGCCGGCCTGCTGCGTGCCCGTGAAGACGCCCGGGGGGAAGCCCGTCACGGCGGTTCCCGGGCTCACGCCCAGGTCGCCGACCAGCGCGGTCGGTCCCGTGTTGGTGACCGTCGAGCCGGCGAGAACCACGAAGCTCGACACGCTTGCGAGCGCCGGCGCCAGCTGCGCTCCGGACGCGGTGGACGTCGTGAAGGTCCACACCCGGTTGCTCGCAAGGGCGTTGCCCGCAGAATCCTTGGAGCCGGTGCTGACCGTCGCCGTGTAGATGGTGCCGAGCGCGAGGGCGGTCGTGGGCGTGAATCTCGCGATGTACGTCGAGGTGTTGTAGGTGACGCTGCCGGCCACGGGCGCTCCGCCGGGCCCGTTCACCGAGAAGTTGGTCGCCGAGATCGTCGATGCCGTCATCGGCTCATTGAATGTCGCCGTGATGACCGCCACACCGGTGCCGCCATTGATGGGATTGGTGGAATTCACGGTCGGGGCGGTCGTGTCACCGACCGGCGAAGTCGGATCGTCGCCGCATCCTGTCGAGGCGACGAGGAGCATGCTCACCGCGGAGAGTGCGAGCAGGTTCGTGGTGCGCTGCATGGGGGGTCCTTCCATAGGGGCGGGTGAGAGATCGCTGCCGTCGAGATGCAGCCTGACCCTCCATGAGTGCACGAACGGTGCCATGCATTCGGGAGGTCACTCGTTGCCCCATAAGCCGTTGCCCTGACCGGCGCTAGCTCCGCGCGAACGCATCGCTCGACGCCGCGTCCTGCTCGCGATCGCTCCTGGGGATCGGTCAGTTCTTCCAAAGAGGATCTATTTCTTCAATTGAAGGGGTCGGCATCCCGCAGGAAGGCAGGACTCCGACCCCGCATCTCTTCGAACCGACCTGCCCGACTCGAGTCCTCAACGATAGATCGCCTTCACGCTCCCCCAGCTCGACGGCGCCGCCGGCACGGCCTGCTGGATCATGCCCGGGTAGTCCTCGGTCTCGCCGCCTTCGTATCCGGTCTCGCCCGCGCCACCGGCCCACGGGTAGTTGTCGACGACCGGCGTGTCGGTCAGGGAGATGCGCAGCCACGACGGGCCCGGCGCCGGCCCGACGAGGAACGACGGAGAGGTGATGGCCCCGCAGCCTGCCGGGATCGTGATCGGCAGGTTCTTCACCGCCCACTCGTAGGCGCAGAGGTCCGGCTCGCAGATCTGGGCGTCGTTCCAGTCGCCATCGTGATTCATGTCGAGCAGGATGTTGAGGATCACCACGCGTGGCTCGGCCGCACAGCTGCTCGTCGTGAACGACACCGATCCGAGCTGGCAGGTCGAGAACTCGAGCGACGACGTCACGCCGGCATCCGAATGGTCGGCCGTGCACTCGTCCTGGTCGAACGTGAGGCCGTAGGCCGCCTCGATGCAATCGGTCGCCTCGTTCGCGCACACACTCGAGCCCTGCGCGGGCTGGTTGACCTTGCCCTCGAAGTCGGCGTCGAGCCCCATCGGCTGGCCGAGCGGATCGGAGTAGCAACCGAGCCAGTAGTGCAACAGGGTCGGTGTCGGCCGGTGGAAGATGTGTCCGGTGATCCCGGGGAACGTGCTCCGTGGGAGGCATCCGGCGGGAAGCTCGCGCGTGCCGACGACGTTCATCTGGCGGCAGGTCGGAAACTTCCCGATCACGCCCGGATACGCGAGCACTCCTTCCGGCGCGTCGCCCCAGTCGACACTGGGCAGGATCAGGCAGTCATTGCCGCCATTGCGGTCGGTGGCCCCGCCGGGCACGGCGAACACGAGACAACCCACGAACGTCATCGCCGCTGTGAGCACGAGAATCGAACGTCTCATCGTGACCTCCTGAACGGTGTCGAAGGATGCGATGGGGGGAGACGCGGAACGCGGAAGGTGGGATCGGCCTGCGAGCGTCCGGGGCACCGATCCTAGGCCCGGCACGCGCGGGGATCAACCCCGGAAGGGCCACACCGGGCCCTTCGCGGGAGTCGACGCGCTGGGGTATCCTCCCCGCGCGACGCGACTTCTGTTCCATTCGGGAACGTGACCGGGCCAGCCAACGGAGACCTGGATGTCCACCACGCACGCTCAGCCCCTGCTCAACGCCCTGCTCGACTCCTGGGATCGCAACAACACGATCCACGTCAACCTGCTGCGCCTCGTGCCGGAGGGCGGGCTCACCGCGCGGGCGACCGAAGGCAGCCCGTCCGTCGCTCGGCTGTTCGGGCACGTGCACTACGTGCGCCTCGTGTTCCTCGCGGAGGATGCTCCACGGTTTGCCTGCGACGCGCCCAGGGAGGATTGGGCCGACGCGAGCGACCCCGAGCGCATCGCGCAGGCACTGAACGAGAGCGCGGTCGCGGTGCGCGACGCGGTCCGCGGACTCGTCGAAGCGGGGGAGGCGACGAAGCTCCACTACGACCATCCCATCCTCTTCCTGCAGCACATGATCTGGCACGAGGGCTACCACCACGGCCAGATCAAGCTCGCACTCAAGCTGACGGGCCAGACGATCGTCGACAAGGACGCGGGGCGGGGCACGTGGGGCGTGTGGATGCGGAAGACGCCCGGTATTGGCGGTTCGGCGTCCGAGTGACGCGCCCCGCGGTTTCGCGCCGTGCGGTGGCGGCGCTGTTCCTCGAGCGCCAGTGGCTCGACCGGCCGCGTGGCCGCCGGCTCACCGCGCGCACGCTCGGCGACTTCGCGAGCGCCACCTGCGGCGTGCAGATCGATTCGGTCAACGTGATCGACCGCGCGCATCACGTGACGTTGTGGAGCCGCTTCGGCGAGTACGATCGCGACTCGCTCGAGCGGCTCATCTACCGGCGCCGAGTCGTCTTCGAGTACCTCGCGCACGTCGCGTGTTTCGTCGCCACCGCGGACCTGCCGATCTGGCGCGCGTTCATGGCCGACATTCCGGAGAGCTTCCGCAAGCGCCGACGGTATCCCGGCCGCGAGCAGCCCCTCGTCGACGCGGTCGAACAGGCGATCGCCGAGCGCGGGCCGCTCGGCAATGCCGACTTCGAGCGCCCGGCGCACATGGGGAAGGGTGGGGGCTGGTGGTCGTGGAAGCCCGCGACGCACGCGCTCGATTACCTGTGGAAGGCCGGAAAGATCGGCGTGCACTCGCGCAGGCACTTCCACAAGCGCTTCGCTGCGATCGACACGATGCTCCCGCAGGCCGCCACGACCGCGCCGCTGCCGCTCGAGGAGGCGCGGCGGCAGCGCATCCTGCGTTCGCTCGCGGCCATGGGCGTCGCGGCGCAGGATGATCTGCACGCCTACTGGACGTGGCCGCGCTGGCCCGCGGCGGACATGCGCAAGGCGCTCGCGGGGCTCGTGCGCGAGGGCGTCGTGAGCGAGGTGGCGGTCGAAGGCCAGCGCTCACCGTGGTTCGCGCGCAGCGAGGACCTGCCGGCGCTCGAGCGGGCACACCGACGCCGCGCCCCGTCGCGTGGCACGACGTTGCTCGCGCCGTTCGACTCGTTCCTGTGGCATCGCGACCGTACGCTCCGCCTGTGGGACTTCTTCTATCGGGTCGAGATCTACGTGCCCGGGCACCAGCGCACGCACGGGTACTACAGCCTGCCCGTCCTGCACGACGGCCAACTGGTCGGCCGCGTCGATGCGAAGACGCACCGCGAGGCGGGCGTGTTCGAGGCCAGGCACGTGCACCTCGAGCCCTGGCTCGCGAACGGCGACTCGCCGCCGCGCCCGCACTGGGGCGCCGTGGATCGCGATGCCGCACTCGCGGGCATTGCCGGTGCGCTGTGCTCGCTGGCCACGCACGTGGGCTGCTCGGACGTGAGGCTCGGGCGGGTGACGCCGCTCAAGCTGCGGCCGGCGATGGCGCGGGCGTTGCGCGGGGGCTGAGGAGCGAAGCGCGACCGTGCTGCGCTGGCGGGAGTGTCGTATCGACCTGCCCCGGGGCAAGTTGGTGCGACACTCCGGTCAGGGCCTCGCCGGATCGACGAGAGTGATGGGCGCCGACACGCGACGCTCGATCGGGAGATCGGGCCCGAAAGGACGCGCCTCGGGGTCGAACGAGGTGAGGACGTCATACATCGCCACGCGATACGTCCCGGGCCCGAAGCCTGCCGAGTCGATCACCGCACCCGCCGACGGAGTGAAGACGAGCGTGTCGACGAAGGCCGAGTCCCCACGGACGACGAACGCCGGCGAGAGGCACGAGTTCGTCATCGCGACCCAGGCATCCCGCCACGCACCTTCGACCTGACGCTGCAGGCCCCACGCGATCGCGCCATTGCAGTGGAGGATCCATGCCGTCGTGTCGGCGGGGGCGCGGAACGTCGCGACGATTCTCGTCTCCGGCCCGTACGGGCCCGGCGTCAGCACGTAGCGCAGGCTGTCGGTCGCAAGGCCGACCGATGGCGACGGCTTCGGTGGTGTCTGCGGCCGCTCGACAGTCGGCGCGCAGCCGGCGACGACCAGCAACCCAAGGAGCGTGGCGAGCGCGAGTGTCGCATCGACTTGCCCCGGGGCATGCTTGCGCGGGACTGTTCCTCTGGTCATTCGTGCGTTCTCCTCGACCTTCGAGCGTGAGCCTGGCTGGCGCGCTCTCCCCGACCGCGCGCTCCGGAGGACATGGCGGGAGCCGCCCAGGATACTCGCTCGAATCAGCCTCGTCCGTTCCATGACCGTAGTCAATCGGTCGATGTTCAGGGGAAGCGACTCGGCCTCCGTGTGGGCGCAGGTGACTGCCCTCGTGGATGGGGCGCGAGTCGCCACACGATTCCGACACTTCGCCCCATCCCTGTGGCGGCCCCGCCGCGACTTCCGCAGGATCGACGCATGAACCTCCCTGCCCGAGTTCTCCTGCTCCTTGCGCTCACGGCCGCCATTGTCCACGGCCCGCCGGTGCAGGCCCGCGACGTCCTCCTGTCCTCCCGTTTCTCGAACGCCGTGCTGCGCTACGACGGGCAGACCGGCGCATTCATCGGCGTGTTCGCGACCGGAAACGGCCTCGCCAATCTGAACGGCATCGCCTACGGGTCCGACGGGCACCTGTACGTCGTCAACGGGGACGTCTCACGGGTGCTCCGCTTCCACGGCCAGACCGGCGCATTCCTCGGCGAGTTCATCACTCCGGCGACGCCGGGCGGCCAGGTGAGCGGGCGCGCGATCGCGTTCGGGCCGGACGGAAACCTCTACATCTGCTCGGGCGGGACGAACCAGGTGCTCGCGTACTCGGGCACGACGGGGGAGTTCCTGCGCGTCGCGGCGGCGGGGCAGGGGATGAGCGGTCCGGTCGGGCTCACGTTCGGGCCGGACGGGACGCTCTACGTCGGGTGCGCATTGAGCAATCGCGCCTACGCGTTCTCGCCGAGCGGCACGTTCCTGCGCTCCTACACCTGTGGCACGCCGCGCAATCATGTCGGCGTGCTGATCGACGGCGCCGGGCGGCTGCTCGTCGCGCAATCGGTCACGAACACGGTCGTTGCCTACGATCCCGCGACCGGCACCTGTCTCGGCACGGTCGCGCAGGGCGGCGGGCTCGCGACGCCGATCCACATGATCCTCGACCCGGACGGCATGCTGCTCGTCGGCTCGTTCGGGACCGACCAGGTGCTGCGCTTCAATCCGACGAACGGGCAGGCCCTGGGCGTGTTCGTCGCGATGAACGCCGGCGGGCTCGACGGGCCGCACAACTTTGCGTACGTGCCCGATCCGCCGACGCCGGCGGCGCTCCGCTCGTGGGGGTCGCTGAAGGCGATCTATCGCTGACGCGCGGTCAGCTCGGCGATGTCGTGTCCTTCCACTTGATGTTGCAGCCCACGCTCGGATGCTGCTCGGCGGACGTCGCGGCGTCCGCGATCACCGCGTCGAGCGCGGCGCGCAGGTCGGCGCCGTGCGGATCCTTGCCTGCACCCGGGCGCGTCTCATCGAGGCGGCCGCGGTAGGCGAGCTTCGCCTTCGCATCGAACAGGAAGAAGTCGGGCGTGCACGCCGCGTGAAAAGCCCGGGCGACCTGCTGCGTCGAGTCCATGAGGAAGGGGAAGGTCCATCCCTCGTGCTCGGCCAGCTCCTTCATGTGGCCCGGCCCATCCTGCGGGTAGGCGACCTCGTCGTTCGAGTTGATCGCCACGATGCGGATTCCTCGCGAGGTGTAGTCGCGGTCGAGCCGACCGAGCTCGGGCATCACGTGCTTCACGAACGGGCAGTGATTGCAGATGAACATCACGAGCGTGCCCTTCGGCCCGCGCAGGTCCTGCGAGCGGAGTTCCTTCCCGCTCACCGCATCGATCAGCGTGAAGGGGGGCAGGTCGGTGCTCAGCGGAAGCATCATCGAGAGTGTCTCGGCCATCGGTGGCTCCTTGCGTTCGAGGGGGGCGGTGGTTGGGCGGCGCGCCCGGGAGCATCCTCGCACGTCTTCGGCCGAATCGCGCCCCTTCGCGAGTTCGCCTGATTCACCGCCCCCGGCGTCAGTGGACCCGACCGGAACCTGCCGCGCAGCAAGTCGGCGGGCCCGACGTCTGCCGACCGGACAGGGCGCGCCCGGATGGGTTACTTTCCCCGCATGTCCCTCACCCCCGGCACGCCCCTCGGCCCCTACGAAATCGTCGGACCGCTCGGCGCGGGTGGCATGGGTGAGGTGTATCGCGCGCGCGATGCGCGGCTCGGGCGCGACGTCGCGATCAAGGCGTTGCCCGCCGCGTTCGCGGCCGACCCCGAGAGCCTGGCCCGGTTCCGGCGCGAAGCGCAGACGCTCGCCTCGCTGAACCATCCGAACATCGCCGCGATCTACGGGCTCGAGGAGGCGTCGGGCACGCCGCACCTCGTGCTCGAGCTGGTCGAGGGGGAGACGCTCGCGGCGCAACTGGCGCGCGGGCCGCTGACGCCCCCCGAGGCGCTGCGTCTCGGCATCCAGGTCGCCGCGGCGCTCGAGGCTGCACACGAGCGCGGCGTCGTGCACCGCGACTTGAAGCCCGGCAACGTCATGATCACCTCGCGCGGCACGGCAAAGGTCCTCGACTTCGGGCTCGCCAAGAGTGACATGATCACGCCGTCCGGCGGTATTTCCTCCGACTCGCCGACGATGACCGCGTACGTCGGCGGCACGATCGCCGGGGCGATCCTCGGCACCGCCGCCTACATGAGCCCTGAGCAGGCGCGCGGGAAGCCCGTCGACCGGCGCAGCGACGTTTGGTCGTTCGGCTGCGTGCTGTTCGAGTGCTTCGCCGGGCGACAGGCATTCGCCGGCGAGACCGTGTCGGACCTGATCGCGCGCATCCTCGAGCGCGAGCCCGACTGGGCGGCGCTGCCTGCCGGATGTCCGCCGCGCGTTCGCGAGATCCTGCGTCGCTGCCTGCGCAAGGAAGCCGACGCGCGACCGCGTGACATTCGCGACGTACGCCTCGAACTCGAGGAGTCGAGCGCGGGGGGCGTGAAGTCCGACCCCGCGCGGGAGAAGTCGATCGCGGTATTGCCGTTCGAGAACCAGAGCGGGCCCGACGACGAGTACTTCGCCGACGGCGTCACCGACGAGATCCTCAACGCCCTCGCGCAGGTGAAGGGCCTGCGCGTCGCGGCGCGCACGTCCTGCTTCGCGTTCAAGGGGCGCCGCGAGGACCTGCGGCTGGTGGGCGAGAAGCTCGACGTCGGTACCGTGCTCGAGGGCACGGTACGCCGATCAGGCTCGCGACTGCGCATCACGGTCCAGATGGTGAACGCGGCCGACGGCTACCAGCTCTGGTCGGAACGCTACGACCGGGAGATCACCGACGTGTTCGCCGTCCAGGACGAGATCGCCGGCGCCATCGCCACGCGCCTGCGCGGGACGATCGACGGAGACAGCGCGCCCGGTCGCGCCCGTGGCGGGACGAAGAACCTCGAGGCATACGAACTTCTGCTGCGTGGCCGCGCGCTCCAGATCAAGCGCGGGCGCTTCGTGCCGCAGGCGATCCTCTGCTTCGAGCAGGCGATCGCGCTCGACCCGAACTACGCGGAAGCCATGGCCTCGCTGGCGGATTCGTACCGGCTGATCGGCGTGTTCGGCAGCGCGTCGTCCGCGGAGATGATGCCGAAGGCCCTGGCCCTGGCCGGGCGCGCGCTCGAGATCGATCCGGGACTCGCCGACGCGTGGACGGCGTTGGCCGCGATCGAGGAGCAGTACGAGCGCAACTTCGCGCGTTCCGATTCCCTCTACGACCGAGCGCTCGCACTGGAGCCGCGCCACTCGCAGGCCCGCGCGCAGCGCGCGCTGTGGAGAGCGTGCCGGGGCGCGATGCCGATCGAGGACGCCCTGGCCGAAACGAGTCGAGCCGTGCACGACGATCCGCTGAATGCCTGGGTCGGCGGCATGCATTCCCAACTCCTGGGAGTCGCCGGAAGACACGAGGAGTCGTTTGCCGAGGCCGAGCGATCGCTCGCCCTCGACGCGGACTCGTACTATGCCCACTGGAACGTGATGCGGAGCCACGCCTGGGCCGGCCGCTACGAACGCGCCATCCAGGAAGCGCCCGCGCTGTTCGCGGTTTCGGGTCGGCACACGTGGGCCCTCGGCCTGCTCGCCTGGACGCACGGTCGATTCGGCCACACGGACCTGGCGCGCGCCGTCTACAACGAGCTGGTGGCGCGGTCCTGCCACGAGTTCGTGTCGCCCGCCTGGCTCGCCATGTCCGCAGGGTCCGCGGGGCTTGCGGAGGAAGCGATCGGCTGGGCCGAACGCGCCGTCGCCGAGCGGGATCCGCTCGTGCTGTGGGCGCCGAGGATGCCGTTCTGGGATCCCGTGCGTACTCACCCGCGTTTCGCTGAGGTCATGCACGGCGTCTGCGAGTGACGCTCATTGTCTGCGCCAGTCGGGAGGTATAGACTCGTCGCGCCCCCCTCGGACGGGCTGCGGGTGGTCCTCAACGTTCGTGGCCGGGGTTCCCCATCATGTCGACGCAGGATCAGGCGACCGCGCTGCTGCTCTCCCTCAGCAACGGCAACCGGGACGCCCTGAACGAGCTCATGCCGCTGGTGTACGACGAACTCCGCGTGATCGCCCGCCGTCGGCTGCGCCACGAGCGCCCCGGGCACACGCTCGACACCGTTGGCCTGGTGAACGAGGCGTACCTCAAGCTCATCCAGCTCGATCGCATCCAGTGGAACTCGCGGGCCCACTTTCTGGCCATCGCGGCGCAGGCAATGCGGCACATCCTCGTGAACCACGCCCTGAGACGGAAACGCGTCAAGCGCGGCGGGGGGGCACCGCACGTGCCGCTCGACGAGGCGGTGGGCCTGCCCACCGCCGAGGCCGACCGCATCCTCGCGCTCGATGAAGCCCTCGAGCGTCTCGCGGCGCTCAATCCACGCCACGCGAAGGTGGTCGAGTTCCGCTTCTTCGGCGGCATGACCATCGAGGAGACCGCGACCGCGCTGGGCATCTCGCCCGCGACCGCCAAGCGCGACTGGAGCCTGCTGCGTCTGTGGCTCGGCCGGGAACTCGCGGACAGCGCATGAACGGTGCACGCTGGGAACGCGTCCAGCAACTCGTCGAACGGGCCCTGGAACTTCCGTTGGAGGAACGGCAGGCGTACGTCGAGGCGGGATGTGGTGGGGATTCCGCGCTGCGCGCGGAAGTCATCTCGCTGCTCGACGCCGACGTCGTCGACGGCATGCCGACCCGGTGGCTCGGCGCCGTGGCGAGCCCCGAGGCCGACCGTTTCGCGCCCGGCGAGCTGCTGGCCGGCCGCTATCGCATCGGGCGGCTGATCGGCCGCGGTGGCATGGGCGAGGTCTACGAGGCCGACGACGAAGAGCTGGGGATCACCGTCGCGCTCAAGACGCTGCGCGAGATCGGATCGCGCCACGAGTCGCTGGAGCGACTCAAGCTCGAGGGATTGCTGGCGCGCGCGGTCTGGCACCCCAACGTCTGTCGCGTCTACGAGCTGGACCACCATGGCGAAGGCGACGCGGCGCTGTGGTTCCTCGCCATGGAACGGCTGCAGGGTCCGACGCTTGGCGAGCGACTGCGCGAGGAGCGGCGGCTTCCCCTCGAGCGCGCGCTCCGCCTTGCGGAGCAGATGGGCGCGGGGCTCGGCGCCGCGCATCGCGCCGGCGTCGTGCACCGCGACTTCAAGCCCGGAAACGTCATGCTGGTCGTCCGCGACGGCGCCGAGCAGGCGGTCGTCACCGACTTCGGCACCGGTCTGGCGATTCCGCGGTTCGAGCAAGGCGTCCGCGAGCATCAGGGCGGCTCGGTCGTCGGAACTCCCGCCTACATGGCACCCGAGCAGCTGCGCGGGGAGGAGGTCGGTCCCGCTGCGGACATCTACGCGCTCGGCCTGGTTCTCTGCGAGATGGTGACGGGGACCTTGCCGTTGGCGAAGCTCACGACCGACGAGATCATCCGGCGCAAGCTCGAGGACGATCTTCCCTCGCCCCGGGAGTTGATGCCTGATCTCGACCCGCGATGGGACGCCGTGATTCGCCGCTGCATCGATCGCGATCCGCGGCGACGGTTCGCGCGCGTCGAGGATGTCGCCGATGCGCTGGCCGGTCGGGGGCCGGTGGTCCTCGGGAGCCCCACGGAGCGTGCCGCGCCACAGCGCTCCACGCTGCCCGCCGAACGCGATCCGTTCGTGGGCCGCGAGGCGGACCTCGCTGCGCTAGAGCGTGCTCGCCTCGATGGCGCGCGCCTGATGACACTGGTGGGCACCGGTGGAATGGGGAAGACGCGTCTTGCGATCCGCTTCGGCTGGCGCACGGCCGACGCCTGGCCGGGCGGTATCTGGTTCTGCGACCTGACGGAGGCGCGCAGCGCGGTCGGCATCGCCTCCGCTGTCGCGGTCTCGCTCGGCGTCCAACTCGGGCGCGGCAATCCGATCCAGCAGCTCGGGCACGCGATCGCCGGCCGCGGCTCGTGCCTGCTCGTGCTCGATAACTTCGAGCAAGTCGTCGCGCACGCTCCCGAGACCGTCGGCTGGTGGCGCTCGCAGGCGCCCGACGCGGTCTTCGTTACGACCAGCCGCGAGCGCCTGGGCCTCGCGGACGAGCACACGCGCGCGGTCGAGCCGCTGTCGTCCGACGAGGCGCTCGAACTGTTCACGCTCCGCGCCCGGGGGCTGCGGCCCGGACTCGCGATCGCGGGCGACGACACCGCGATCGCTCGCGAGATCGTCGGCCTCCTCGACGGGATCCCGCTCGCGATCGAGCTGGCG
>JANOEH010000031.1:0-3449 GCA_031413115.1 Candidatus Eiseniibacteriota bacterium | reverse complement strand
ACGCGACGAGGTGATGCGGCAGCTTGCGGATGAAGCCCACCGTGTCGGTGAGCAGCAGCAGCTCGCGGTTCGCGTTGACCATGCGCCGCGTGGTCGCATCGAGCGTGGCGAACAGGCGGTCCTCGGCCTTGACGTCGGCGCGGGTGAGCGCGTTGAACAGCGTGCTCTTTCCCGCGTTGGTGTAGCCGACGACCGCGACACGGAACTCGTTGGCGCGCGACTGGCGCTGCACGCGGCGCTCCTTCTCGACCACGGCCAGCTCGCGCTTGAGCAGCGCGACGCGATCGCGCGCCAGGCGGCGGTCGGTCTCGAGCTGGCTTTCGCCGGGTCCGCGCGTGCCGATGCCGCCACCCAGGCGCTCGAGGTGCGACCACATGTGGCGCAGGCGCGGCAGGCTGTACTCGAGCTGCGCAACCTCGACCTGCAGGCGCGACTCACGCGTGCGCGCGTGCCTGGCGAAGATCGAGAGGATGATCTCGGAGCGGTCGACGACCTTGCGATCGAGGGCCTTCTCGAGGTTGCGCACCTGGGCGGGCGTGAGGTCGTCGTCGCAGATCAGAGTGTCGGCGCTGGTCGACGCCATCAGCCCCTTGAGCTCCTCGAGCTTGCCCTTCGAGAACAGCGTCGCCGGTTCCGGCGTGCCGCGCTTCTGGATGAGTTCGCCGACGACGATCGTCCCGGCGGTGTCGGCGAGACGGCCCAGTTCGTCGAGCGAGGCGCGGGCTTCGGCGAGCGGGCGGCGGCCGGCGAAGCCGGCCAGCACCGTGCGTTCGGGGCGCTGGTCCTGTCGTGGATCGTGAATGGGAGGGCCTCCAGGAGGCGACGGAGCGGCCGGACGGAAGAGTCCGGGAGCCGGCGGCGTCGCCCCCCGAGTTTAGGCTTCCTCCGGAACCCGGTCAACCGGGCCAAGTTACGACAAGGCAAGGACTTTGCCCGTTCCATTCCTTGACGCCCGTGCCCCCGCCCGGTAGCCTTCCTGTGACGGTGCGCACCGATTGGGGCGCGCCTGCGTCTAATGAAGTGCACGGTACCAAGTTCCCCCCGACCCGTCGAACGGAGGTCCACCATGGCGAACGCTCTCGCCGCCACCGATCAGAACTTCGAAGTCGAAGTGCTCCAGTCCGATGTCCCCGTCCTCGTCGACTTCTGGGCGACCTGGTGCGGCCCCTGCAAGATGGTCGCGCCGATTCTCGACGAGATTGCGGGTGAGTACGTCGGCAAGCTCAAGGTGGCCAAAGTGGACGTCGACCAGAACCCCGGCATCGCCGGCCGCTACGGGATCCGCAGCATCCCCAGCCTGTTCCTGTTCAAGAACGGCCAGGTCGTCGAACAGCTCGTCGGCGCGATGCCGAAGCCGGCGATCCTGAAGAAGATCGAGGGACACCTGCCGGCGTAGTCCCGCCACGTAGCAGTACCTCGCGCGTCACGAAGCACGAACGGGCGGTCCTCCTCGCGGGGAGCCGCCCGTTTCGCACTCACTTCGGCCGCGGCCAGCGCGGCTTGCCAACGTCCTTGCCGGATTCCATGTACGGCTTGAGCCGCCCCGTGAGGAAGTGCATCCACACGCCCTCGACCGCCTTCTCCACGCCCGGAGGCATCGTGCCGGCGACGCTCGCGTTGCATGTCAGCTCCGTGCTGTCGCCCTTCGCCGCGAAGTCCCACGTGGTCACGAACACGATTCCGTTTCCAGCGAGGCCCAGCGGGCCCTCGAAGCGCAGATGCTTGCCGCGCTCGGCCCAGATCACGGTCGCGTGCTTCACGCCTTCGCCCTCGGCGTTCCAGATTTCGTAGAAACCGCCGCCCGCCCACGGCTCGATGTAAAGCTTCTGCGGGTTCGTCTTGAACGTGTGGTCCCACCACGGCGACAGGTCACCCGTCGCCGCGTCGTAGGCGCGCTCGGGCGAGCCGGGCAGCATGACGACGTGCTTGACCGCCCACGCCGACACCGGCGTTGCAGTGAGTTCGGCGCGGGCGGGGCCGGGCGCGGGCGCCAGGATGGACAGCGTGGCCACGGCGAGTGCGACACGACGGATTCGGGCGATCACGATCACCTCCGGAACGGGTGCGTTGCTACGCGGGGACGAAGCGATGTCCGGCCGCCTCGAGCGCGCCCACGGCGGCAGCGATGCGGTCGGCGGGGACGAGCAGCACGTCCGTGTCGAAGGTCGACAGCACGAAGATCGGGATGCCGGCGGCGGCCAGCGGCGCGGCGAGCGCGGCGATCACGCCGACCTGCGCGAAGTCGAGCGCGCCGGGGATCCGACAGGCGCGGAACGGGCCTTCAACCCGCCCGCCGGCCGGCACGTGCTTCGCGGGCGCCACGATCGAGAGCTCGAACGCCGTGCGGGTCACGCTCACCGCGCCCGCGGCGGTCGGCGCGTCGAGCCCGGCCCAGGCCGGAACCGGCGCGTCGGCAGGCAGCCGCACGACCGCGAGCGCCACGGGTTCGAGCACGAGTTCAAGGGAGCGCACGGCGCTCAATGCGGCAGCCGCGGCCGCAGCACGCCGTACGTCCACGTGCCGAGCAGCGCCGCCGCGATCGCGACGAGGACCACGCCCCCGCCCGCACCGGCGCCGACGAGCGCGAACAACGGGCCCGGGCATGCGCCCGTCAGCGCCCAGCCGGCACCGAACAGCGCGCCGCCGGCCGCGTAGCGGATGCCGCTTCCCATCGTCTTGGGCTCGAGGCGCACCGGCTCGCCCTCGAGCGTGCGTGTGTGCGAGCGCTTGAGCCACTGCACGGAGACGATCGCCACGGGGATCGCCAACGCGAACACGCCGAACATGTGATGTCCCGCGAAGCGGAACATCTCGTTGATGCGGAACCACGACACGATCTCGCCCTTGGTGAGCACCGTCCCGAAGACGAGGCCGACGACGAAGTAGGCGAGGAGCCCGGTGCGCCGCGCCGCGGTCACGAGCCGCCGCCCGGCAGGAGAAGCGGCACGATCCACCACGTGGTGACGATCCCACCGACAAAGAACGCGACGAGGGCGAGCAGCGAAGAAAGCTGCAGGTCGGCCACGCCCGTGAGCCCGTGGCCCGACGTGCAGCCGCCCGCCCACGCCGTGCCGAAGCCGACGAGGAATCCGCCGCCCACGATCGCGATGAGCCCCTGCGGAGTCGCGAGGCCCGCCCACGAGAACAGCTCCAGGGGCACGAGCGGCACCGGCGCGTTCCCGGCCAGCAGCACGCCGCCGACAAATCCGCCCGCGAGGATGCCGCCGGCGAACGCGAGGTTCCAGGCGCTGCCTCGCCAGTCGTAGTCGAAGAAGGCGGCCGACCTCGGCGCGAGGATCGCGCAGGCGTGGCGCAGGTTCGACGAGACGCCGAACATCCGGTTGCCGAGCAGCAGGAGCGCCGCCGGCACGAGGCCGACGAGCGGGCCGACCACCCACCATGGCCATGGCCGGCGGACGAGTTCGAGCAGGGAGTCCATGGCCGGGAGG
>JANOEH010000030.1:0-8192 GCA_031413115.1 Candidatus Eiseniibacteriota bacterium | reverse complement strand
GAGCGCGGCGGCGACCGCGTAGGCGCGACCGGAGAGCACGAGGCGCGGCCGGCGCAGCATGGACGCTGCGCCCGCGACCGGTCGCGGGCGCCGCGACGCGGGCGCAGGCGTCGACGCCAGGGGCGTCGGCGACGAGGAGTCCGCGGCGGCCTCGTCGCGCAACGCGCCGAGCACCGAGGCCAACGGCGGGCGGTGATGAATGGCGAGCGCGCCGGCCGGACCGGCACACTCGATGCGCCACACCTCCTTCGCGTCTGCCTCGCCCCACTCGAGCCCAGCCGTTCCCACCGCGTGCCAGTGCACGCGACCCGGCGCGCCGGTCAGTTGCTCGAGCGTCGCGTCGACGCCCGCGCGGAACGCCCACAGTCGACCATCCTCGAGGCACAGGCCGACGACGCCGACCTGCGGATCGTCGCCACCCATGGACCAGAGGTGGGTGCGCAGGAAGTCGAAACCATTGAGAAATTGCCTTACCGCCCGAGGCGTTCCTGCCTCGAAGCCGGGCTCGGAAACTGCAACCGCCTCATCGGCCGCAGAGGAGATCCGGGCAGCGAAAGCCGCCAACTCGAGGTCGCCCAGGGCAGCCGTCAGCTCGTCGCTCTCGATCTCGCCGCCCAGGACCCAGGCGTGGCAGAAATTCGACCGGTACTCAGCCACCCCGGGGGCGGGGCGACCACTCAAGGCAAGACGGTCCGAGGATGGCCGTCCTGCACGGTTCTCGGCCGTCGGGCGACCTTCGTCGGATCCTGAGATCGGGCTCGAAGAGTTCACGGCAAGTCCTTTGCGCAACGGTCGTTGGCCTCGTGCCTGCGAAAGGAAACCTGCTTTCGCGGCATGCATCGTGCTTGTCTTTCTGCCCGATGTCGCCAGGCCCGCCGTGGATGGATCCATTGGGGGCTGGCGCCGGACACCGGGGCTTCCTTGCAAAACGCAAGCCGGGTTCGTAGACTTCCATCAGGTTTCTGCGTTTCCGCCCGTGGAACGCAGGATGGGTGGACCCGAGGGAGGAAAACGGATGACGAACCGGACACCCCGGAGCGCCTTCGTTGCACTCGGAGCAGCCGTGCTGCTGCTCGCCGTGCTCGCCCCCGCACCCCGCCCCGTCGCGGCCGCCACGAAGGCCCGCGCCAAGGCTCGCAGCACGCAATCCGCCTACGACGCCGGCAAGGTGCTCCTCGCCGCGCGCAAGGATGTCGCCGCCGCCCAGGATCACTACGCGGCCCGTCGCGACGAGCCGGCCGCCGTCCTCCTCGAGAAGACCGAACGGAGCATCGACCTCGCGCTCTCCTCGAAGCCCGAGCCGCGGATTCGCGACGGGCTCAGGACCGTGCAGAAGGACGTCGCCCGGCTCGACAAGCAGGTGACCGCGCGCCGCAGCGAGACGCTCGCCGCCCTGCCGCCCGGGCACGCGCTGATCGGTCCGACCGATCCGGCCGAGCTGGTCGCCGACTCGACCGCGCTCGCCGCGCTGCCGCCGACCGACGTCGCCCCCGCGCTCGAGTTGCCGCTGCCGGGCGAGGAAGAGGATCCGGCCTACGCGCTGCCCGCGCTCGAGGACGACGCGATCGCCGTCGAGGAACACCCGCTGGTCGACAAGTGGCTCGACTACTTCACCGGCCGCGGACGCCCGACGTTCGAGCGCTGGCTGGAGCGCTCCGGCCAGTACGTGGATGCGATGAAGCTGATCCTCGAGAAGGAGGGCGTCCCCACCGACCTCGTGCACCTGGTGTTCGTCGAGAGCGGATTCAACCCGCAGGCGCGCTCGGTGGCCTCGGCCGTTGGCCCCTGGCAGTTCATCCGCGGCACGGCGAACATCTTCGGGCTCAAGGTGAACTCGTGGGTCGACGAGCGGAAGGATCCCGAGGCCTCGACGATCGCCGCCGCGCGCTACCTCAAGCACCTCTACGGGCTGTTCAACTCGTGGCCGCTGGCGCTGGCCTCGTACAATGCGGGCGAGGGCGCCGTCGGGCGCGCCATCAAGCGCCAGGGCACGCGCGACTTCTGGGCGCTGCGCCTGCCCGAGGAAACGCGCAACTACGTGCCGAAGTTCATGGCCGTGCTCGCCATCTCGCGCGATCCGTCGCGCTATGGCTTCGACCAGGTGACCGTCGCCGCGCCGCTGGCATTCGACGAGGTGTCGCTGCCGGGACCGGTCGACCTGCGCGCGCTGGCCGCCGCGTGCGAGACCGACCTCGACGTGATCAAGGATCTGAACCCGCAGTTCCTGCGCCACGCCGCGCCGCCCCGGGGCGACGCGGTCATGGTGCGCGTTCCCGACGGCGCCGGCGAGCGCCTGATGGCGAGCCTGGCCGCGGGGACGCTCGAGCTGCCGAAGGTCGCGGTGCCGGCCGATCCGCTGGTGCTGCGCCACAAGGTGCGCCGCGGCGAGAGCCTGAAGGGACTGGGGCTGCGCTACGGTGTCTCCCCCGCGACGATCGCGAAGAAGAACCGAATGAGCAAGTCGGCGCGCCTGCGGGTGGGCCGCACGCTGCTCATTCCGCAGACCGACGTCGTGATGCGCGACGCGAGCCCCGGCAGCAGGAAGGCGGCCGCGAACGGGAGCTCCGCGGCGAAGTCGACGTCGGCGAAGACCGTGAAGGTGCGCAGGGGCCAGACGCTGAGCGAGATCGCCGCCGCGCACGGCGTCACCGTGTCGGCGTTGCGGGAGGCGAACGGGATGTCGTCGAAGCAGGAGTTGCAGGCCGGTCAGCGCCTCAGGATTCCGCGCGCCGGCTAGTCGAAGCCTCCGGCGGGATCTCGGCGCCGTGCGAGACCGATGCGCCCGGGGGGGACGGGACATGCGCCCCATCGGGCGTTTCGGTTGCGTAGCAGGCGTCGGTGGCCTCGGGGTCGATGCGCACGTTGCGCCCGACGACCCGCCCGGGCGGCACGGTGGCGCGCGTGCCGAGCAGCGTGAGCCCGCTCGTCAGGTGCTCGGGGCAGAGCCGGTTCGGCGCCGGCGTCTCGCCCGGCTCGACCGCCCCGCCGACGCGCGCACCCTCCCCGATGTCGACGCCCTTGTCCGCAATCACGCACGTCAGCACCGCGTCGCGTCCGACATTCACGCCCGGGAACAGGATCGAGTCGATCACCCGGGCGCCGGCCGCGATGACGACGCCGGGGAACAGGATCGAGCGCTCGACCTGCCCCTCGACGCGCGCGCCATTGGCCGCGAGGCTGGTGCGCAGGCGCGCGTCGGCGCCGATGCGGACCGGCGGCAGGTCGTGGCTCACCGTGTGCACGATCCACTCGGGATCGGCCAGCTCGATCGGCGGCCGCGGCGCGAGCAGCTCCATGTTCGCGCGGTAGAACGAGTCGAGCGTCCCGACGTCCTGCCAGTACTGCGGGAACAGGTGGGCGTAGACCTCGATGCCGCGGGCAAGGAAGCGCGGGAACAGGTCCTTGCCGAAGTCGTGCGAGCTGCGCGGGTCGTCGGCGTCCTCGGCGAGCGCCATCTCGAGCACCTCGCGGCGGAACAGGTAGACCCCCATCGAAGCAAATGTCGAGCGCGCCTCCCCGGCTCCCGGCTTCTCCTGGAAACCGGTGATGCGCCCGCGCGAGTCGAACTCGACGATGCCGAACTGGTCGGTGTGCTCGAGTGGCACCGTCGTCACCGCCAGCGTCACGGCGGCACGGCGGTCGCGGTGGAACTCGTACATCGGCCCGTAATCCATCTTGTACACGTGGTCGCCCGAGAGGACCAGGATGTCCTCGGCGCGCTTGCGTCGCACGTGCACGAGGTTCTGGTACACGGCGTCGGCGGTGCCACGGTACCAGTCGTTCTCCTCGCTGCCCTGAAAAGGCTGCAGGATCTGGACCCCGCCGCGGTTGCGGTCGAGATCCCACGGCCGGCCGCTGCCGATGTGGTCGCGCAGCGAGCCGGGCTTGTACTGGGTGAGCACGCCGACGTCGAAGATGCCCGAGTTGACGCAGTTCGACAGCGTGAAGTCGATGATGCGGTACTTGCCGCCGAACGGGACGGCCGGCTTGGCGCGCTTCTCCGACAGCAGGCACAGGCGCGACCCGAGGCCACCGGCGAGCAGGAACGCGTAGCGCGCGGAGGGATTCATCGCGGCCACTCCCCGTGCACCTTCTTGGGCGACGCCTCGGGCGGCAGCCCACGACCGCGCCCGCCCCCGACCGGCACGGACGACCCCGGCGCGATCGTCGCGCCCGCGGTGATCACCGCTTCCTTGCCCACGGCGACCAGCCCGGCGTCATCCTCGACGTCGCCCGCCGCGCCGACCGTGGCGCCCTCGCCGACGATCGCGTCCTTGTCGAGCACGGCGCGCGAGACCTGCGCCCCGCGCCCCACCCACGCGTCGTGGAAGACGATCGCATCCTCGATCACGGCGTCGCGTTCGATCCACGCGCCCGGGAACACGATCGAGCGCCGCACCGTGCCGTCGACGCGCGCGCCGGCGGCGACCAGGCTGCGGCTCACCTCGGCCTGCGCACCGAACTGCGCGGGGGGGCGCTCCTCGTTGCGCGTCAGCACGGTCCAGCGCGGGTCGTCGAGGCGCAGCGCGGGGCGATCGGACAGGAGGTCGCGGCTCGCGCGGTAGTATGTCGAGAGCTCCCCCACATCCTCCCACGCGCCCGCGAAGCGGAACGCCTGCACGCGCTCCCCCGCCTCGAGCGCGGGCAGCAGCAGGTCGTAGACGAGGTCGGGGCCGCGCAGCTCGGACAGCGCGCGGATGAGGAAACCGGCGTCGAAGACGTAGAGACCCATCGAGGCCCAGCGCAGGTCGGTCGGGCCGGGCTTCTCGAGAAAGCGGCGCACGCGGTCCTGCTCGTCGATGGCGACCATGCCGAAGCGGGCGCCGCGCTCGGGCGCGACCGGCGCGACCGCGATGGTGACCCGCGCACCCGACTCTTCGTGCTTCTGGACGAGCTGGCCGTAGTCCATCAAAACGACGTGGTCGCCGGAGGCGACGACCACGTGCTGGACCTGGGCGTCCTCGATCGAGTTGAGGTTCTGGGCGAGGGCGTCGGCGGTGCCGCGGTACCACAGCGAGCGCTCGCGGCGCACAAACGGCTGCAGGATCTGCACGCCGCCGCCGAGGCGGTCGAGGTCCCACGGGCGGCCGGCGCCGATGTGCTCGACGAGCGACGTGGGCTGGTGCTGGGTGAGGAGCGCGACCTTGAAAATCTCGGAATGGACGCAATTCGACAGCGTGAAGTCGATCACGCGGTACTTGCCGCCAAACGGGAGTGCGGGCGCCGCCCGCGGCATCGAGAGGACGCCGAGCCCCTCGCCGCGCCCCCCGGCCAGCACCATCGCCATGACGCGACGCACCCGAACCTCCCTGTCGTCCGGCGCGGGAAGCGCGCGGCCATGACTACCGTCTTACCAGTCGAACGAGCCCGACACCCGGTGGGCGACTCCCTGGTTCTCGTCGGCCGCGAAGTCGACGTCGCTGCCGAACTGGCGATTGAAGATCGCCGCGTAGTCGATGCCGAGCCCCTTGCGACGGAAGCCGGCGCCGAACGTGAGGTCGCGGCCGCTCACCCCGGAGCGGAGCGCGAGGGCGTCGTGGTACCAGTACTCGGCCCCGACGTGGATCTCGCCCGCCATCCCGTCGCCGCCGAAGTTGGAGTCGATGCGCATGGACTCGAGGTCGAGCCGCACGTCGGCCGCGCCCGTGATCGCGTGGCGCGTGCCCATCTGCTGCGTGTACTGGCCGCCGAACGACAGCGACGGCGCGATGCTCTCGCTCGTGCCGGTGTCCCACGATATGAACGTGGTCGTCAGGTCACGCGCCATGAACGCCAGGGTCGCGTTCTGTGCCACCTCGTAGGTCAGCCCGGCGTCGAGCCCGGCGCCCCATGCCGAGTGTCCGACGAGCGTGCGGTAGAGCACCTTGAGCGAGCCGCCCAGCGTGAACTTCGGAGAGAGATTGCGCCCGTACGAGAACAGCCCGGCAAAATCGTTGCTCGACTTGTACTCGAAGTCGGCATCGGAGAGGAACAGCCGCTCGCCGACGTCCCATGCGCCGTTGCCCTCGGTCGGCAGGTTGGTCGAGGGGTTGCCGTCGCCGTCCTCGAAATCGACTCCGGGCACGAGCTGGTCAACCGTGCGCAGCGACACCGGGATATCATCGACCCCCAGGCGAACGAGCGAGATCCCGAGGGCCGAGCGCTTGCCCGGCTCCCCGCCCTGCGGCAGGACGAGCCCGAGGAAGTCATACGCCACCTGGGAGTGCTGCTCCTCGGCGTGCATGTACTGGAGGCTCTTGTGCTCGAGGTAGACCAGTCCGGCGGGGTTCCAGTAGCCGGCCGTGGCGTCGTCGGCGACGGCCAGAAAAGCGCCCCCCATGCCGACCGCGCGGGCGCCCGCGCCGACGCGAAGGAACTCGCCGGCGTACTTGTCCGTGGCGGCCGCCGGGAGGGCGGGGAGGGCAAACGCGATGACGAGCGGGAGCACCAGGGCCCGCGCCCCGAAACGATGCGGCATGCGGCTTCTCCCCGAGGGCCTGGGACGGGTCCGAAGGAACGCTTCCACGTCCCGCAACTGTAATGGAGGCGTGCGCGGGCCGTCAACGAACGCAGTCGACGGGCTACCGGAGGGTCCTACCCCGCGAAGGCGCCGCAGGGTCCCGCGTCGCGGCCCGGAGGGCGCGAATCTCGTCCCGGGTCAGCGGGCGCGTCTTCCCCATCGCCAGCTCGCCGAGCACCAGCGGGCCGAACGCCACCCGTTCGAGCCCCGTGAGCCAGAGGTCCACGGCCTTGCACATGCGACGGACCTGGCGATTCTTGCCCTCGGCAATGACCAGCCGCACGACAGCGCTGCCCGGGGCCCGCTCGACCACCGCAACGTCCTTGGCCGGGCGTGTCCACTCGCCCTCGCCGAGGTCGACGCCGGCGCGCAGGGCGGCGAGCTGGGCCGCGTTGGGCGCGCGCTCGAGCGTCAGCAGGTAGGTCTTCGGGACCTCGTAACGCGGGTGCGCGAGGCGGTGCGTGAGATCCCCGTCATTGGTCAGGACGAGCAGTCCCGAGGTGTCGGAGTCGAGCCGCCCCACCGAGAACATCCGCGGCAATCCCGGCGGCACGTAGTCCTTCACCGTCGGGCGTCCCTGCGGGTCGCTCCACGTGACGAGCACGCCGAGCGGCTTGTGCAGGAGCAGGTAGTGAAACGCGGGCGCCGCCGGAAGCGGCTGCCCGCGAAACGTGATGGCGTGCCGCGCCGGGTCGAGCACGAGTCCGGGCGTGATGACCAACTCGCCGTCGACCGTGACCTCGCCGTCGAGGATCGACTGGTCGCAGCGACGGCGGGCGACGCCCACGCGCTCGGCAAGGAGCTTGTTGAGGCGGATACCGCCGGGCTCGGCGCCGTCGGCGGGCGTCACCGCGCCAGGTAGAGGAGCTTCCGGGTGGCGACATGCGAACCGGCGGTGAGGCGCACGAAATAGACCCCCGCCGACAGCCCGCCGCCCCCGTCCCCCGCACCCCGTGCCGCGCCCGGACGGAACAGGATCGAGTACGGCCCGGGATCCCGCACACCCTCGGCGAGCGTGGCGACGCGACGCCCGGAGAGGTCGAAGACCTCGAGCGCGACGGCCGAACGCTCGGCCAGGCTGAACTGCACCGTGGTCTCCCCCGCGAACGGATTCGGCCGCGGGGAGTCGAGCGCGAAGGCTAAGGTGACCGCCGGCACGCCGACCGCCTCGGTCCCGGTGCCGCGGAGGCGCACCGTGTGCGGGCCGGCCGGATCGTCCGTCGTGAACGTGAACAACGCCGAGTCGGGGCCGGGCGCGCCCGGCAGGTACCAGATCGACAGCGTGTCGACGCTGTCCGCCGCCACGACGAACGACGTGCGCCCGGGCGTGAACGCCGGGTTGTCGCTGGTGACGAGGCTCACCGTCAGCGGCGCGTTGCCGTTGTTCAGGATGCGCAGCGTGTCCCATGTCGAGTAGGTCGTGATGGCCGCGATGGTGACCGCGCCGTGGGTAATCGTGCTGTTGATCCCCTTCATCTCCACGGCCGCGGCGACCGGTTTCAAGCTCGGCCTTGCCGAACTCGAACCGCTCGAACTGTTGTGGCTCGGCAGCGTGATCTCGTTGGCGTTCTTCGCAACGGCGAGCATCGCCACCGGGCGTTTTACAGCGCTGACGCGCCTGAGCGGGCGCGACTGGCTGCGACTCGGCGCACTCGGCTTGCTCAATCCGTTCCTCTATTACGTGGTCCTGTTC
>JANOEH010000029.1:0-20886 GCA_031413115.1 Candidatus Eiseniibacteriota bacterium | reverse complement strand
AACTTCTCGCCCACGTTCTGCACCCACATCACGTAGTAGCCGGCGAAGTCGGTCGCCAGGGAATTCGGATTCGCGCCCGGGCGCAGGAGCAGCACCGGGTTCGCCGCCGTCGCCCGCACCACGTTGGCGTTCACCGAGTCGGCATTGACGCTGTGCCCGGCCCAGTACTCCCCGCGCAGCGAGCCACCGCCGAACCTCGGCAGTGCGTAGTAGCCCTGCGCCTCGGCGCCGAAGCGCGTGCGATCGAGCGCGACATCGGGCCCGGTGAGCGGCACCAGCGCCTTGCCGCCGTAAGCCGAGACACCGAAGTCGATCGTGCCGAACAGCGCGCGCACGCGGCCGAGCACGTCCTTGCCACGCGTCGGATCGGTCGTCGGAAATTCGACGCTGCCGATCCCGCCGCCGTTGATCACCGCCACGACCGTCTCGAAACGCGATGCCCACAGGCTCTGCGCCTTGATGCCGCGATCGCGCTCTCCCGGGAACAGCACGTTCTCCATGCGCGAGCGCTCGGGCAGCTCGCGCAGCGACGAGGAGCGCTCGATCTCGTAGCCGAACGGCACGTTGAACTGGCCGATCCACAACTGATGACGAGGCTCGGGCGTGCGCGGCTCGGTGAGCGCGAGGTAGCCGTCGAGCATGCGCACCTGGCGTTCGGCGCCGGCGTCGATGGTCAGGACCAGCTGGCTCCACGGCGCATGATCGTAGGTGAGCTTGAAGCGCGCGCGGCGCAGGTAGAAGCGCTCGAGATTGGCGGGGGTGAACGTCGAGGGGCTGCCGGCGACCCGCACGGTGTCGGCATCGGCCTCGGCCACCTCGTAGCGGGCCTGGAGGTAGCCGGTGAACTTCACCTTCTTGAGGCGGTCGACTTCGCCCTGGAGAACCTGCAGCTGCTCGTTCATGCCGACGATGTCGACGTCGTCCGCGGCGTCGAGGCCATCGTCCGCTTCGTCGACCAGGTCGGCATCCTCGATCTCGCCGGCCGCGGTCGAGTCCGCGTCCACCGGCGCGTCCTGGGCAAGCACGGGGGTCGCAGCGGCTGCGAGGAGCATCCAGGCTGCGAGCAACAGTGGGAGCACGCGTTCCTCCAGGGCGGGGGTGAGCGGGGCGCCCGCAGGCGCCCCGGACGACGTGGCCCCACCCTGGAGTTGATCGGTTGCCGCCGGTTGACGGCAATGTTACGGCGTTGTGACTACGGCGTTGCCGGCGCCGGCGCCGGAGCCGCGGGCGCATCCCAGGCCCCGGGCGCCGAGAACACGACGGTCGGGCCGGTCGGCGCCACTCCCGGTGGCAGGCTCGCAGGCTTCTTGTGCTTCACCGGCGGCAGGCTCTTGAGATACGCGGTGAGCGCGCTCATCTCGCGATCGGTCAACTGCGCGGTGCTCGGCCACGGCATCGGCGGCAACAGCGGTGTCCCGTCGGGACGGTGGCCCGTGCGCAGGATGCTCGCGATCTGCTCCTCGCTCCAACCGCCGATGCCCGTCTGCACGTCAGGAGTGAGATTCGAGGCGTAGGCCGTCCCGGCGGGGCTGATCCAGCCCATCTCGCTGCCGGCGAGCGCACGCGACATGTCCGGCGCGCCGTACAGCCCGCCCGGCGTGTGGCAGTCGTTGCATCCGGTGATCGTAGCGATGCGAGCGCCCTCGGCGATCTTCTGCTCGAGCGTCCACTCGGCGGCCGCGGCGGGTGTGGCCTCCTTCGCGGCCTCCCCACCGGTCTGGCTGCAGGACACGGCGAGAACACCCCCGACGAGCGAGGCGATCACGAGAGTGACGCAGGTGAGGGTCTGCGGGCGGGTCATGACGGGTTTCTCCCGGTTCCGGGGAATGGGAAGTCGGGACGGCGAACGAACTGCGGATGTTCGCGGGACCATTGAGCGACAATCCATCCGCCGGACGCAAGCGGCTTCCGCGTGGGCCATTCCAGCGAGGCTATCCGTTGACTAGACTCCGCCCATGAACCTTCGATCGCTTCGCCGTCCCGCCCCGAAGTTCCAGGCCGCCCGCGGATTCGCCCTCGCGCTCGCCGCCCTCGCGCTCGCCGCCACGCCCGCCCACCTCGCGGCCACGACCGCGCCCCCCGACACCGCCACCATCCTCGCGCCGCACGCCGGCGGCGCCCGCGGCCGCTACGCCACGACCGCCGATGGCATCCGCATCTGGTACGAGGTCGAGGGCGACCGGCCGGGCCCGCCCATCGTCTGCATCGCCGGCGGCCCCGGCTCGCCCCACAACGGCTTCCACGTCACGCACGGCCGCCTGCGCGACCTGGCCCGCGTGGTGTATCTCGACAATCGCGGGCGAGGCCGCTCCGGCCCGGGTGTGGGCGCGAGGCCGTACACGATCGAGCACGACGTCGAGGACGTCGAGACCGTGCGGCGCGCGATCGGCGCGGAGTCGTTGATCGTCTACGGGCGCTCGTACGGCGGCCTGGTCGCCCAGGCATACGCACTCGCCCACCCGGGGCGCGTGCGCGGACTGATTCTGAGTAATACGCTCGACGGAGCGCGCGCCTGGCAGGAGGAGAACATCGGCGCCAGGCACGCGTTCCTCGCCCGCCAGTTTCCGGAGCACTGGCGGCAGATCGAAGCGCTGCACGCTGCGGGATTCGTCACCTCGGAGGACACGCTGTCGCGACTCTTCGCCCCGATCAACGAGCTCCACGCCTACGACCTGGCGAACGACTCGACGTTTCGCTACCGCCAGCGCTACGTCCGCGAGGCCGGCATCGCGGGCTCGTCCCCCGACGTCTACCGCAGGATGGTGGGGCGCGATCCGGAGTGGACGGTCGACGGCACGCTTGCCGGCGTCGAGTTCGGCCCGCGCCTGGCCGCCATCCATGCGCCGACGCTCGTGCTCGCCGGGCGCTACGACCGCATCTGCCCGCCGGCGGCGGCGGCGCGCATCGCGGCCGCGCTGCCCGATGCGCGACTGGTCGTGTTCGAGCGCAGCGGCCACCGTCCCGAGCTCGAGGAGTCGGAGCGCTGGTTCGCGGTGATGCGGGAGTTCGTGGAGCGAATCAGCGGGCGCCCGGAAGCGCCGCCGCCGGATCGGCCGTAGCCATCGCCGCGAGCGACGTGCGCACGCGGACGACCCAGCGCTCGGCCGCCTTGTAGTAGACCGTCAGCGCGGATCCGAATGCAGGGTTGCGATCGAAGTTCCCTGACCCGGCCAGTCCGCCGCGAAAATTGATCTCGGTCGTCGTGTCCGACAGCGGCTTCACGTCGACGACGCAGCGCGCGTACAGCTCGCCGAAGACGAGTTTCGACAGCGGGTGCTCGACCTTCTTCCATTGCGTGACGAAGCGACCGCTCACCGAGTCCGACCGCTGGATGGTCCACTCGTCCTTTGCCATCTCGATCATCGCGACGCGATAGACCTCCCGCCACGAGACGTCCAGCGTGTCGGTCTGGGCTGCGGCGGCGTGCACCTTCATGTCCGCGCGCGGCTCGGCCGCGGCGGCCGGGGCACCGGGCGCGAGGAGGAGTGCGGCAAGAGAGAGCGGCAAGAGCAGTCGGGCCATGGCGATTCCAGTGTTTTCGATCAACTCGACTCGATGCTGACGGTTGATACCCCCGCCGCCGAATGCGGTTCCCGCTGGCCCGCAACCCCGTTCATGGTATCCTTTTCGTGCCCCCGCCGTGACGCACCATTCCCCATGCGGTGCGGCGGCCCGCCTGTACATGGACCGCGATCTATTGAAGCTTCGCAGCCGAGCATCCACCGGGAGGATCCCCGATGTGTCCGACGTCCCGACGCCACTTCCTGCGTCCTCTCGCCTGGCCCATGCTGGCCTCGCTCTTCATCCAGCCGCTCGCGGGCATCGCCCCCGCGTTCGCCGCCATGCGCATGGAGGACGCCGCCGAGTTCGGCCGCGCCCGCCCGATCGCCCCCGCCGATGGGGAGCGCACCGCGGAGTCCGCCCTGCGCTTCGCCTACGAACTGCCGTCCGACGCCGCCCGCTCATGGCTCGTCGTCTCGCGCACGCCGATCGATCCCTCATCGTGGCGCGGCGTTCCCGCCGGCGACGGACTGGTCGTCGTCGACGCGAGCGCGCGTCCCTCCTCGCTGGCCGAACTCGAGATCATGCTCACCGGCGAGACCACGCTCCACTGGACCGTCGCCTCGGCCGATCGCAAGGGCGGAACGCTCCGCGCCGCCGACGTGCGCACGGTCATCGTGACACCACGCTTCGCCAACCGCGTACTGGCCTCGCCGTTCCTCGTCGAGGCGCGTCGCGGCGTGCTCGGCGCCGATGAGATCGAGGCCGCCGCGCGGGAACGCCGCGGTGTCCAGACGCCGTTCGACACCGCCGTCAAGCGCGCCGGCACGCTCGCCGCCGTCCTCGCCGCCGACGCCCCGCGCATCCGCCTCGCCGCCGGCTACTCGTTCGCCCCGACGCTCGAGGGCGAGCCGCTGCTGCCGATGATGCTGTCGACCGCGCGCACGATGTCGATCGAGGATGCCGACCCGTCCGCGCTGGGCTCGTACCTCGTGCAGTTCGCTGCCCCGCCGTCCGACGCCCAGCGCGATGCAATCGCGCGCGCCGGCGGCGCGGTCTTCACCTACGTGCCCGACCAGGCGTTCCTCGTCCGCATGACGCGCGACGCGCGGGCCCGCCTCGCGCTCGCGGGTGAGGCCTCGTGGATCGGCGACTACCAGCCGGCATACAAGATCTCGCCCATGTTCGCCGACGCGGCGGTACCGCAGGGCGACCGCTGTCTCGCGCTGCTGTTCCCCGACGCCTCGATGGCCGACGCCGCCGCCGAGCTGGCGACGCGCGGCTGCACCATCGAAAATCGCTCCGACAACGGCGTCAACAAGATGCTCCGCCTGCGCATGCCGGCCGGCGTCACGGGGGACGATGCACGGGCGCGTGTCGCCGGCCTGTCGGCCGTGGCGTGGGTCGAGCCGGTCGTGCCCAGGATGCTCGACAATGCGAACGCGCAGTGGGTCGTCCAGACGAACGTGAACGGCGACCGTCGCGTGTGGACGCAGGGTCTGCGCGGCCAGGGCCAGGTCATCATGACCTCGGACTCGGGCATCGACGTGCTGCACGACCAGTTCCGCGATCCGCTGCTGCCGCTCACGGCGTTCGGAGACTCGCCGACGCACCGCAAGATCATCGCGTACCAGAAGGGCTCGTCGAGCCCTGACGTCGTCTTCGGCGACCACGCCGGCGCGAGCTATCATGGCTCGCACACCGCCGGCTCGATGGTCGGATCCGACGATCCGGTCGCCGGCGCGTCGCTGTCCGACGGCATGGCGAAGGACGCGAAGATCTACTTCATGGACATCTCCGGGCCCGCACTGGCCAACGGCGTGTTCCCCTTCGATGACCTGAACGACCTGTTCACCCCGCCGTACGTCGGCAACGCCGGCGGCGCCGCGCGCATCTCGTCGAACTCGTGGGGCTCGGCGGTCAGCGGCCAGTACACGCTCGACGCGATGGCCATCGACCAGTTCGTGTGGGCCCACCCCGACATGTATATCGGCTTCTCCAACGGCAACGCGGGTACGTCCGGCTCGGTCGGCAGCCCTGCCACGGCGAAGAACCTGGCCGGCATGGGCGGCACACGCAACGGCACGTCGGCGAGCATCATCTACACCGCGACCAGCCGCGGGCCGACGACCGACGGCCGGCGCAAGCCGTTGTTCTGCTCGCCCGGCCAGAACGTGACCTCGGCGAACGTCGCGCCGAGTACGTACGCGAGCCTTTCGGGCACGTCGATGGCCTGCCCCACCGGGACCGGCGCGGTGACACTCATGCGCCAGTACCTGACGGACGGCTGGTACCCGACGGGTGCGGCGGTCCCGGCGAACGGCTTCTCGCCGTCGGCGGCGCTGCTCAAGGCCATGGCGATCAACTCGGCCGACAACCTGGTGCCCGGCTACGTTGCGCCCGACCAGAACATCGGTTACGGCCGCGTCAAGGCCGACAACGTACTGTACTTCGCCGGCGACGCGCGCAAGACGCTGCTCGTCGACCAGACCGCGGGACTGGCACAGGGCCAGTACATCGAGTACGAGGTAAACGTCACCGAGAGCACGCAACCGCTCGAGGTCTCGCTCGCGTGGAGCGACTCGCCGGGCAACCCGGCGAACGCGCTCCAGCTGGTCAACAACCTCGACATGACGGTCACCAACGGCGTGCTCACCTACAAGGGTAACGTCTTTTCGGCCGGCTCCTCCACGACCGGCGGATCGGCCGACGTGGTCAACGTCGAGGAGAACGTGCTCGTCGCCACGCCGTCGATCGGAGTGTGGACGGTGCGCGTCTCCGCCCCGACCGTGCCGATCGGACCGCAGCCGTTCGGCCTGTGCGTCACCGGAGGAGTCGGTCAGACCGCCGGATCGCTGGCGCTCGATCGCACGGAATACGGCTCCACGAGCCCGCTCGAGATCCAGGTCACCGACACGAATGCGAGCGACCCGGTGATCGTCATCGTCACTTCGCCGACCGAGCCGGCCGGCGAAGCGGTCACCCTCACGGGCGCCAACGGCGTGTGGACGGGAACGCTGCCGCTGACCAGTGCAAACCTGACCAACGGCGACAGCCAGCTCTCGGTTTCGCACGGCGACGCGCTGATCGGCAGCTACGACGACGGGGCACCGATCGCGACGATCATCGCCCGGGCGACGGTGAGCTACGCCACGCCCGTGATCACCAACGTGAAGGCGACGTCCCAGGGCGCCGCGGGCACGCTGGTCACCTGGAGCACGAACCTGAACGCGACCTCGGCCGTGCACTACGGCCTCACGCCCGCGCTCGAGCTGGGCCCGGTGAGTGCCGTCGAATCGCGACTCTCGCACTCGGTGCTGGTGACCGGGCTGACCCCCGGGTCGACGTACTACTACGACGTGGAGTCCGCCGCGCTCAACGGCAACTCGACGCGTGACGACGCCGGCGGCGCGCACTACCAGTTCTCCGCCAAGGGCTCGGGCGACATCCTCTTCGTGCTCGGCGATGCGGCGTACCCGCGCATGTTCGCGTGGACGAATGCGCTGGCCACTGCGAACTACGACTACGACGTCTGGTCGGGCCCGCTGGCCGACAACCCGGTTCTCGGTGACCGCACGACCGGTATGCGCTCGTACAAGGCCGTGCTCTGGCAGGCCGGGCTCGAAACGTACCCGCCGTTCTCGGATACGCAGCGCACGGTGATCACCGACTACCTGAACGGCGGCGGACGCCTCGCCGTCGCGGGTCACGACATCGCGTGGGCGCTCGGCGACCCGACGTCGCCGGTCTACACGGTCGACCGCGCCACCTGGCTCACCACCACGCTGCGCACGACGTACCAGGCGGATCCGGCGACGTGGAGCATCCAGACCGGCTACGCGGCCGATCCGATCTCGGGCGCCTACACGGGCGGCGTGAGCTACGAGCCGTTCCGCGCCGGTGGCGCGGGCGACGAGGTCGACATCGCGGCCGGCGCCGGCGGAACCTCGGCGTACACGTTCCGCAACAACGAGGGCACTCCCGACGACGTCGGCTTCCGCTGGGAGAGCGGAGTCGTCAATGGCAACCCGCTGTCGGCCCTGTGGGGCGGCGCGCCGAGCCGCCTCGTGACCCAGTACTACGAGTTCACGTCGCTCGACCCTCCGTTCAACGCGCCGAGCAGCACGCGTGACGGCATCCTCGACAAGACGCTGGTGTGGCTGTTCGGCCGTGCCCGCCCGGTCGTCGTCCTCACGTCGCCGAACGGCGGCGAGGTGCTCACGGGCGCCTCGACCAACATCACGTGGAACGAGACGCTGGGCGGCGGCGTCAACGCGGCCGAGCGGTCGATCGAATACTCGCTCGACGGCGGCGACTCGTGGACGCTGCTGACCAACGCCGCTGGCCCCAGCCCCTACGTGTGGGACCTGACGGCGCTCCCCAACTCGAACCGCGGCCGGGTGCGCGTCCGCGTGCTCGATGACGGGACGCCGGCGCCGCTGGCGCAGGCCGACGTCAGCGTGGCGAACTTCTCGATCGCGCGCGTCGGCGGCGACCTGCTGGGCCCGATCGTGGTCGCCGGCTCGGTCGCCTCGGCGCCGAACCCGATCGTGCGTCCGAACGCCGCGACGCTGTCGGCCTCGATCAGCGATGCAACCACCGGCGCCAGCAATGTCGCGGCCGCCGAGTGGTCGGAAGGTCCCGCGGCGGCTGCGGCCGGCACGGGTACGCCGCTGCCGTTGGCGGGCTCGGGCGTGACGCGCCCGGCGAGCGGTGCCATCGACACGACGCCGATCAACACCGGCCCGCGTTCACTGTGGGTGCGCGGTCAGGATGCGGCGGGCAACTGGGGCCCGGCGGCGGAGTTCGTCGTGCAGGTCAACGGCCCCGATCTGGTGGGCGTCGGCAACGTGCCGACCGTCGCCTTCCTGCGCCAGAACGCGCCGAATCCATTCACGGGCCGGACGGCGATCCGCTTCGGCCTGCCGCGCTCCGGCCGGGCCGAGATCGGCGTGTACGACGTGCAGGGCCGCCGCGTGCAGACGCTCGTCTCGGGCCAGGTCGAGGCGGGTGAGCACGTGGCGACGTGGGACGGCCGGGACGCGCAGGGCCGCAAGGCGGCGACGGGCGTCTACTTCTACGTGCTGGCGACGGACGGACGGCGCTTCGAGAAGCGATGTCTCCTCCTGCCGTAGGCGGGAGGAAGGCAGGAATAGACCGCGGCCCCCCGGAGCTCCAACTCCGGGGGGCCGCTTCATTTCCGTGCAACTCGCCGCCGCCGCGCTACTTCGCCAGGTAGATCGACTTCCCTTCCTTGATCGTCTCCACCACGCGGATGTCCTTGATCGCCATCGGCTCGACCGTCAGGGGATTCTTGTCGAGGATCACCAGGTCCGCCAGCTTTCCGACCTCGAGCGAGCCCTTGGTCTCCTCCTCGCGGTACTGGTAGGCCGCGTTGATCGTGATCGCCTGCAGCGCCTCGAGCGGCGTGACGCGCTGGTCCGGCCCGATCACCTCTCCCCCGCGCGAGACGCGGTTCACCGCGGTCCACACGACGAACATCTGGTCGATCGGGCTGACGTTGAAGTCCGTGTGGTTCGTGGGCCGCAGCCCCTTGTCGATCGCCGCCCGCATCGGGCTCAGAAACGCCGTCTGCTCCTTCCCCCGCTGGCGCGTGTGCGTCTCGCCGAAGTAGAAGGCGTGCTCGGTGAAGAACGAGGGAATGAATTTGTACGCGACGTATTTGTCGAGCTGGTCCGGGCGCACGAACTGCGAGTGGATGACCGTCGTCCGGCGATCCTTGTCGAGGCTTCCCGCCGCGGCGAACTCGTGGGCGGCCCGCAGCACGTCGATGGCGGCGTCGCCGTTGGCGTGCACCAGGAGCGGCAGGCCGAGATCATAGACGCGCTTGAACCACCCGTTCACCACGTCCGTCGGAAACGGCAACTCGCCGCGCCAGTTCTTCTCGCCGCCAGGACCGTCGACGAGGTACGGCGTGGTGAAGAAGGCCGTGCGCCCCTGCGGCGAGCCGTCGAGCGTGACCTTCACCCCACCCATCTTCAGGTGGTGGTCGTACTTTCCGAACGCCTCGGGCGGCACGATCGCGAGCGCGGCGTCGAGGTCGGGGATGAACGGAAACGCCACCACGTCGATGATGTGCGCGTCGGCGGCGGCGGCGCGCTTCATCAGAGCGACGTCCGCGGCATGCGTGGCACCCTCCTGCGCGGTGGTCACGCCGGCGGCCGCGTAGATCAACTGGCCGGCCGTGGTCCACGCGATCTCCTGCTCCGGCGTGGGCTTGGGCAACGCCGCGAAGATGGGCAGGAACGCCGTCTCCATGATCAAGCCGTAGGGCTCGTTCGTGCCCGGCTTGCGCACGATGACGCCGCCCGGCGGCGTCTTCGTCGCCGCACTGATGCCGTACTGCTTCATCGCGGCCGAGTTGAGCACGGCCCCGTGCAGCGACACGTGTCCCACCATCACCGGGTTGTCCGGCAACGCGGCGTCGAGGTCGTCGCGGTTGAGCATGCGACCCTCGGGCATGCTCGACTCGTCGTAGCCGTAGGCCATGACCAGCTCGCCCGCCGGGATCTTCCGCTCGTCGCGGAAGGCGCGAAGCGCGGCGACGATCGCGGGAACGTCCTTGCCCGGCCCCGCCGGCGGCGAGAACACGTTGAGCTGATTCGCCATCGAGAGCGAGTTGATGTAATGACTGTGCGGATCGATGAATCCCGGCAACAGCGTCTTCCCCGCCAGGTCGACGACGCGCGTGGCCTTCCCCTTGTGAGCGCTCACGATCGCGGCGCGCGCGCCGACCGCGAGGATCTTCCCGTCCTTGACCGCGATCGCCTCGGTGGCGGGCTGGGCGGAGTTCATGGTGATCACGTCCCCCCCGAGATAGATGGCATCGGCGACCTCTTCGGCCGGGGGCGGGGCGCTGCAGCCGGCGAGGGCGCCGAGCGCCGCCCCCGCGAGGGTCACGAGAGACGGTGCATGCTTCATCGGGTCTTCCCTGGTTGGAGGAGGTGCGTGGGCAGGCTCAGTAGACCTTGCCCTCATCGGCTCCCGGGCCCTCGGGCTCCGCACCCTTGCCGAACGCATAGCCCAGTCCGAAGTTGATCTTGAACTGCCGCATGTCCGGCACGAGGTGCCAGTTGAGCTCGATCGAGTTGCGGATCGGTCCCAGCGCCGGGAGGTCGATGCCGACGAGGAAGTTCGGCGCCAGGTCCTGGCCGCTCTCCTCCTGCGTCACGGGTCCCGAATCGGGCGGGTCGATGCTGACGCGCGACGCCGTGAGGTTGATCGCCAGGCCCGCCCCCGCGTAGGGACGCCACCCGCCGTTGTGGCCGAGTCGGTAGTGGACCTCGCCGCCGACGCGCCAGTCCTTCTGCATGGCCTCGGTCAGGCCCAGCTCGGGGAGCTGGTCGCTGTCGCGCCAGTACTCGATCGCCGGGACGATGACGAACTGGTCGTTGAGGTCGCCACCGGCGAGGTGAAAACGCAGGCCGGTGCCGGCGGTGAAGCTCTGTCCCGACAACTTGACCGACTGGGTGACGAACTCGATCTTCTCGAGGCCGATCCCCGCGGAGGCGGAGGGGACGAGCGGCAGGGCGAACGCGAACGCGGTGAGCGCGGTCGCGACGAGGAACGGGGACGCGACATCCTGTCGTGCCATGGGACCTTCCTTTCGCGATGGAGGCGGACGAACGCCGCGCCAGCATACCGACCGTTGCGGTCGGGCGGCAAACAAAAGCCCCCGGCTCCATGCGGAACCGGGGGCGTGGCCTTCGCGGCCGTCGCGAGTCCTGCCGGGAATGCGGCTCGCGGGCGGGTCTAGCGGCCCGGGGGCTGCGCGAAGCCATACAGCCCGTTCTCGCGCTCCCACGTGCGGTCGCGCGGCGCGCGCCACGGCAGGATGCCGAGCGCGGTCAGCGCCGGCTTGTACTCGTAGCGCAGGATCACCTGCGCCGCGGCATGGCGCTGCGGCTCGAACTCGACCGTGCGCACGCGATCGCGCTGGTTCGGTCCCCAGCCGGTGCCGGGGTTCGACTCGGCCAGCGGCTCCCGCGCCGGCGCCGGGCCGTCGTAGCCCAGGGCGCCCATGCCGTTGGTGGCCCGACGACCCGCCTCGGGCGCCGCCGCGGCCGGAGGCGCGGCCTTCTCCATCTCCTTCGCGTCGCCGGCGTGCCACTCGTCCCGATCGTCGGAGCGCTCGTCCTTCCCCGATTCGCGCCAGCGCGGCGTCACGCCGTACAGCGCACGCTGTTCGTTGAACGCCGTGACGCGGATCCAGCCCAGGTCGCCATTCGCCTGGCCGGTGCGCTCGGCGTAGCTGCGACGCTCGTCGACGAAGACGAAGCGGCTGACGTTGTGCAGGTCCTTGCGCCAGCCCTTGATCGTCGCATCGCCGTGCGGGTCGAGCACGTACATCGGCTCGCCGGAGCCACCCGCGCTGATCAGCCCGTTGATCGCATTGAGGCCGTCGACCGCGAGAACGAAGCCCACGCGCTGGCCCGTGCGATTGGTGACCTTGATCTCGTACTTCGCCCCCTGGCGCGCTTCCAGGTACCAGCGGTCGGTGCGGTTCGACGCCATGAACAAAGGCGCGTTGCGGCCGGCGACCACGACTTCGACTTCGATCGGACCGCGGCGGGCCTCGTACGAACGGTCCACGACGGGGGTGCGCGCCTGCGCCGGGGCGGCGACGAGCGTGACGGCGAGCAGCGCGGCTGCAGTGTGTCGAACGGTTGCAACGCTCATGGCGTCCTCCTGTGGCGATGGAGACTCTTTCGAGCCCGCTGACGTGACCCGTGGCCCTCGTCTGCAAGGACGACGCCGGAAACGGGTTCGTTTACGCGGAGGAGGCGGAATCGGAGGTCAGGTCTTCGTGCGATGGTCCGGGGAAGGGGCGTGCAAAACGACCTGCCCCGGGGCAGGTGAGTCTGCCGGTCCGGGGGGAGCCGAAAACGCGGATCAACCTGCGCCAGCACATGTTCCCCCGGGAACTAGAACCCCTCGCGCACCCACCCCGCCCGGCGGGCGAGGTTCCACGCCCCGGGCAGCGCCAGCGCCGCCAGCGCCTGCTTGACGAGGTCGCCGGGGATGAACGGATAGAGTCCCGCTGCCAGCACGTTGCCCCAGCCGACGAACTGCGCGAGCCACGGCAGGCCACAGGCGAAGATCATCGTGCTGCCCAGCGCCATCGCAGCCCACGTGGTGAGGAAGCGCCGATCCCAGCCGCGCTCGGCGAGGAAGCCGGTGACGGCCGCCGCGGGCACGAAGCCCAGCAGGTAGCCGCCGCTGGGCCCCAGGATCTTCGCCACCCCGGCCGCGCCGCCGGCGAACACCGGCAGGCCGAGCGCGCCTTCGCCGAGATAGGTGAGCATCGCGGCGGCGCCGCGGCGTGCGCCCAGGAGCGCGCCGACCAGCAGCACCGCGAACGGCTGCCCCGTCATCGGCACCGGGGTGAACGGCAGCTTCACCTCGAGCTGGGCGCCGAGCGCCACGACCAGCGAGCCGGCGACGATCATGGCCAGGTCGTACAGCGCGGCGAGACGACGCTCGGCGGGACGGGCGAGATCGGCGTACGGGGCGACGAGATTCATCGGCGTGCTCCTTGGTGGAAGCGTCGGAAGTGCAGTTCAGCGTGGGCCAGAGTGGACACCTCGAGGCCCGGGATGGTCAAGCCCGGCCGGGGCGATGCCCCGGAATTCTTCGGCCTTCGGCCGGAGCTAAGGCGCCGGCGGCGGCGTCACGCCCAGGCGGCCCATGAAGAAGCTCATCACGTCGACCGCCGCGTCGATGCGCTTGCGGGTGGGCTTGCCCTGGCCGTGGCCGGCCTTGCCCTCGATGCGCAGCAGCATCGGGCCGTCCCCGGCATCTCTCGCCTGCATCATCGCCGCCATCTTGCGCGCGTGCAGCGGATCGACGCGCGAGTCGAACGCGCCCGCAGTGAACAGCGTCGGCGGGTAGCGCACGCCGGCCTTCACGTTGTGGTACGGCGAGTAGGCGAGCAGCGTCCTGAACTGCGCCGGATCCTCGGCCGAGCCGTACTCGGGCACCCAGTAGCGCGCCACCGAGAAGTTCTGGTAGCGCAGCATGTCGAGCAGCGGCACCTCGCACACGGCCGCGCCCCAGAGGTCGGGCCGCTGCGTGATCGCAGCGCCGACGAGCAGCCCGCCGTTCGAGCCACCCCACACCGCCATGCGCGGCGTCCTCGTCACACCGGCGGCGACCAGGCGCTCGGCGCAGGCGTACAGGTCGTCGTAGACGTTCTGCTTCTTCTCCAACCGGCCCGCCTCGTGCCAGGCGCGGCCGAACTCGCCGCCCCCGCGCAGCGTCGCGTTGACGAAGACGCCGCCCTCGTCGAGCCACGGAAAGATCGCGGCGCGGTACTCGGGCGTGCCGCTCACGCCGAAGCCGCCGTAGCCATAGACGATCGTGGGCCGGTCGCCGTCGACCACCACGGCGCGCTTCTTGACCACGAACATCGGGATGCGCGTCCCGTCCTTCGACGTGGCCCACTCCTGCGTGGTCTCGTAGGCGGCCGGATCGAACGGCAGCGTGCGCTCCTCGAGCGCGACGCAAGCGCCGGTGCGCAGGTCGCAGCGCTGGACCATCGACGGGTAGGCGAACGACGAGAAGCGGAAGTAGATCTCCGGGCGGTCCGGCTGGCCCTCGAGCTGATCGACGGTGCCGAGCGAGGGCAGCTCGATCTCGCGCTCAAACGTGCCGTCGAGCGCGTGGATGCGCACGTGCGAAACGACGTCCTTGCGCACGTTCACCGCGAGGCGGCCGTCGACGAGCGCGAACGACTCGAGCACGCCGTCGCCTTCGGGGACGACGTCGGTCCACGCGGTGGGCGCGGCGGGATCCGCTGCGGCAATCCGGTAGCGCGGCGCGCCGACGTTGGTCAGCAGGAGGAAGCGGCCGTCGATCGCGTCGGCATGCGTAAGGCCGTCGACCCCGACCGCGATGGGCGCCCACGGCGCGTCGAGCGCGGCGCCCGCGGGCCGGGCGTACAGGTCGTTCTTCGCCCAGTCGGTCGACACGTTGAGAAACGTCCAGCGCTGGTCGCTCGAGCCGTAGAGGATGCGAAACTCCTGGATCGGCGCGCCTGGCAATCCGCCGAAGACGAGCGAGTCCTGCGCCGGATCGTCGCCCAGGCGGTGGTGGAAAACGCGCTTGTGGAAGACCTCCTCGCCCGCCGGCACGTCGCCCTTCGCGGGATGACGCGTGTAGAGGAACCCTGCGCCGTCGGGATCCCACGCGACCGTCGCGTACTGCGTGTGCGCGATCGCCTCGGGGCGAAGCTTGCCCGTCGCGACTTCGAGCACGTGGAGCACGCTCTGCTCGCTTCCGCCTGCGGATCGTCCGTAGGCGATGAGCGCGCCGTCGTGGCTCGGGTACCACCAGTCGAGCGCGACCGTGCCGTCAGCCGAGAAGACGTTGGGATCGATCACCGTCGTCGACCGGCCGCCCGGGTCGCCGGTGAGCAAGTCGATCGTCGGCTGGTTCTTGAGCCCATCCTTGCGCTCGACGAACAGACGCGCCCCGCACGGCCGCGCCTTGAGCATCGTGTTCACCGCGAAGAGACGTTCGTACGACGCGGCCAGCGCGGCGCGCCCGGGGAACGCGTCGAGCACCGAGCGCGTGAACGCGTTCTCCGCGTCGGTCCACGCCTCGACCTCGGGGGCGGCCCCGTCCTCGAGCCAGCGATACGGGTCGACCACGGGAGTGCCGTGCAACGTGTCGGTGACGGCGCGCACGGGAGTCGGCGGATAGGCGGGACGGGCTGCGATCACGGTTCCTCCGGACAGGATGCTGCAGCCCACCAGGGCGAGGGCGAGGACGACCGCCCCCTGCGTCTTCACTGGGCGACCTTGCGCGCGCCGCCGGTCGTGCGGGCGGGGGCCGGCAGGCTGCGCAGCGCGGCGTCGAGACGGGGCAACAGCGCTTCGATGTCGGCGACCGAAACGGCGCCGACCGACAGGCGGAACCAGCCCGACGCATCGTTCGCGCCGAAGGCCGAGAACGGCACGACCGCCATGCCCGACTCCGCGAGCAGCCAGCGGCGGATGTCCTCGCCGCCCGCGAACGAGCGCCCGTCGGGCGTCGTCGCGCCGACCAGGTCGAACTCGGCGGTGAGGTAGATCGCCGCGTGCGGCGGGATGACGCGCACCGGAAGCCCCGCCGCGACCAGCGCGGCAAGGCCGCGGTAGAGCACGGTCAGGCGCTCTTCGATGCCGGGCTTCATCGTGGCGTGGTAGCCGTCGATCGCCGCGTCGTCGTCGAGCAGGTTCGCCACTGCGACCTGCTCGGGGCGCGGTGCCCAGGCGCCGACGTGACCGAGAATCCCGCTCATGCGCTCGATCACGTCGGGGGGTCCGGCCGACCAGCCCACGCGCACGCCGGTCGCGGCGAAAGCCTTCGACACGCCGTCGACGAAGATCGTGTAGCGCGCCATCGCCGGACGCAGGCCCAGCGGCGTGACGTGCTGCGCGGCGCCGAACGTGAGCATCCAGTAGATCTGATCGTAGAGGAGATACAGGGGACGCTCGCCGGGACCGCGGCGCGCATTCTCCTCGAGAATCGCGTCGCAGATTCCCGCCAGCTTCTCCGCGTCGAACAGCGTGCCGGCCGGGTTGAGCGGCGAGCACAGGGCGACCATGCGCGCGCCGGGCAGGTGCGGCAACAGCATGTCGCGGGTGGGCAGGAACGCGGTGTCGGCCCCGCACACCACGGGCACGGCCACCGCACCGGTCATGTGCACGTAGTGGTTGTTGTTCCACGACGGCACCGGGAAGACAACGCGGTCGCCGGAATCGACCAGGGCACGGTAGGCGCCGTAGATGAGCGGGCGGCCCCCGCCGGCAATGAGAATGCTCGCGGCCGGGTAGGCGAGGCCCAGGCGCGTCGCGTAGAAGCGCGCCACGGCCTCGCGCAGCGCGGGCACGCCGTCGGACGGCGGATAGTTCGTCTCCCCCGCCTCATAGGCGCGAGCGATTCCGGCCTCGAGTGCGGCGGGAATGCGGAACTGCGCGGGCGCAAAGTCGCCGACCGTGAGATTGCACACCGAGTCGCCGGCGGCGATCGCGACACGGATGTCGGCGGCGATCTTGAGGATCTCCGAGCCGACGAGGCCGTCGGCCATCTTCGCAACGCGTCCCGCAATGCGCTGGCCGAAGTGCGATGTCGGATCGAGGGGAGCGGTCATCACGATCTCCGGGGGGTGGAGGAAACGGGCTCGGCCAGCGTGGCGTCACCGATCAGATCGCAATACGAATGGGCCAGCAGGTCCTCGTCCTTGATCGCCAGTCGCGCGCGCCACTCCTCGCACTGGGCGCGGAGTTCGGCCTCGCCGCGCGAGTCGTCGAGGTCGATCGCCTCGAGCTCGACGAAGCTGCCCAAGCCGGGCACTTCGTCGAGATGGAACTTCACGTTGCCGACGAAGTGGATCTCGCGCGCTTTCTCGACCACGGTCGCCACACCGAGGCCCGCGGTCAGCGCCGCTTCGATCGCATCGAGCTCGGGTGTGGTGAGCGCTTCGAGGCGCGCCAGCGTCACCTCGGAGCGCTTGACGGCCGCGGCGTCGACCCGGTGGTAGTGCACCAGGGAGCGCTCGATCGTGCCGCGGCGCAGCTTGAGTCGCCCGGCGACGACGTTGAAGTAGACATCGCGCTGGCGGTCGAGACCGCGGAACTCGGCGCCGGCCGCCTCGAGGATGCGTCGCACGCGCGCGGGATCGGCGCAGCGGGCCTTCAACTCGACGTTCAGGTGTCCCGCCATGCCGACTCCGCCTTCGTTGATGCCGATGCCGATGTTAATGCGCCGCCTGACGCCGCTTGAGCTCGAAGAACTCGGTGAGCATGCCGCCCGCCTCCTCGGCGAGCACGCCCGAGGTGACCGCGGGCTGGTGGTTGAGGCGCGGCTCGTCGAGCACCGACAGCACCGAGCCGCACGCGCCGGCCTTGGGATCGAGCGCGCCGAAGACGACGCGGCCCACGCGCGCGAGCACGATCGCGCCGGCGCACATGGCGCAGGGCTCGAGCGTGACGTAGAGCGTGCACTCCGACAGGCGCCACGAGCCGAGCGTGGTCGAGGCCGCGCCGATGGCGACGATCTCGGCGTGCGCGGTGGCGTCGTGCAGGCGCTCGACCTGGTTGTGGCCGCGGCCGACGATGACGCCGTCGTGGACGACCACGCAGCCGACGGGCACCTCACCTTCGTCGAGCGCGCGCGCGGCCTCGGCCAGCGCGCCGCGCATCGCGGCCTCGTCGTCGCGGAGGAAGAACGGCACCGGGCGCGACCTAATTCCCGGCCGGGACGGGCGTCGCGGGCGTCGGCTTCGGCATCGTGCCGAGGGCGCGCAGCATGAGCTTGTCGAGCACCTCTTCGTAGAGCGGCGGCTCGAGCGCGGCCTGCTGCTTGGCGTTCTGGCCGGGATCGCGCACATCCTGGTCCCCGCGTTGCGGCTCGCTGTACGGACCGTCCATCTTCTCGATGAAGTTCCCCCGCCACAGCACCGCGCCGTCGATGAGCGAGAACAGCACCCCGTCGAAACCCACCTGGGTGAACGAAGCGCCGCGCGTGAACGGATCGACGATGTAGCGCTTCCACTGCGTGAGATTGGTGAGCAGGATCACGTCGGTGCGCAGCGCGCCGTGCAGGGCGACGGCGGAGACGCTGTCGAGAGGCACTTCGTCGTGGAACGCCTTCGTCGCCGCCGCCACGGCGGGCGTGGCGTCGCCCCGATCGGCGGTGGAGCGCACGCTGCCCGCAGGCAGCAGCTTGTAGCCGCGACCGGCCAGCGCGTTCTCGATCGCGGCGCGGGTCAGGCTGCGTGCCTGCTCGTCCCCCTCGATCGCCTCGATGGGCATCATGGCGATGCTGCGGATGTTGCGCTCTGCCCAGTCCTCGGCCACGATCGCCTGGTTCTTCTTGAGCTTGGTCTTCTTCGCCGGCTTCGGTTCGTCCGCGGCTGACGCCAGGCTCGACGCGGAGGGAAACAGCGGTGCCACGCAAGCGAGCGCCAGGACGAGCGCGAAGCTGCGGGCGACGCGAATCATCCCTCGTACTCCTCGAGCACGGGACGGACCACCTCGGCTTCGAGTTCTTCCATGAAGCCGTCGGGACCGTCGAGCACGACCTCGGGCTCCTCGTTGTCGTCGAGCGTGATGCGGTACTCGAGCATCATGTCGCGGCCGTTGTAGCGCATGCGGATGTCCCACGTGCGTTCCTCGGCGGGCTCGATCTCGGGGTATTCCTCGACGATGCGCGACAGCGTGGAGCGCTCGTAGTTGAGACCGAGGTATTCGCCGATGCGACGATTCATCTGCTCGAGGTGGATCGGATCGATGCGGAACGAGACTTCGGCCATGGTCGGACCTCGAAGCGGCAGAGAAAGCGCCGTGGGCGACCCCGCGGGTCGGTGATCGCGTCGGGCGAAGGCGTCATTGTCCGGCAGCGGGCCGCGGGCGTCCACGGAATCCCGCAGCGGTCGAAAGGGCGGTCAGGCGCGGGCGTGCAGGGCAGCCAGCCGTTCGAAATAGCGGACGAACGTCAGCATCCCCCCGCGGGCCTGCCCCCACGCGTAGGATTCGTTCGGCCCGTGATAACCGTCCTCGGGCAGCGACATCCCGAGCAGCGTGATCGGCACGTCCCAGGCCTCGGCCATCGACAGCACGGCGCCGATCGAGCCGCCCTCGCGGACAAACGCGGGACGGGCGCCGAAGCCGAAGTCGAGCGCATCGGACGCCGCATCGGCGAACGGGCCGCTGCGTGCTCCCGAATACGGGCGCAGGCCCTTCTCGAAGGTGACCTCGACGTCGGGATTGATCTTCTTGACGTGCGCCGCGAGAAGCGCCATGCACTGCTCGGGATCCTGCGGCGGCACCAGGCGCATCGACACCTTCGCCTCGGCGAACGGCGGCACGATCGTCTTGATCCCCTCGTCCTGGTAGCCACCGGCGATGCCGTGCACCTCGAACGTGGGCCGGCCCCAGATCCGCTGCGTGACCTCGGCCGGATCCTCGCTGCGCAGCAGCTCGAGCTGGTGCGCCGCCTTGTACGACGCGACCGAGAAACCGCTGGCGACGAAGTCGCGCGCTTCCTCGGCCGACACCGGCGACCACGTCTTGTCGAAGCCCTCGATCAGGATCTCGCCGGTGCGCGCATTGACGCACTTCGCCACGACGTCGGCGAGTTCGGCGACCGGATTGCGCGCCGCGCCGCCGGCAAGACCGGAGTGCGCGTCCTTCTTCGCCGTTCGGAGCTTGAGCAATCCACCGGCGAGGCCGCGCAGCCCGTACGGCACCGCGGGCTTGCCGGCCGCGAGCCAGATGGTGTCCGAGACGACGACCGAATCGGGCTTCAAGGCGGCGCCGTGCGCGGCGAGGAAGCCCTCGAACGAGGGCGAGCCGATCTCCTCCTCGAGTTCCCAGACGAAGCGCAAGGCCAGCGGGATCCCCTCTTCGCGCGCCAGCGTCGCGGCGAGCAGCGCGGTGACGCCGGGTCCCTTGTCGTCGGTCGAGCCGCGGCCGTAGTAGCGGTCGGCCTCCTCGGCAAAGACGAACGGCGCGCGCGTCCAGCCGTCCTTCCCCTCGGCGGCGGGCTGCACGTCGATGTGGTTATAGACGACGACGGTCGGGTGCACGGCCGGGTCGCCGATCGTGCCGACGATGACCGGGTTGCCGTCGGTGGCGACGACCTGCACGACGCCGCCGGCGGCGCGCACGAGGTCTGCGGCGACGGTGGCACAGCGCTCGATGTCGGGCTTGTGGACGGCCTGCGCCGAGACCGACGGGACTTCGACGAGCGAGCGGAGGATGCGGGCGAACTCGGGGCGGAGCGCGTCGACGCGGGCCGCCAGGCGGGTGCGATCGAGGGAAGTCGTGGTGGTCATGGAGGTGAAATTCGCACGAAGCGGCGAGGGTTGCAACCTAGCGCCGGAGGAACGCCACCACCCCGCTGGCCACCAGGATCCCCAGCGCGGCAAGCGCGAACAGGCCCCAGAACGTGCGCGCGGTGGCGCCCTCGGGCACCCGTCGCAGGTTCGAGTGGAACGGCAGGATCGCACCCAGCAGGAGGCCGGCCACCGCGCCGCCGAGGTGCGCCGCGTTGTCCGTGCCGGGCTTGGCGAAGCCGCCGGCGAGGCTCGACAGGAGCAGCGGCAGCGTCGCGCCGATCAGGGCCCGCGCGCGCCACGGAGTGAGCAGCCCGCACAGGCGGAACGCCGCCGCGACCACTGCCGCGCCGACTCCATAGATCGCGCCCGAGGCGCCGATCGATCCTAGCACGCGCCCCTCGCCGCCCGCGGCGGCCGCGGCGGCAAGGGTCCAGCCCTGGTGCTCGAACGTGGCGACCGACGCCACCGCGCCCGAGAGCACGAAAAGCAGGAGAAATCGCGAGTGGCCGTACGCCCGCTCGACGACGCCGCCGACGAGC
>JANOEH010000028.1:0-21609 GCA_031413115.1 Candidatus Eiseniibacteriota bacterium | reverse complement strand
CGATAGGTCTCCCACAGCGCGGGATCCCCATCGAATGCTGCAATCTGCAGCGACGTGAAGGCGAGCGACGGATCGACGCTCGTCACGTCCGCCAGGTAGGCCAGCGCCAGCGAGTCGGCGTAGGCGCGTGCCCGCGCGTCGCGACCCTCGTCGGCGAGCATGCCGAGCAACCGCCCGCGGATGAAGGACACCGACTCCTTCTCTCCCGGCTGCTTGACCAGGCCGAAGCGATCCACCGCCGGCGCCAGCGCGCGCTGGACGTACGCGGCGTACGCGGGCTCGACCTCCGGGGTGATGAAGGCGCGGTGCACCTTCTCCATGCCGTCGAGTACCGCGCCGACCACGGCGGGCTCCTCGTCACCGGCCAGCGTTTCGAGCACGCGCAGGTAGGTGTCGCCGGGCATCGCGCCGGCATCGAGCAGCGCCGCCGCGTTGGTGGTCAGCTCCATGCGCTCGCGCAACTCGAGCGACGTGCTGCCCCGCTCGACCAGTGCCGCAACGGAGGCTGCGGGCATCTTCCAGCGGTAGTAGCCCCAGGCGCGCCCGTTCGGGTACACCCACTTCACCCCCGGCTCGAGCGTGACGACCTGCGTCGGCGCAGCGAGCATCACGCTCTTCGTCTTCGCCGCCCCGCTCGCCCCGGCGTACTTGAGAGTCATCGGGATCGACCAGCGCTGCGGAGTCCGCGCCACGGTCCCTGCGGGCAGGAAGCGCGACTGCGTCAGGCGCACCCGGCCACCCGGCAGCGGCTCGACTTCGACGAGCGCGAGGCCGGGCTGGTTGAGAAACGTGCCCATCGTGCCGCCCACGTCCTTCTTCGCCGCGCGCGACAGCGCCGACCACAGGTCATCCGCCACGGCGTTCCCCCACGCATGGCGAGAGATGTAGTCGCGCACGCCGGCCCGGAACACGTCGGGGCCCAGCCACTGCTCGAACATGCCGAGGACCGTCTGTCCCTTTTCGTATGCAAGGGCATCGGCCGACTGCAGGAGATTGTCGAGGCTCTTGACGGGCTGGCGGACCGCGCGCGTGCTCAGTCGACCGTCGACCAGCATCGCTTCGTTCGCGTCGAGCACGAGGCGGTCCTCGATCCCGAACTCCGGGTACACGCCGTGGGTCACCTTCTCGCCCAGCCACGAGGCGAACGACTCGTTGAGCCACAGGTCGTCCCACCACTTCATCGTCACCAGGTCGCCGAACCACATGTGCGCCATCTCGTGCGCCGTGATCGACGCCAGCGAACGTCGCATCGACACGGTCGCCGTCTTGTCATCGAGCAGCAGCACGCCGTCGGCAAACGTGATCGCGCCCGCGTTCTCCATGGCGCCGGGCCAGAACTCGGGGACCGCGAGCAGGTCGAGCTTCTCGTAGGGATACGGACGTCCGAAGTAGGCCTCGAGCGCGGCGAGGATCGGCGGCGCGACGCGCCTCGCCTCGGCGGTGAGCGTCGCCTGCCCCTTCACCGTCACCACGTTTCCCGGAATCGACATGCCCTCGATCGGCGTCATCTCGAGCGGCCCGGTGGCGATCGCCAGGATGTACGTCGGCATGGGCTTCGAGCGCTTGAACACGTGTTTCGTCCAACCGTCGCCGGCCGGGGCGCTCGAGACGATCGGCGTGTTCGCGACCGCGCTGTGCCCGCTCGGAATCGTCAGCTCGAAGTCCCACGGAATCTTGAACTCGGGCTCGTCGAAACACGGAAACGCCTCGCGCGCGTCGGTCGCCTCGAACTGCGTGAAGCAGTACCAGTCGTCGCCGGCCTTGAGGCGGTACAGGCTCGTGGCCTGCGTGTTGAAGTCGTTGCGGAAGCGCAGCGTGAGCAGGTAGATCCCCGCCGGCACGGGCTCGGCGAACGTGATGTGGATCGTCCCGTCGGTCTCGCTGGCCCACTTCGGCGCGACGTGCACGAGGCCGCCCGCGAGCAGGATCGTCTCGACCGACATCTCCCTCGCGTGCACGCGCAGCGAACGGAACGGCGCGGCTGCCTCGATCGAGATCGTGGTCGAGCCCGTGTAGTCGGGAGAGGCGGGGTCGAGACGGAGTTCGACCTTCTGCGAAAGCGGCACGACAGCGCGGCCCAGTCGGCTGCCCACCGTCCCGGCCGAGTCGATGGGTGCCGCAGCCGGTGCGCCCACCGCTCTGATCGCCCCGCCGAGCGCGGCCCACGCGAGCGAACCCCCGGCGATCGCGACTGCGACGTACGATGGATGACGACGAACGCAATGCGGCATTCCCATCCCGACCTCCCGTGGACGACGCCTCGACTCGGAGCTACTCGACGACGATCGTCCCCTTGTGCATGTTCATCGCGCAGGCGAACGCGACCTCGCCCGTGGCCGCCGGCGTCACGGTCACCTCGACGCGCTGGTTGAGCGGCAGTTTCGTGTCGATCGCCATCGTGGGGATGACGATCTCGGTGCCGCAGGTCTCGTCGGTCGTCCGCGTGATGGCCAGGGTGATCGGCTGTCCCGCGTGCGCGGTGATGCGATCCGGGTGGAAGCCCGACCCGTCGACCGTGACCTCGACCACGCCGGGCGCGGGCGCAGGTGCCGGGGTGGTGACCGCGGGCGCCTCGGCGGCCTTCTCGGCCGCAGGCGCGCAGCCAGATCCGGCCGCGATAGCGGCCGCGAAGATGAGGATCCCGCACCACGTCGCCGTCCCGCCCGTCATTCTCGTTGCATTCCGCTTCATGACTCTCTCCCGCCCGTCAGGGCCGTGTGCCGCCGGCGCCCGGATCGATGCCGAGGCGGCGGTATTTCTCCGCGTACTTCGCGTTCAGCGTCTTGTGGCGATCATCGAGGTCGACTGCCCGGCCGCCGATCGTGCAGAGCGAGCGGCGGCGCGGCGCGGACCCGAACAGCGGCCGCCGGCGCGACGAAGAGGAGCGCCAGCAACGGTGCGCGGGCGACGAACGAACTGCGACCGGGCCGGGGGAACGGTGAGGCAGTCTAGCGGAACGACCCGCCCACAGCATGAAAATCGCCCGGGGCTACGCCTCGCTTTTCAATTCCTCGACAAGTCGGCCGAGCACCTGCTTCGCGTCGCCGAACAGCATCGTCGTCTTCGGATCGTAGTAGAGCTCGTTGTCGATGCCCGCGAAGCCGGGGTTGAGCGATCGTTTCATCAAGACCACGTGACGCGCCTTGTCGGCGTCGAGGATCGGCATGCCGTAGATCGGGCTCGCCTTGTCGTGCCGCGCCGCGGGGTTCACCACGTCGTTGGCGCCGATGACCAGCGCCACGTCGGTGCGCTCGAAGTCACCGTTGATCTGTTCGAGGTCGAACAACTGCGAGTACGGCACGTTGGCCTCGGCCAGCAGCACGTTCATGTGCCCGGGCATGCGGCCCGCCACGGGATGGATGGCGTACTTCACCTCGACGCCGCGCCTGGCCAGCAGGTCCGCCAGTTCGCGCACGACGTGCTGCGCCTGCGCCACCGCCAGGCCGTAGCCGGGGACGATGATCACGCTCTGCACGTTGGCCAGCAGGACCGCGGCATCCTCGACCGACACGTCGCGCACGGGACGCTTTGGGGGGCCCGCCCCCGCTGCGGCCGTGCCGGCCGCCGGTGCAGCGCCCAGCGCGCCGAACAGCACGTTGGCCAGCGAGCGGTTCATCGCCTTGCACATGAGCCGCGTGAGCAGCGTACCCGAGGCACCGACCAGCGTGCCGCTGACCAGCAGGGCGTGGTTGTCGAGCACGAGACCCGCCGCGGCCGCGGCGAGCCCGGTGCATGAGTTGAGGATCGAGATCACGACCGGCATGTCGGCGCCGCCGATCGGCACGACCATGAGCACGCCAAGCGCCAGCGCCAGGACGACGAACGTGACGAACACGGGAAGGCCGCCGCTCGTCGCAGCGAGCCCGCCCGTGACCAGCGCGGCCACGACGACCGCGGCCTGCAGCAGGCGACCGCCCGGCAGGATCACGGCGCGCTCGCCGATCCCCTGCAGCTTGGCGAAGGCGAGCAGCGAGCCCGCGAACGACACCGCGCCGATCACCGTGCCGGCGAGAATGCTGACGATGTGAACCGGCCCGCCCGCCCCCGGCCCGGAGCGCCAGGCGAGGAACTCGGCCACCGACACCGCCGCCGCCGCGCCGCCGCCCAGCCCGTTGAGCAGGGCGACCATCTGCGGCATGTCGGTCATCTGGACCACCCGCGCGCCCCACCAGCCCAGGCCCGAGCCCACCACGAGTCCCAGCACGATGAGCCCCAGGTTCTGGGGCACGCCCGTGACGAACGTGGCGAGCACCGCGATCGCCAGGCCCCAGCCCGCGAGCGCGTTGCCCGAGCGCGCGGTGGCCGGCGAGCTCAGGCGCTTGAGCCCCACGATGATCGTCACGATGGAGACGAGGAACAGGATGCGCTGCACGAGATCGAGCACGGCCGGGCTCACTTCGGCGCGTCCTTCGGCTTCTTCCTGAACATGCCGAGCATGCGGTCGGTGACGACCAGCCCGCCGACCAGGTTCGCCGCGCCGAAGACGACGCCGACGAAGCCGAGCCCCACGAGCCACGGCCCCTCGGCGTGCGCCAGGACGACGATCCCGCCGACGACGACGATGCCATGGATCGCGTTGGTGCCGGACATGAGCGGCGTATGCAGGACGACGGGCACCTTCGAGATCACCTCGAAGCCGGTGAAGACGGCGAGCACGAAGATGGTGAGGACGGTGAGGACTTCGGCGGCGCTCACGCGGCGTCCCCCGGGCGCGCGATGCACGACTCGCGCACGATGTCGTCCGCGAAGTCGGGCGCGAGTGCGCCGTCCTTGACCAGGTGGAGCACGAACGCGGCGATCGTGCGCGAGTACATGCGGCTGGCGTCGCCGGCCACCGTGGCGGTCAGGTTGACCGGCCCGAGGATGGTCACGCCGTGGGCGACGACGTCCTCGCCGGCGCGGGTGAGCTCGCAGTTGCCGCCGGCCTCGGCGGCCAGGTCGACGATCACCGCGCCGGGCTTCATCGTCCCGACCATGGCCGCGGTCACCAGGCGGGGCGCCGGGCGGCCCGGCACCAACGCGGGCGCGACCACGACATCGGCCTGTGCGACGTGCGGCGCCAGCATCTCCTGGCGTCCGCGCGCGTCATCGGCACTCTGCTCCGCAGCGTACGCACCCGAGCCACCGGCGCCGGCCACCGACGAGGCGACCGCGTCCGTGCTCGGGCCGACGAACGTGGCGCCCAGGCTCTGCACTTCCTCGCGCACCGCGGGACGGACGTCGAAGGCCTCGACGACCGCCCCGAGGCGACGCGCCGTCGCGATCGCCGACAGCCCTGCAACGCCCGCGCCCAGGACGAGGACGCGCGCCGGCGGAATCGTCCCGGCGGCGGTCATCATGAGCGGAAAGAAGCGCGGCAGGCGCGTCGCGCCGAGCAGCACGGCCTTGTACCCCGCGATCGTGCTCATCGCCGACAGCGCATCCATCTTCTGCGCGCGCGACGTGCGCGGCACCTTCTCCATCGCGAACGCGGTCACGCGGCGCGCGGCGTAGCGCGGCAGGAGCGCCGCGTTCTCGGCCGGCCGCAGCAGGCCGACGAGGATGGACCCCTCGCGCGCGAGGTCCAGCTCGTGCGCGCCGGCGCCGGGATGATCGAGCGGCTCACGCACCTTCAGCACCAGGCCGGCGTCGCGCCACAGCGCGCGCACGTCCGGTTCGACGCGTGCCCCCGCCGCGGCGTACGCCGCATCCGGGAAGCCCGCGCGTTCCCCCGCGCCGGCCTCGACGGTCACGCTTGCGCCGGCCTTGATCAGGCGCGCCAGCGTCTCGGGCACGAGCGCGACGCGCGTCTCGCCCGGGGCGATCTCGCGGGGAACGGAGAGTTTCAATCCTCGCCCTGTGCCTTCGTGTAGCCGAGCGCGCCGTCGAACACGTTCAGCTTCTCGACGTGGGACCAGGGTGCCCGGGCACCCACGCGGACGAGAAGGTCGAGGATCTCGGCGTCGGTCGTGTCGCCCCCGTCGGCGCGCATGCAGCGGGCGGTGAACGCGTCGACCGTGTCGGTCACGGCGCTCACCCCGGGGTAGAGCTTCGTGCCGCGGCTCGCGATCATGTGCAGCCGGAAGGGCGAGCCGGCGAGCGCGGTCTCGAGGCTTTTCCCGAGCGTCTCGACGGAGCTCGTCCACTCGACGTAGACGTCGACACCGGCGACCATGCGTTCCTTCACCTTGACGAAATCAGGCGCGGCGGGCACGTCGGGCATCTTGATCGGCCGGTACTCGCGCACGAACGCCTTCGACGGCTTGCGCCCCAGGTTGGCGATGATCGCATCGGTGTAGTCGCTCGTGCTCACCGAGCCGGCGTCGCCGACGACGTCGCGCGTGCGGAACTTCCCGTCCTCGAGCACGGCGATCACGGAGTTCTCGATCGCCGCCGCCGCCGCGAACTCCTCGAGGCGCCGCAGCATCATCACGCCCGCGAACAGCACGGCCGTCGGGTTGATCACGTTCTTGCCCGTGTACTTCGGCGCCGAGCCGTGCACGGCCTCGAAGATCGCGTAGTCGGTGCCCAGGTTCGCCGACGGCGCGAAGCCGAGCCCGCCGATCAGGCCGGACGTCATGTCCGACAGGATGTCGCCGTTCATGTTGGTCATGATGATGACGTCGAACCATTCCGGGAAGCGCACGAGCTGGTGGGCGCAGTTGTCGACGATGATGTGCGTCGACTCGATCTCGGGGTACTCGGGGGCGATCGCCTCGAACGTGCGCTTGAGCGTGCCCTCGGTCATCTTCATGATGTTCGACTTGGTCGCGCAATGAACCTTCCTGCGGCCCTCGGCGCGCGCGATCTCGAAGCCCAGGCGCACGATCTTCTCGCAGCCCTTGCGCGAGATCAGCTTGAGCGCCTCGGCGACGCCCGGCGTCTGCATGTACTCGATGCCGGCGTAGAGGTCCTCGACGTTCTCGCGCACGACCACCAGGTCGATGGCCTTGTTCGAGAATGGCGTCGGCACGCCGGGCAGGGTGCGCACCGGGCGGATGTTGCCGTAGGTCTCGAACAACTTGCGCAGGGTGACATTGGCGCTCTTCTCGCCGAAGCCGATCGGCGTCTCGAGCGGGCCCTTGAGCGCGACCTTCGTCTTCTTGATCGAGTCGATGGTCTCCGGCGGGACGCCCGAGGGCAGGCCCTTCTTGAACACGCTCGCCCCGGCCTCGCGGTCCTCCCAGGCGACGGCCGCGCCGGTCGCTTCGATGATGCGCCGGGTCGCGCCGGTGACCTCGGCGCCGATGCCGTCGCCAGGGATGAACGTGACGAGCTTCTTGCCTTCGGGGGTCAGGTGGAACTGGGACATGAATCGGGCTCCTCGCGGGCGCCAGCGCCCGCCACAATGGGGATGCGGGGAACGGATCACCGAGGGAATAGCACGTCCAGGCTGGCCTGTAAATCCTAAACCCGGAAGGGCTTAGGTGGCCCGCTGCAGGGTGGCGAAGGCCCGCTCGACGAGCTCCCGGGCCGCCCCCGGCGTGGCGGCCGTCGCCGTCAGGTGCCCCATCTTCCGCCCCGGCCTTGGCGTCCCCTTGCCGTAGAGCGTGAGCCGGACGCCGGGGATCGCGAGGGTGCGGTCGAACGCGGGCTCGGCGCCGTCGGCCCACAGGTCGCCGAGCAGGTTGTGGATGGCGGCGGGGCGGACCACGTCGACCGCCCCGAGCGGCAGCCCGGTCACCGCGCGGACCAGCTGCTCGAACTGGCCCGTGACGCAGGCGAGGTCGCTGCCGTGGTAGCTGTTGTGCGGCCGCGGCGCCAGCTCGTTGACCAGCAGGCGCCCGTCGCGCGTGTGGAAGAATTCGACGCACAGGAGGCCCACGACGTCGAGCTCGCGCGCGATCACGCCCGCAAGTTCCTGGGCCCGCGCCGCAAGCGTCGGCGAAAGGTCCCCCGGCAGCTCCGACCAGGCAAGGATGCGATCGACGTGGTGGTTGCGCGCCGGCGGGTAGACCGCGATCGCACCATCGACGCCGCGGGCGACCAGCACCGAAAGTTCGCCCTCGAGTGCGAGCGCCTCCTCGACCACGCACGGCGCGGCCCCCACCGCGAGCCACGCGGTGCGTGCCGCCGCATCCAGGCGTGCATCGGCGGCCGGCGCATTCGCCGCCCGCGCGACGACGACGGCCTCGGCATGGGCGCGATCGTCGTCCTCGTCGAGCGCAGCCTGACCGCGACCGTCGAAGCCACCGAAGCTCGACTTGGCGAACACGCGCCCGCCGAACTCCCGCACTGCGGCCACGAATGAAGACTCGTCGGCAGCCGCACGGAACGGCCCCGTCGGGAAGCCCTGCGCCGACAGCCACTGCTTCTGGCGAACGCGATCCTGCACCACGTGCAGCACGGCCGGTGCGGGGCGCACGGGCGCGTGCCGCGCGGCGGCCGCGAGCGAGGCCTGCGCGATCTGCTCGATCTCGAGCGTGACGACGGTGCAGGCGCGCGCCAGTTCCTCCGCGGCGGCGGCATCGTCGAACGACGCGGCAATCACGCGCTCGACGACGGGCGCGGCGGCGCAGGCGGGATCGGGATCGAGCACGTGCACGGCAAAGCCGAGCGGCCGGGCGGCGAGCGCGGTCATGCGCCCGAGCTGTCCCCCGCCCAGGATGCCGAGGACCGCGCTCACGGCGTCGAGTCGCCGAGGACCTCGTCGCGGCGCGCCGCGGTCCACGCGCGCAGGCGCTCGCGCAGCGCCGGGTCGCCGAGCGCCACGATGCGCGCCGCGAGCAGCGCCGCGTTCGCCGCCCCGGGGGCGCCGATGGCGAGCGTGCCGACCGGCACGCCCTTCGGCATCTGGGCAATCGACAGGAACGCATCGACGCCGCCCAGCGCGGTCGCGGCGACGGGCACCCCGAGCACCGGCAGGATCGTCTTCGCGGCGGTCATCCCGGGCAGGTGGGCGGCGCCACCGGCCGCGGCAATGATCACCGCGAGACCGCGGGACTCGGCGGTCGATGCATACTCGAACATCCAGTCGGGAGTGCGGTGCGCGGAGACGATACGTACCTCGTGCGGCACGGCGAGCGCGGTCAGGAGCTCGACGGCGGGCGCCATCGTCTCGAGATCGCTCTGGCTGCCCATGATCACGCCGACCCGGGGCGCGGGCGCGGCATCGGCGGAGCGCGGCTCGTTCATGGGCGCATGTTCGTCGGGCCGTCGCCGGGTGTCAAGGCATGCTACCTTGGGATTCATGCGCATCCTCCGCACGAAGTTCCTCGGCTCGTTCCTCGACCCCGCGGCATGCCCGAACGAGCGCCCGGGCATCGCCTTCACGGGGCGTTCGAACGTGGGCAAGTCGTCGCTGGTCAATCGCTTCGCCAACCAGGCGATCGCGCGCACGAGCAAGACGCCGGGCCGCACGCGCCAACTCGTCTACTTCGAGCTCGAGTCGGACAAGACGCCGCCGTTCTACCTCATCGACCTGCCCGGTTACGGATACGCCGCCGGGCCCGAGAAAGAGCGTCGCACCTTCACCCGCGCCGCGCGCGACCTGCTGGGCGATCCGTCGCGTCGCGCGGCGGTGTTCCAACTCGTCGACGTGAGCGTTCCGTGGCAGGACTCGGACCTCGAGATGCTGTCGTGGCTGCTGGAGGACGACGTCCCGTTCGCGCTGGCGTTCACCAAGTGCGACCGCGTCAATCGCAGCGCCCCGGCGAGGAAGCTTGCCGAGCTGCGCAAGCTCCTGCCCTGGCGCGAGGAAATCGACGTGATCGCGACCTCCGCCAAGGACAACGACGGCATCGTCGCGCTGCGCAAGTGGGTGCAGGGGATGCTGCAGGCGCCTCAGCGTGAGGCGTCGAGCGAGTAACTCACGGTCAGCGCGGGGATGTCGCCCGGCAGCGCCGGATCGATCGTGAAGCGCGCCGGAAGGTCGAGCCTCGCGCCCGGTGCCAGAATGACCGCCGAATCGCCGACCGACGGATCTCGCACGAAGGACGCAGCGACCTCCGGCCGGACTGACCGCCGCACCGAAACGCTCAGCGTGTCGGAGCCACTGTTGTCGACGCGCAGCATGCACTCCCCTTCGCCACCCCGCCGCACGTCGATCGCCGCGTCGGGCGCGCTCACCGAGAGCCCCAACGCGCCCGTCGCGCTTGCCGTCACGCGCACCGCCACCGTCTTCTCGAGCGCTTCCACCGCCCCCACCGCCGCCGCCCGCGCCCGCTCCGCCGCCGCGCGATTGCCCGCGCCGGTCACCGCCGCGTCCATTCCCATCGTCACGAACAGCACGAACAGGTAGAGAATCGAGAAACGGAACAGCCGCACCGCGCGTGCGGTCTCCTTGGTGCGGAACAGCCGCCACGCGTACCACGCGAACAGGGCGCCGAGCAGCAGCGCCGGCACGCCGTAGAGCGGCCCGGCGGCGCCAATCCCGACCGGCGCGAGCGTGATCGGCACCAGCCCCAGCGTGTAGAGCAGGATCTGTCGCCGCGTCTCGTCCTCGCCGTGCGTCACCGGCAACATCGGGATGTTCGCCCGCGCGTAATCCTCGCGGCGGTAGAGCGCGAGCGCCCAGAAGTGCGGCGGCGTCCAGAAGAACACGATCGCCGCCAGCAGCACCGCCGGCAGGTCGACCCGCCCCGTCACTGCGGCCCACGCGATCAGCGGCGCCGTCGCCCCCGCCCCGCCGCCGATGACGATGTTCTGCGGCGTCGAGCGCTTGAGCCACACGGTGTAGACCACCGCGTAATAGAAGATCGAGACCAGCCCGATGACCGCGGCCAGCCGCGTGGTCATGAGGTCGAGCACGAGCCACGCCGCGATCCCGAGAACGATCGCGAACACGGTCCCCTGCGTCGGCGTGAGCACGCCGGTCGGCAACGGGCGCAGTTTCGTGCGCACCATCAGGACGTCGATGTCGCGATCGAGCACGTGGTTGAACGCCGCCGCCGACCCTGCCGCCAGCGCGGTGCCGAGGATGGCGCCGATCACCGTCGTCGCTTCGGGCAGCCCGCGCGCGGCCATGAGCAGCGCCGGCACGCCGGTCAGGAGCACGAGCAGCACGATGCGTGGCTTCGCCAACTCGAGGTACGCCAGTGCGATCGTGCGCAGGTCGGTCCGCGCGACGGCGACGTTCACGAGGCCCTCCCCGCGCGCAGGGCGGTCAGCACGGTCAGTGCGAACAGCGCCGTCGCCGTCGCCAGGTGCACCGCGGTCAACCACACCGGAACGGCAAGCAGCACGTTGAACGCGCCAAGCACGATCTGGACGACGACGAGCCCGACCACGGCGGCCGCACCCGCGCGCACGTGCAGGTTCGCCGCGCCGCGCGACCGCCACCACGCGAAGGCGAGAAACGCGGCAAGCGCGTAAGCTCCGAAGCGATGCGTGAGTTGCAGGTGCACGAGTGGTCCTTCCCCGGCCGGCCACCACGCCCCATGGCAGAGCGGAAAATCAGGGCAGGCGAGCCCTGCGTGATTCGTGCTGACCAGACCGCCCAGGAGAATCTGGGCGAGCGTGGCGAGTGCGGCGATCCACCAGAGCCTGCGGTCGTCGCCAGGCGGCGCGTCCCACGCCACCCCGGCGCCGCGCCCCGCGCGCTCGGCGATCGCGATCAACGCGGCGAAGAACAGGAGCGCGTTCCCCAGGTGGAGCGTCACCACGGAAAAGTGCAGCAGCTTCCACACGGTGAGCGCGCCGAGCACGATCTGCATCGCGAGCAATGCCAGCGCGAGACCGACGAGCCCGCCCAGCGCCCGCCGCTCGGTCGGGACCAGCAGGATCCGCCCCGCGAGCGTCGCGGTCAACAGGCTCACGACCAGCGCGACCGCGCGGTGGCCCCACTCGAGCAGCACCTGCGGCTGGAATGGGGGGATCAACTGCCCGTGGCAGAGGGGCCAGTCGGGGCAAGCAAGGCCGGACCCGGTGGAGCGGACGATCGCGCCCAGCACGATCAGGGCGAACGTCGCGAGCACGGTGCCCCGCGCCAGGCGCGCCGTCGTGTTCATGGGCGGTCGAGCCCCTCGGCCGCGCCGGCGGCACGCCCGCGCGCGACGTCCGACGGCCGGACGATCCCCGCGTCATGTCCCCACGCGTTCCGTTCCCACGTCAGGATCGCCGCGAGCTCGGCGTCGCTCGTCGCGCCGTGGAAGCCCGGCATCTGCGCCGCACCCGGCCGCGGCACGGCGATCCCGCGGCTCCCCCACAGCGCATAGCGCACGTGCAGGTCGAGCGGCCCCGCGACGACCGCGCTGCCGACGAGCGATGGATACGACGGCGGCAGCCCGGTGCCCTCGGGCAGGTGACACGGCGCGCAGCGGTTGAGGTAGGCGCGCTCACCGGCCGCGGCCGAGGCGGCGAGCGGGGTCGCGTCGGTCACGTCCTCCCACGGCATGCCGGCTCCGGGCAGTCCGGGCGCAAGCCCGCCGGCGCGCGCGAGCCATGCCGCGGGCAGGGCGAACGCGAGCGTGACGAGGAGCGGGGCGAGGATCCAGCCGGGACCGGGCACGGGACCGCGGGCGCGCAGGAAACGCGCGAGGAGCGCGATCTCGACGAGAAGCAGGAGACCGGCGAAGAGGAGGGCGAGGCTCGTGAAATCCTTCACGAGCGCAATCTACCACAAGGGCCGGACGCACGAACGCCCCGGCCATCGACTGGCCGAGGCGATCCGATACGAACGGAAGCTGCGCTGGGATCTACTTCAACCGCTTGATGATGTGCCAGCCGTACGGGCTCGTCTTGGGATCGTAGACGGCGACGTCGATGTTGCCCGGCGACAGGCTGAACGCGATGTCGCTGAAGCCCTTCACCATGCCGTCGCGCGTGAACTCGCCCTGCGCCGCCGGGATGCCGGTGTTGGACAGGCCGTAGATCCCGGGCCACTGGTCGTCGGTGTACTTCTGGACGAGCTGGTCGAAGTCCTCGCCCTTGCGGGCGCGCTCGAGCAGCTCGGCCGCCAGCTTCTCGGCCTCGGCCTGCGAGCGCGTCACCGGCTTGCCCGGGATCTTGCCCTCGAAGCCGATCAGAACGTGCTGGACCTCGATGTGCTCCGGCGCCGTCGCCGGGGCGGTGGGCATCGTGCTGGCGGCGAGCCTGGCGACGCTGTCGGCCGCGGACTTGGCCACGGCGGCGGCGTCATCGACGGCGGTCTTCGCAGCTTCGTCCGCCTTCGGCGAGCAGCCGACGACTGCGAGGACGAGGACGAGCGAGGCGAGCCGGAGCCCGCGATGGATCATGGAGTTCACGAGAGCCTCCCGCGTCATTCGACGCGCTTGATGACGTGGTAGCCGTACGGGCTGGTCGTCGCGTCGAAGTCCGCGACGCCGATCGCACCGAGGGCCAGCGGGAAGCCGACATTGCCGAACGCCGGGACCATGCTGTCGCGTCCGTACTCGTTCGTCCCCGACGGCGTGACGCCGCGGTTGGCCATCCCGTAGATGCCGGGCGCCGCGTCGTCGGTGTACTGGCTCACCAGGGCGCCGAAGTCCTCGCCCTTGCGCGCGCGATCCGCCAGCTGGTAGGCGAGCGTCTTCGCCTCATCGAGGCTGCGCGTGATGTTCTTTCCGGGCACCGTGCCCTTCGCACCGATCAGGATGTGCTGCACCTTGATGTGATCGGGTTCCTTCGCCGCAGTCGTGGTCATGGTCTCTCCGCCGGCTTTCGCGGTTGCGGTCGCGGTCGTGCCGGCCTGGGTCTTGGAGCCGCCTGACGACGCGCAGCCTATCGCCGTCGTGACGATGCACAGCGCCGCCACGCCGGCAACGAGCCGCAGCCGCGACGCGCGCAGGATCGTGGGTTCCGAAACGAAGCTCATCGGCGTTCCTTCCATTGGATGGTGGTCAGCCGGGCCCGGGGCCCGGACCGCGGGAGGCTACCGGATCGGCGCGGGCGCGTCTACAGGTCCGGACGCCCCTCGAACGCCCGCAGGGTGGCGCGCAGCTCGGCGGGAACCGGGTAGCTCTCATTCTTCGCGTAATCGAAGATCACCTGCACGGAGCGGCCCTCGCAGACGAGGCGCCGGCTCGCCGCCTCCTCGATCCGGTAGGCGCAGCCGAACGACTTCGTGCCCACGCGCTCGACGCGGATGCCGACCTCGAGCGCCTCGCGTACGAGCGCCGGCGAGCGAAAATCGATCGTCGTGTGGGCGAGGATGAACGGGACGCGCTGGTAGTCGGAGTCGCCGGTCAGCGCGGTCCAGTAGGCGGTGCGCGCGACCTCGAAGTACGTGAGGTAGACCGCGTTGTTGACGTGGCCCATGGCGTCGGTGTCACGAAAGCGGGGCGTGATCGGAACCCAGAGGCGGTACGTGTCCATTCCCGCAGTCTAGCGGAGGAGGACGAGTCGCGCCGCTCCGATCGCCGCACCGTCGACCACCAGGCGGGCGAAGTACACACCCGAGGCGGCCCGGCTGCCCTGCGCATCGCGCCCGTCCCAGGCCAGCGCGCCCGGTCCCCCGTCCCGCATCCCGCCGTCGACCCGCGCGATGGTGCGCCCCGCCACGTCGAGGATCTCGATCGTGACGCGAGCGGTGCGGGCAAGCGTGAAGCCGATCGTCGCGCGCGTGCGCATCGGGTTGGGCTGGATCGCCCCCAGCGCGTTGCGCAGCACACCCCCGCCCGGGACATCGACGAAGGGCAGCCCGGCGATCGCGAGCGAGTACGAACCGGCCGCGCCGTTCTCGTTGACCACGACCAGTCCGTGCCAGCCCGTCGTCGTCGGCGTGACCAGCGCATTCCCGGTTGCGTTCAGGATCGCCTCGTCCCGCGCAAACCAGCGCTCGCCCCCGGGGCCCTGCGCAGGGTTGGCGAACAGGAACCAGCGCAGATCGGCGGCGCCGAACGGCGAGAACAGGACGGTATACGTCGTGCCCGTCGTGAGGTAGGCGTCCCAGACGGTGAGCACGTCGTCCGGGCCCGTCGCCGCGACGATCGGGTTCAACGTATCGCCGACCGCAATCTCGTCGGGGCCGGCATCCCACTCGACCATGCCGCCACCGTCTCCCCCGGCGCGCAGTTCGCGCACGTAGAACGGCTTGATCGGTCCGCTCGACAGATCACCGACGACGAAGTCCACGCCGCTCGTGCGCGATGACGAAGTCACCAGACCCTCGAAGCAGATGGGTTCCGGGGCGCCGCGTGCCGTGTCGTAGAGCGCGATGTTCCAATCCGAGCCCGCTTGGGGCCGCACGCCGACGCCTTGCCAGTAGAGATCTTCGATGGCGAGCTTGTCACGGTACGGATACGTCACCGCGCGCACAAAGGTTGACAGCAGCGTATCGGGCTCCTGGCACAGCTCGACCCAGAGCGTGTAGGTCCCGGCAGCGCCGTCCTCATTGACCACGACCATGGCGTAGTCATCCGATACAGGTGCAGTGAACAGCGTGGGGCCGCTCGCGCTGGCGAGCATCTCCGGCGCCCCGCGACCGGCCCAGAACGAGATCGCATCCGGATTGCGAAACACCAGCACCTTGAGGCCGGGCCCCGCACTCGCCAGGTTGATCGTGTACGAACTGCCTGCCTCGAGAAAGGTCTGGTACACGTCGAGTACCGGAGGCGCCACGAGGGACGATTCGGGCGGCGTGCCGGCGACCAGGATGCGCGACGTGTTCTCGTATTCAAACGTCATGCCGCCGGCGCCGCTGCCGCGCGTTCCCGTCGCATAGCGCGGCCCGTTCAGGTTGTGTCCCGGGCGGTAATCGCCGATCACGACCTCGACGCCCGTCGGCGTGTCCGAGCTGCCGAGCGATCCGCTGCCACAGGCAGGCGGAGTACCGGTCGCGGTGTACACGGTCAGCGCGTGCTGACTGCCGGCGTCGGAGCGCAGGCCGAGCGCGACGAACGACCCGATCGGCGGCGCGAAACGCACGGAGGCCACCTCGCCCCCGGCGGTCACCGTCGAGCCGTTGGTGATCAGCGGATAGGTGCACTGCGCACCGGCAGCGGGAACGAGGGCGCTGGCAAGCAGGAGGTGGAGCGGGAGGATCCGGATGAATGACTTCATGGACGAGCGACCTCCGCAGGGAGAACGACGTCCGCAATTGTAACGCGGGCGACCCGCCGGACCAAGCCCGCTTCGGCCCCGAAGGGGGCCCTGGACGAGGCACTTTGCCCGATGTCGCCGCCGGCGGCGGCGTCAGGGCGTGGCCGACACCGCGGGCTTGAGGTGGGTGACGAAGAAGTCGGCCATCTTCGTATAGGCGGTGATGCGATTGGGGAGCTTGGCCAGGCCGTGCCCCTCATCGGGATAGAGCAGGTAGTCGACGGTCACGCCCCGGGCGCGCAGCGCGGCGACCATCTGGTCGGCCTCGGACTGCGGCACCCGCGGATCGTTCGCGCCCTGGATCACCATGAGCGGCGCGGTGATCTCGGCGACGCGGTGGATCGGGGAGGCGGCATCCATCGCTGCGCCGTCCTTGTCGGGATCGCCGTACTCGGCGGCGCGCAGGTTGCGCCGCCAGGCGCCGGTGTTGGCGATGAACGTGCGCAGGTCCGAGATGCCGACGATGTCGACTCCGCACGCCCACGTCCCCGGATCGAAGGCGAGCGCGGCGAGCGTCATGTAACCACCATACGATCCCCCGCTGACCGCGATGCGGCCGGGTTGGGCGATTCCCTGGCCGACCAGCCACTGCGCTGCCGCGGTCAGGTCCTTCACCGAATCGAGGCGCTTCCCGACATCGTCGAGGCGCGCGAACGAGCGACCGTAGCCGGTCGAGCCGCGCACGTTCGGCTGGTAGACGCCCAGGCCGCGCTGCACGAAATACTGGATGAGCGGCGAGAACACCGCCTTCGCCTGCTCCGCGGGCCCGCCGTGAACGCTGAACACGATCGGCACGGGGCGGCCTGCAGCGCCGGGCGGCAGGTAGAGGAAGCCGGCGATGCGCGTCCCGTCGAACGAGTCGAAGTGGACGAGCCGGCTGGCGGCGAACGTTGCGCGTGGGATCCCCGCCGTCCACGAATCGGTCCAGCGCGTGACCGTGTTCGCGGTGCGATCGAAGACCCATACGTCCGACGGATGCTGCGGCCCGCTCAAGGCGAACGCCAGTCGCGCGCCGTCGTGCGACCACTCGGGATCGCTCACGGTGCCGTCGGGGAGCTCGGGCAGGCGGATCGACTGGTCGGCACTGCGCAGGCGCAGGTCGCGGACGACGAGCCGCCCGCGCCCATCCTCGTTGACCACCGTCGCGAGCATGCGGCCGTCGTCGGACAGCGCAAGTTCCTCGAGGTCCCACGCCAGCGAGTCGGCGTAGGCGAGCGCGCCGGTCGCCGCATCGAGGCGCGCCCGGCCGGCAAACTCGCGATCGCGGTTGCTCATCAGCAGGAGGCTCTTCCCGTCCGGCATCCACACGGCATCCGCATAGGCCGCGGCGTTGTCTTCGGACGTAAGCCGCCGTGGCGCGCCGGGGCCGTCCACGTCGAGCAGCCACAGGTCCATGTCCTCGCTCGAGCGGATCTCGGCGGCGAGGAAGCGCGCGCCGTCGGGCGTGAATCCCGAACCGTATATCGCGGCGTCGCGTTGGAGGATGCGTCGCACCACGCCGCTCTCGACGTCCAGCACGTAGACGTCGAAGAACGCCTGGTTGCGCTCGTTCGCCGTGTAGGCGATACGCCGGCCGTCACGCGACCACCCGCCCCAGTTGTAGATCACGTCGTCGCGCGTGGTGAGGCGGCGTACCGCCCCCGTCACCACGTCGGCGAGGTAGAGCTGGCGACGCTCGTTGCCACCGACGTCACGGCTGAAGATCAGGCGATCGTCGTCCACCGGGGACCACGCGAAGGTGCCGACCGGTTCGGTCCCGAAGGTGACCTGGGTCGGCCACGCACCGGCGCGATCCACCATCCACACCTGGTTCTGCCCGGTGATCGCCGTCCGGAACGCGAGGCGACGCCCCGAGGCGGACCAGTCGGGCATCCCCGCCGAGCGGATGTTGAGGTAGCGCTCGACGTCGGCACCTGCGGGCACGGCGGCGACGATCGGCGCCGGCGGCCTGGGCAGGCGCGCGCGCGTCCCCTCCTCGCGCAGTGTGCCCGCCGCGGGATCGGCCGCGAACGATGGGATCGGCCGCGCGGCGAGTGCGCCGGCGAGTGCGAGGACGATGGCAAGGAAGCGGACGGCCCGGGGGGTGCTCATGGGCCACGACGCTAGCACGGCTTCCCGGCGGAGGCGGCTCCTTTTCCGCTGCGGGGACCCGGGCCGTCGGCTACCCTGCGGTCGTGCCGCCCGTTGCCGTCGTCCCGTCCCCCGCGCCGCCCGCCGCGCTCGCCGCGGCCTACGAGGCCTGCCGTCGCAGTGCAGCCGCGCACGCCGAGAACTTTCCCGTCGCCACGCTCTTGCTCCCCCGCACGCTGCGCCCGCACCTGGCTGCGTTCTACGCGTTCGCACGCCGTGCGGACGACATCGCCGACGAGCCCGGCGGCGGCCCGCTCACCGCACGCCGCGCCGCTCTCACCGCCCTGCGCACCCGGCTCGAGGCGCCCGCGCCTCTCCCGCCGTTCGGACCCGGCGGCCGCTGGCATGGCGACGATGCCGTGTTCGCCGCGCTCGCCGCGACACGCGCTGCGCTCGGCCTCGACACGAGCCTCTTCGCGCGCCTCCTCGACGCGTTCGAGCGGGACCTGGTCCAGCCCGCATACGACACGTGGGACGACCTGCTTTCGTACTGTCGAGACTCGGCCGAGCCGGTCGGGCGCCTCGTGCTTGCCGCGGCCGGCGACACCGACCCCGAGAACGCCGAACGCTCCGATCGCCTGTGCACTGCGCTCCAGCTCGCCAATCACTGGCAGGATCTCTCCCGCGACGAGCCGCGGGGGCGTTGCTACCTGCCGCGCGAGGAGCGTGGCCGCTGGGGCGACGAGCGCGCGCTTGCCTATGCGATCGCCCGCACGGCGCGACTGTTCGACGATGCCGCACCACTGGTGATGAGCGCGCCTCGCGCAATCGGCCCGTGGCTCGCCGCGGTGCACGCCGGAGGCCGCGCGATTCTCGAGCGCAGTCGCGCGCTCGGCCCCCGCGCGTTCCACACGCGCCCTTCCCTGGGCGGCGGTGATCGCGCGCGCATCGCCCTCCGCGCGGTGCGGGCACGCGCAACCGGCGGGCCCGCGGGCTCGTCGTTCGCCCCGGCGTTCCTGCTCTTGCCGGCGCCGCGACGCGAGGCGCTCGCCGCGCTGCATGCGCTGTGCCGCGCCTTCGACGACGATGTCGACGAGGCGCCTGACGCCGCGATCGCGTGCGCCGCGGTCGGCGCCGCCCGCACCGAGGTCGACGCCCTCGCGGCCGGCGCGCCGCGCACGCTCGCGGCCCGCCGCGTCGCCCGCGCCTGGGCCACGCTCGGCGCGCCGCTCGACGGCCTGCTGCATGAGGGGCTCACGGAGCTCGTCGACGGGCTCGCCGCGGACGCCGCCGCCCGGCCCATCGCCAACGACGCCGAGCTCGAGCACTACTGTCGCCAGGTGGGCGGCGGCCCGGGGCTCGCCGCGCTTCCGGTCTTCGCCCGCGAGGATGCGCGCGCGTTCGCCCTTGCGCTCGGCGTCGCGCTCCAGCGTACGAACGTGCTGCGCGACGTCGCCGCCGATGCGCGCGTCGGCCGCCTCTACGTGCCTGCCGACGACCTCGGCCCCAGCGGACTTGGTCTGGACGACCTGGCTGCCACGCACATGCCGCCGGCATTTCGCCGCGTCGCGCGCACGCTCGCCGACCGCGCCCGCGCTGCGTTCGCCGCCGCACGATCCGCCGTGCCACCGGGCGCCGAGCGCGCGCTCGCGCCGGCGCTCGGCATGGGCCGCGTCTACGAAGCGGTACTGGCGCGACTCGAAGACGATCCGGCACGGGCGTGGACGACACGCGTCCGCCTGCCGCGCCTCGAGTCGGCGCTGCGCGGGCTCGGCGTGCTGGGCGGCCGCTCGTGAACGATGCGATCGTCGTCGGCGGGGGCTGGGCAGGCGTGGCCGCGGCGATTGCACTCAGCGACGCCGGCGCGCGCGTCACGCTGCTCGAGGCCCGGCGCACGTGGGGCGGACGCGCCACGTCGTGGCCCGACCCGCGCCTGAGCGATCCGGTCGACAACGGACAGCACGTGTTCTTCGGTTGCTATGCGATGACGCGCACCCTGCTCGCGCGCCTCGGCACCGCACCGCTGGTCGCATTCCAGGATGGGCTCGATCTCCAATACCGCGAAATCGGGGGGCGTGTGAGCCGGCTCACCGCACCGTCCGCATTGGGCCGGGCCGGACTTGCGCTCGGCCTCGCACGCTGGACGCGCATTCCGCTGCGCGAGCGCATCGGGCTGGCCCGCGCGCTCGTCAGCGCGGCGCCCCCGCCGCCGCATGCGACGGTCGATGCCTGGCTCGACACCCTCGGCGACGCCGCAGGACCGACGGTGCGGCGTTTCTTCTGGCACCCGCTCACCGAGGCCGCGATCAACGAGACGTCCGATCGCGCACCCGCCGCCCTGCTCCACGCGACGATGGTCGGAGCATTCCGCGGGACCGCGCGAGACGCCTCGCTCGGGCTGGCCCGCGCCGGCCTGGGCGAACTCGTCGATCCCGTGGGCAACGTGCTTGCCGGGGGCGGTGGCCTCGCGCTCACGGGACACCCGGTCGCGACGGTCGGCCCGGCCGCGGACCCGGCCGCACAGCGCGTGACCCTCGAGGACGGTCGCACGTTCGACGCACCGCGCCTCGTCCTCGCGGTCCCTGCCGCCGAGGCCCGCGCGCTCGTTGCCACCGCGTGGCCCGACGTCGCGCGCGCCCTCGACGCCGCGTCCGCGGTACCATCGTCGCCGATCGTGACCGTGACACTGTGGTACGACCGGCCCGTGCTCGCCACCCCGGTCGTCGGGCTCGTGGCCCCTCCCGCCGGCGGCGGACCCGGGTTCCACTGGGCGTTCGACCGCGGCACGCTCGTGGGCGCTCGCGACGGTCGCCACGCGGTCACGCTGGTCGCCAGCGCCGCCCGCGCGCTCGCCGCCCAGCCGGTCGCGCGCGTGGTCGAGGCCGCGCGCGCCGCACTGTCCGCCTACGACCTCACGACGGCAACGCCGCTCGATGCGCGCGTGGTGAAGGAACCGCGGGCCACGCCGTCGTATGATGCCGTCTCGGTCGGCGCCCGGCCCCCCGTGGCGACGGCGCGGCCGGGCCTGGCCGTCGCGGGCGACTGGACCGTGAGCGAGTTGCCCGCCACGATCGAAGCCGCGGTCCGCTCCGGGCGCGCCGCGGCCGCTCACGTGCTTTCGTTCCATGCAGGGGAGACGCGATGACCAACCTACGCACCATCGTGGCGATCGGCGGCGGCAGCTTCCGCACCGATCCCGGCAACGCGCTCGACGACTTCCTGCTGGCGCGCACCGGGCGGGAGCGCCCGCGCGTCCTGCTCGTGCCGACCGCGGGCGGTGACGCTGAGCCGGTGATCGAGGCGTTCCACCGCTCGTTCCTCGAGCGTCGCTGCGTGCCGTCGGTGCTGCGCCTGTTCAACCGCGAGCACGAGGACCTGGCCCCGCTCGTGCTCGCCCAGGACCTGATCTTCGTCACCGGTGGCAACACCGCGAATCTGGCGGCGATCTGGGGGGTGCACGGCGTCGATGCACTGCTGCGCCGCGCCTGGGAGCAGGGCACGGTCATGGCCGGCGTGTCGGCCGGCGGCTTGTGCTGGTTCGAGGAAGGCGTCACCGACTCCTTCCACCCGACCGCGCTCAAG
>JANOEH010000027.1:0-15693 GCA_031413115.1 Candidatus Eiseniibacteriota bacterium | reverse complement strand
ACCTCGTGTTCTTTCCCGACGCGCTCCTGCCGCTGCACATCTTCGAGCCGCGCTACCTGTCCATGGTGCGCGACGCCCGCGCCGGCGACGGGCGGCTCGTCGTCGCGACGCTGCTCCCGGGCTGGGAGCGCGATCCGGCCGGGGCGCCGGCGTTCCATCCGGTCGCGACCGTGGGGCGCATGGTGCACGTCATCGACCGACCGGACGGGCGGATCGACATCCTGCTGCACGGGCGCGAGCGCGTCTCGCTCGACGAGGAGTTCACCGACCGGCCGTACCGCTCGGCGCAGGCGCGCACCCTGCCCGATCTGCCGCTGCCCGACGATCGCCCCGACATCGACGACCGCGTGCGCCGCCTGTTCCTCACCTACGAGTACGTGGCACACCTGGCGGGCCGCGGCGGCACGACCCTGCTGGCCACCTTCGGCGACGACGAGAGCGCGGCGCGGGAGACGGTCATCCATACGGTGTGCCAGAACCTGGCGGTGCCGATGATTCACAAGCTGCGTGCGCTGGAGGCGAGCGGCCCGCTCCCGCGTGCCGAGATGGCGCAAGCGTGGCTGCGGGCGGAACTGGACGCGACGCTCGAGGGGCGTGGCCTGCCGCGCCTCAAGGCCGGTCCTGCAGAGTTGAACTAGCCGCGGGCGCGCCCGCCTACCACAACCGTACCGCGACCATTTGCGGGCCGCGGCGGGCGAGCAGGTTCGTGCGCTGGCACCTGGCACACTCGGTCGTGAGCGACCCATCGGGCAGCCGCCGAGCGTTGACCGAGCCTGGGCCGGCCGCCGCATCCGCAAACGCCAGCGCCAGCGCCTCGCCGCAATCAAGGCACTCGAGCCGCACGAGGACCTCCTCGACCTCGCCGCCGGCAGCCACGGACCCCGACCGCGCGAAGGCCCACTGCTGCACCAGCAGGTCCGCCGGCAGCTGCCCCGACTGGCGCAGCGACTGGCACGAGCGGCACAGGGGTAGTTGGTGATCCTCGGCCCAGCCTTGCAGGACAATCCGGTACGGACTGTCCCCGATGCTGGTGCCGCAGTGGTGGCATGGTCGTGGCTCGAGGCTCATCTGGCGATCTCCGGTCCCGAGGCATGATCGGCGCATGCCGCACGGCCGTCAACCCTTCACCCGGCGCTGATTTCACCTTGCGCCCTTCACAGCGCGCCCCGCGCCTTGAGCGAGACGTAGCCGCGCTCGGCGACGACAAGGTGATCCAGCAGCTCGATGCCCAGCAGCTCTCCCGCCTCGCGCAGGCGGCGCGTGACGGCGAGGTCCTCGGGGCTCGGCTCGGGATCCCCGCTGGGGTGATTGTGGGCCACGATCACCCCGGCCGCGCTGCCGGCGACCGCCGGGACGAAGACCTCCCGCGGGTGGACGATCGAGGCCGACAGGCTGCCGAGGCTGATCATCGTCCGGGCCAGCAACTGGTGCCGGGCGTTGAGGTAGAAGCCGACGAAGTGTTCGCGCCGGGCCGCCCGCCACTCGGCGAGCCACGGCACGACGTCCTCGGGGCGGGAAAGCGTGACCCCGGGAGGCGGGCCCAGCGCACGGCGCGCGAACTCGCAGGCTACGGGGACGACGCGCGCCGCCGTCTCATCGCCGAGGATGCGGCGCGACTCGAGGGCACAGGCCTCGGCGGTAAGGCGCGTCCACGCTTCGAGCGAGCGAGCCTCGAGCAGGCGTGTCGCGGCGCGTCGCGCGCGAACGGTGGCACGACCGCCGCACAGCAGGCGGGCCAGCAGGTCGACATCGGGAAGCGCGGCCGCGGGAAGCGGCAGGGATGCATGCGTGGCCGGGGCGGGCGTCATCAGGCAGGCGGACGAAACAGGCACGCGGTGGAGCCTCGCGGGGGCGGGACGGCGGGGCCAGGCTCGAGGATAGCAGATCGGCGATCGAATCCGGGGTCTGTGGTATCCTCCCGACAGCCCGCCGAACAGACCACCGAGGAGGACTCCGGTCCCATGAAGTCCAACCGCCCCGTCGCGCTTCCCCGCCCTGCCTTCTTCCTGCTCGTCGCCACTCTCTTCTTCCTCGTCGCCCCCGCCTCGCAGGCGCGTGTCAGCGCCGTCGGCACGCTCGACTTCTCGAAGAAGAACTTCAAGGTCGGGGACTGGGTGCGCTACCGGGTCGACCTCTCGAACGACCGGGGCTACGAGGACATGACCTACCAGGAAGTGCGAATCGTCGGCGAGGACACGTATCGCGGCGAGAAGTGCTTCTGGCTCGAAACCTGGCACGGGCGGGATTCGAAGAAGGCGAGCTACGACCTCACGCTCGTCAGCTATGACGCGTTCAAGGACCCCGACTGGGACGTGCGCTACAAGCTCTACGTGCGATTGGTGATGTTCGGCTCGGACGATCAGGGAATACCCGAGATGCTCGAGCTGCGGCGCTCAGGGGTGAACCCGGATCCCGACATGACCCCCCTGCGCGGCAAGCGCGACACGCTTGACGCCGAGTCCGTGCCCACTGCGAAAGGCTTGCTGGACGCGCGTCTGGTGCAACTCCACCGCAAGATACAAAACTCCCGACAGACGGCTGACTCGACGGTCAATCGCATCAGCGACGTTGTGCGCAGGACCTGGGTGACGCGGAAGGTCCCGCTGACGAGCACGGTGAAGGAAGAGGAAGTGAACAAGAGCCTGATCCATTCGTACGCGGTGGGCCAGCCATCGACCTCGGCGCCGGAGATCCTGATCGCGACCGGGTTCCGCACGGTGACGGTCGTCGACTGGGGCACGGGCGCGACGAGCGAACTGCTGACGACTTGGCGCAAGAACGGCGGCTTCATGCGCCCCAGCCGCGAAGGGGCCGGCATGGGGACCGAGGCTCCCACGGACATGCCGCGCTGACGCCCTTGGTGAAGCCGTCGCCCGTCTCCTTGATCTTCGACTCCGGATCGGAAAAGTCCCGCTGCGCCTTGTCCCGTGGCCGGGCGACCCTCGCATCTTTCCTCTCGGCTTCGGCCCGCTTCATGATCGCGCGAGGGGAATGTAGTGACTCGGACAGGCTCGCAGACGGTGCCTAGGACAAGAGGCCGCGCGCGAACGCCTCGGGATCGAAGGCGGACCAGTCGTCGAGCCCCTCGCCCACGCCGACGAGCGCCACGGGCAATCCCAGCTCGGCCACCAGTGCCACCACGGCGCCGCCCTTCGCCGTTCCATCGAGCTTGTTGAGCAGCAGGGCGTCGACGCCGATCCCGGCGCCGAACTCGCGCGCCTGGGCCAGCGTGTTCTGGCCCAGGGTCGCATCGAGCGCGAGCAGCGTGGCGTGCGGCGCGCCCGGCAGAGCGCGGCCGATCACGCGGCGGATCTTCGCCAGCTCGTCCATGAGGTTCGACCTGGTGTGCAGGCGTCCGGCCGTGTCCACGAACACCGTGTCGATGCCCCGCGCCACCGCCGCCTGCACGCCGTCGAACGCGACGGCCGCGGGGTCGGCCCCCTCCTTCTGCCGCACGAGCGACGCGCCCGCGCGCTCGGCCCACACCGCGAGCTGATCGGCCGCCGCCGCGCGAAACGTGTCGGCGGCGACGACGAGTACGCTGCGTCCGAGCGCCCTCTCGCGCGCGGCGAGCTTGCCGATCATGGTCGTCTTCCCGACCCCGTTGACGCCGATGACGAGCACGACCCACGGCTTCGTGCCGGACGGCGGCTCGAGCGTGCAGGCACCCCGACCGGCCAGCACGGAGATCAACTCCTCGACCAGCGCATCGCGCCACGCCTCGACACCGCTGAGGCCGCGGCGGGTCTTCAGCGCGGTGAGCAGCTGGTCGGTGACGGCGGGACCGAGGTCGGCGGCGAGCAACGCCTCCTCGAGGCGATCGGCGGTGGCGTCGTCGAGCCGCTCGCCGGTCACGCCCTCGAAGGCGCGCTGGACGTGCCCGGTGAGCGCTTCCTGCGTCCGTTTGAGGCCGGAGGTGAGGCGATCCCAGAGGCCCACGGGGGCGCGGTTACGCGGATTCCCCGGTGCCGGCGCCCACGGGCGCATCGGCCTCGGCGCCCACCGTGACGCCAGTCTCGCCGGCGGCGCCCGCCGCCTCAGCACCTTCGCCCACCAGGCGCGACTCGGGCGTGTCGAAGCGGACCGAGACGAGCCGGGAGACGCCAGGCTCCTGCATGGTGACGCCGTACAGCGCGCCGGCGGCCTCCATCGTCTTCTTGTTGTGGGTGATCATGATGAACTGCGTCTTCTCGCTGAAGCGCTTGAGCAGCGCGACGAAGCGATCGACGTTGGCCTCGTCGAGCGGCGCGTCCACTTCGTCGAGCAGGCAGAACGGCGAGGGCTTGATCAGGTAGATCGCGAACAGCAGGGCGATCGCCGTCAGCGCCCGCTCGCCCGACGATAGCAGCGAGATGTTCTGCGGGTTCTTGCCCCGCGGGCGGGCGAAGATGTCGATCTCGCACTCGAGCGGATCGTCGCCCACCATGCGCAGCTCCGCCGAACCGCCGACGAACAGCGTCTGGAAGGTGTCGGTGAAGTGCGTCTGCACGGCGGTGAACGTCTCGAGGAACAACTCCCTCGCGGTCGTGTTGATCTTCTCGATCGCCTCGAGCAGCTGGTCGCGGGCGGAGCCCAGGTCGCCGACATGGGTCTTGAGAAAGTCGTAGCGCTCCTTCTTCTTCGTGTATTCCTCGAGCGCCAGCAGGTTGACCGGGCCCAGGGCACGGAACTTGGTCCGCACGTCCTCGAGCCGCGCCTCGGCGGTCGCGGGATCGAACGGCCCGCCGCGCTCCACCTCGTCCCACGGCGCGGGTTCGAAGGCCGTCAGCTCGACGTCGTACTCGACGCGCAGGCGCTCGAGCGTGCGGTCGAGCTCGGAGCGGGCGTTCAGGCGGTTGACCTCGAGCGTGTGCACGAGCTCGGCGAGCGCGTTCGCCTCGTGCCGCAGCGCGCGCAGATCCCCCTCCTCGGCCTGCACCAGCTCGCGCTTGCCCAGCGTGCGGCTGCGCGCCGTCTCGGCGGTGGTGCGCGCCGCGGTCTCGCGCTCGACCAGTCCCGCCAGGGACGCCTCGGCGCGCCCGCGGCCCTCGGTCGTCTCGCCGCGTCGCTCGGTCGCGGCGGCAAGTTCGATCTCGCGGCCGCCCCTGGTCTCGGCAGTCTCGCGCGCGGTCACCTCGCAGCGCGCCAGGTCCTGGCGCAGCGCACCGAGCCGGCTCGTGCCGTCGATCCACGCCGTGCGCGCCTCACCCGCCGCCCGCGCGTGCGCCTCGCGCCGCGCCTCGAGCTCGGCAAGCCGGCTCTCGATCGATGCGGCCTCGCCGCTCTTCTCGCGGCTCCTGTGGGTCGCCGCCTCGAGCGCAGACTCGAGGGTGACCAACAGGTCGGTGACCTGGGCCTCGTCGTGCGACACCGCGACGTTCTCGGTGAGGCGTGCTTCGCGCTCGCGCTCGGCTTGCGCGCCCTCGCGCGTCAGCGCCTCGACGCGGCCACGACCGGCCTGCGCCTCGTCGCGCAAGCGCGCGATCAGCGTGGCGTGCTCGCGCGTCTCGCCCTGCCACCCCTCGCGCTCGCCCGCCCAGCGCACGCGCGCCTCGACGGCGGCGGCGACGGACGCATCGAGCACCGCGCGCTCGGCGACGAGGGCGGCGATCTCGTGCTCCCGGCGCAACAGGCCACGATCGGCGTCCTGCGCACGACCGGCGGTCACGAGACCGCGGGCGAACACGGTGCCGCGCGTCGACACCCAGGTGAACTCGGGGTAGCGACGCGCGGCCTCGGCCGCCCGCTCCTCGTCGTCGAGCGCGAAGACGCCGGCGAGCAGCGCCTGGACGAGTGCGCCTGCGCCCTCGCGCGCGCCGACGACGCCGGCCAACTCGATCGCCTCGGGATACGCGCTGCGCGCCTCGTCACCGCGACCCGCGAGCGCCTGCGCCCACGCGGCGGCGGTCTCCTCGGCGTGCTCGAGTGCGAGGAAGCCGACGCGCCCGCCGCCGGCCTCGGCCAGCTCGTGCCGGGCGCGCGCCAGGTCGCCCGCGCCGGGCAGGACCACCGCGGAAAGCGCGGGGCCCAGGCCGGCCTCGACGGCGTCCAGCCGCTCGGCCGGAACGGTCAGGAGATCGGCCACCAGCCCGAGCGCGCCGTCGCCGCGGGCGGAGAGGAACGACTTCACGGCGTCATCGACGCCCTCGTAGGCGCGCTTCAGTTCCTCGAGCGTGGCCAGCCGCGACGACACGCCGGCGTGACGCGCGCGCACGTCGGTCTCGGCCTCGACGCGGGCGGCACCCTCGAGCTCGAGCTCCTGCCCGCGGGCGGCCAACGCGGCGGTGCGCGCCTCGGCGTCGGTGTGGGCGGCGTGCGCGCGGGCCGCGGTCTCCCCGGCGGCGGCGAGCTCGGCGCCGGTCGACTCGAGGCGCGCGACGAGCGCCTTGAGAGCAATCTCGACCGCCTCGCGCCGCTCGGCCAGGTTGGTCAGCCGCTCGCGGGCGCGCTCGCACTCGGCGCGCTCCTTCGACTCGGCCTGGAACAGGTTGAGCGCGAGCTGCTTGACGCCGGTAACCTCGGCGCGCGTGTCCTTGAGCTCGGCCTCGATCGCGGTCAGGTCGCTCTCGCGCGCGGCCAGCGCCTCGCGGCGCGTCACCTCGTCGGCCTCGAGGGCCTCGACCTGCGCCTTGACGTCGGCCTCGCGCGCGGCCAGCTCGGACAGGCGCTCGTTGGCACGGCCGATCTCCTCGTCGAGCTCGGCGATGCGGCGGGCCAGCCCGTCCTCGCGCTCGGCCAGGACCAGGGCCTCGTGCTGCGCGGCGGCGCGCTCGGACTCGCGCTCGGCCAGCGCCTGCTGCGCGGCGGCGAGGGTACGCTCCTCCTCGATCTGCTCGATCTTCACGGTCTGCAGCGCGGCCTCGCGCGTGTCGAGCTCGGTCTGCGCGCCCTCGCGGCGCACCGACTCGGCCTGGTGCTCCTCGGCCAGCTCCTTCTCGCGCGCGATCAGGTCATGGTGTTTGAGCGCCGAGAGACGCAGGTCGAGATCCTGGATCTCGCCGCGGTAGCGCTCGTGCCGGCGCGCCTTGGCGACCTGGCGGGCGAGCGATCCGATCTCCTTCTCGATCTCGACCAGCAAGTCGCTGACGCGCACCAGGTCGACCTGCGTCGCCTCGAGCTTGTTGAGCGCCTCTTTCTTCCGCTGCTTGTACTTGGTGATGCCCGAGGCCTCCTCGAACAGGAAGCGGCGGTGGCCCGTGTTGTCCGACAGCAGGTTGTCGACCATCGAGCGCTCGATCACCGAGTACGCATGGCTGCCCATGCCGGTGTCGAAGAACAGGTCCTTGATGTCCTTGAGGCGGACGACGCTCTTGTTGAGCACGTACTCCGAGGCGCCCGAGCGGTAGACGCGGCGGCCGATCTCGACCTCGGTGAACGCCGTCGGCAGCACGCCCTTGTCGTTGAGCATGGTGAGCGTCACCTCGGCCATGCCGATCGGCTTGCGCCGGGCCGAGCCGTTGAAGATGACGTCGTCCATGGCTTCGCCACGCAGCTGCTTCGCGGACTGCTCACCCATGACCCAGCGGATCGCGTCGGAGATGTTGGTCTTGCCGCAGCCATTCGGGCCGACGACGGCGGTGATGCCGTTGCCGAACGACACGCTCGTCTCGTCGACGAACGACTTGAATCCGCGCAACTCGAGCTTGGTCAGGAACAAGGGTCGGCTCCTTCCGCGGGGAGGGTGGCCCCGGAACGATTCCTCAGGCCCCGGTGACGGCGGCGCGCACGAGACGCGCGACCTCCGCCGGGTCCTCGAACATGAGTGTGCGTGCGTCCAGGAGGACGCGATCCTCGCGAATGCGGGCGATCAACGGTGGACGGCCGAGCCGCAAGCGCCGCTCGAGCGCCGAGGCGGTGCGACCGGTCCACGTGAGCGCCACAACCGAAGTGGGCAGCGCAGCCCCGGGGAGCGCACCGCCGCCGACTTCACTCGTCGCGGGCACGACTGCGACGTCGAGGCCGCGGATCGCTCCGCTCGCCCCCGTCGCCGCCTCGTCCAGCGCCGCGCGAATGGCCCGGGCCAGTCCCGCCGCGATGTCGGCGAGCGCCCCGGCCGGGGCCGCGAGCTGGGCGAGCGCGGGAATGTCGCGCCGCGCGATCGCCGGATCCGCGTACGCCGCCAGCGTGGCTTCGAGGGCGGCGATCGTCAGCTTGTCCACCCGGAGGGCCCGCGCCAGCGGATCGCGCTCCAATCGAGCGATCCACTCGCGCCGGCCGACGATCAGGCCGGCCTGAGGTCCCCCCAGCAATTTGTCGCCGCTGAACGTAACAATGTCCGCGCCGCCGGTCAAACTCTCGGCGACAGTGGGCTCGTGTTCGATGCCGAAATCTTCGGTCGGCAAGAGCGCACCCGAGCCGACGTCTTCGACCAGCGGCAGCTTCGCCTCGCGCGCCAGAGCCGCCAGCTCCTCCCGAGTGGGCCGCTCCTCGAACCCGACCACCCGAAAGTTGCTCGGGTGCACGCGCAGCAGCAGTGCGGTCTGGGGCGTGATCGCTCGCCTGTAATCATCGATCCGCGTGCGGTTCGTGGTCCCCACTTCGACCAGTTTCGCCCCGGCGCGGGCGAGGATCTCGGGCAGGCGGAAGGAGCCCCCGATCTCGATCAGTTCGCCGCGCGAGACGATGACTTCCTTCCCCTGCGCCAGCGACCACACAGCCAGCAGGAGCGCCGCCGCGCCGTTGTTGACCACCAGCGCGGCCTCGGCCCCGGTCAGGCGCACCAGCCACTCGGCGACGCCCACGGCGCGCTGCGCGCGCTTCCCCTCGGGAACGTCGTACTCCAGCGTGAGGTAGCCCTCGGCGGCCTCGGCCAGCGCGCGGCGGGCCGCTGCGGACAGCGGCGCGCGCCCGAGGTTGGTGTGGAGGACGACGCCGGTGGCGTTGATCACCCGCTCCTGGCGCGGGCGGGCGAGGCTCCGGGCCCTGTCGACGACGCGCTCGAGGCGGTCCGAATCCTCCTCGGGCGTCGCGCCGGTGTCGGCGGTCAGCGTGGCACGCTCGGCAGAGAGCACCGCGCGAGCGGCCTCGACGACAAGCGTCCGGGGTGGAGCGTCCGCGGCGGGCAGGCCCGCCGCGAGGATGGCAAGGGCCCGTTCGACCAGCGGTTCGACGGCAGGAAGGGCGCGAAGGCGCGCGTCGCTCATGCCCGCAGAATAGCCGACCGCGCGCACGCCGGGCAGCCTAGAATGCGCGCCATGACTGATGCCTCGGCGCCGAAGGCGCCGAAACGAAAGGCCCCGCGGAAGGTCCTGGCGAAGCCTGCGCCTGCCGGTTATTCGGGCACACCCCTGCCCAAGAAGCTCGGGATCAAGCCTGACTCTACTGTCGCCCTCGTCGATGCGCCCGAGGACTTCGAGCGGACGCTCGGCACTCTGCCCGAGGGTGCGCGCGTGCGCCGCTCCACACGCGGAGCGAGCGACGTGGCGTTGTGGTTCGTCCTGTCGCGAGGCGAGTACGCGAAGGGCCTCCACGCCTGGGCCCGCCGCGACGACTGGCACGCGCTGTGGATCTGCTGGCCGAAGAAGGCCTCGGGCGTGCTCACCGACCTCGGGGACGAGCCGGTGCGGCGGCTGGCGCTGGCCGCGGGGCTGGTGGATTCGAAGGTGTGCGCCATCGACGCGACCTGGTCCGGTCTGCGATTCACGCGAAGGAAACCGGGGCATTCCCACGATTGAAGCGGGGACGCCACGGGCTGGAATGCGAAACGGCGCGGCTCCCGGAGGGGAACCGCGCCGTCGTCCGTTGTCTGGCGGTCGGCTGCGCTAGCGGTAGACGTTTCCGAAGCGCTTGACCAGGCCGAGCGAGAACTCCCACTGGTCGAGGTACTGCGGATCCGGGTACGTGTAGCAGCCGTAGTAAGGATCGCACCAGTAGCCGTCGTTGCTCTCGGTCAGGTACGACGGCGCGTACGCCGCCTGGAGCCTGAGGCCCATCGTGTCCGACATCATCTTCTTGACGCCGGCGCCGAGCTGCCAAGAAAACTGCGTCCGGCTGCCACTCCCGCCGGGGAGGTCGGCTTCGAAGATCGCCGCACCGAGGCCGAGCAGGAAGTACGGCGACGCGGGCGCACCCTGGGAAGGCGGCGAAAACAGGAAGTTGCCGCGGATCTTGTGGATCGTCAGTCCGCCGAGATCATAGTCGGGCGTGAGCGACTGCTGCAGGATGAGGTCCGTGCCCTGGTAGGCGTACTCGCCCTCGAATTCGAACTGCGAGTTCGGCACGTATCCTATACCCGCGCCGAAGGCGAAACCGTCGTCGGCGAGGACGGTCGTACCCGGGAACGTGGCCGAGACGAAATCGAACTCGGCGTTCGTCACGTAGCGGGCGAAGGGCGAGATCTCCCACGCCCCGGCGGCCGCGGCGGCGGTCGGCAAGGCAAGACACAGGAGGGCAAGGGCGCAGCCGTGGGCAAGCTTCTTCATTTCGGGACTCCTCACAGGGGTACGAGGTAGGGACAGACCGGGCACCAGATTCCATGCGGACTAGTACATGGCGGAGCGACATGGGTCAAGCGCGGCGCGTTGACCGGTGGGTGCGCTCGCCCTAATGTCCGGGCATGGAACTGATCTCGGTCGCGTTCACGCTGTTCCTGGTCATGGACCCGCTGGGGAATATCCCACTATTCTTGTCGGCTCTCCGCGAAGTCCCCCCGGAGCGTCGCCGCCGCGTGCTCGTGCGCGAGTTGCTCATCGCCTATGCCGTGCTCATGGCCTGCCTGCTGATCGGCCCCCCGCTCATGCGCTCGCTCAAGCTCGACCAGGAATCGATCTCGATCGCCGGCGGCATCGTGCTGTTCCTGATCGCGCTGCGCATGATCTTTCCGTCCGAGGGCGGGGTGATGGGCGAGACCGTCGAGGGCGAACCGTTCATCGTACCGCTGGCGATTCCGCTCCTCGCCGGGCCGTCGGCGCTGTCGGCGATCCTGTTCCTCGTCTCCACCGCCCCCGAACGCACGCCGGCCTGGATCGGCGCGCTCACCCTGGCCTGGGCGGCCAGCGCGGCCATCCTCCTGTCGTCGAACCTGTTCTACCGCGTGCTGCGGCGGCGCGGCCTCGTGGCGCTCGAGCGGCTGATGGGCATGGTGCTCGTCATCCTCGCGGTGCAGATGTTCTTCGACGGGCTGGCGATGCGGGCGAACACGCAGTGAGCGAGCGGGAGCTGCGTTACGAGATCCGCCCCTACGACCCCGGGCTCGACTTCTCGCGCGCCTGCGGCGTGCATGACCGCGCCCGTCCGCTCGAGCTCGCCGGTTCCTGCGATCCGCGCGCGTTCGTCCCGCTGGCCAAGGACGACGTCGAGCTCGCCGGCTTCCATGCGTCGGAGAAGTTCGTCGCCGAGGACGAGACGACCGGCCGCATGCTCGGCTTCGTCGGCATCGACGGCGGCTGCGTCACGTGGCTCTACGTGCACCCGAAGCATCATCGCCGTGGGGTGGGCCGGGCGCTGCTGCGGCATGCCCTCGCGGCGGTCGGCGACGGCATCAACGCCGGCGACGCGTGGACGATCACGCCGGCGGGCAATGCGCCGGCGATCGCGTTGTACGCGAGCGAGGGTTTCGAGGTGACCAAGGAGTTCGACGGGGAGAACGCGGGCTGGCCGGTCCGGTGCGTGCGGATGGAACTCACGGGCGCGAAGCGGCCGTGACGCGGCCCAGCTTCGCGCGCTCAAACTGGAACGTCGCGCAACAGAATTGCCAAACGATTATTCCACAACATTTTAGATACCATGGATACATTATGTCAAACTTGCCCCGGCGCAAGTGAAACTGCACATGGCGTGCGGATCTCGACCCGCGCACCGACCTACCCCCCCAGGTAGGCCTCCTTCACCGCCGGATTGGCCAGCAGGTTCGCCGCGTCATCCGCCAGCGCCACCTTCCCCGTCTCGAGCACGTACCCGCGGTGCGCCACGCGCAGAGCCTGGTTCGCGTTCTGCTCGACGAGCAGGATCGTCGTCCCCTCGCGGTTGATCTCGACGATGGTCCGAAAGATGTCCGCGACCAGCAAGGGTGCCAGCCCGAGCGACGGCTCGTCGAGTAGCAACAGCCGCGGCCGCGACATGAGCGCGCGGGCGATGGCGAGCATCTGCTGCTCCCCGCCCGACATCGTCCCGGCGGCCTGCTTCTTGCGCTCGCCGAGGCGCGGGAACAGCGTGACCATTCGCTCCATGTCGGAGGCGACCTGCGGGTCGCGACGCCGGTAGGCGCCCAGTGTGAGGTTGTCCTCGACCGTGAGGTTGGCGAAGACCGCGCGCCCCTCGGGCGAGTGCGAGATGCCGGCGACGACGACGTCGTGCGGCGGGATGCGCGAGAGATCGCGCCCGTCGAACATCATCGTGCCCGCGCGCGGCCGCACCAGGCCCGAGATCGTACGCAGGAGCGTCGACTTGCCCGCGCCGTTGGCGCCGATCAGCGTGACGATCTCGCCCGCGCGCACCTCGAGGTCGATGCCCTTGAGCGCGTGGACCGCGCCGTAGTAGACGTCGAGCCCGCGGATCGTGAGCAAGGCGGCGCTCATGCCACCTCCTCGCCCAGGTAGGCGCGGATCGTCGCCGGGTCCTTGCGCACGGCCTCGGGCGAGCCCTCGCAGATCTTCACGCCGTAGTCGAGCACGGCAATGCGCTCGCAGATGGCCATCACGACCTTCATGTCGTGCTCGATCAAAAGCACCGACAGACCGAAGTCGCGGCGCACGCGCTCGATCAGGTGCATGAGCGCCTCGGTCTCCTGCGGGTTCATGCCGGCCGCGGGCTCGTCGAGCAGCAGCAACTTCGGGTCGGCGGCCAGCGCGCGGGCGATTTCGAGTCTTCGTTGACGACCGTACGGCAGGTCCGCGGCACGCGTCTCGGCGACATCCGACAGGTCCAGGGTGGCGAGCAGGCGGCGCGCCTTCTCCTCGATCGCGTGCTCGTCGGCCGCGCCCCTGCCGGTGGCGAAGATCGCATCGGCAAGCGAGCCGGTGGCGTGCTGGTGTGCGGCGATCCGCACGTTGTCGAGGCAGGTGAGCCCGGCGAACAGTCGCGTGTTCTGGAACGTGCGCGCGATCCCTGCGTGGCAGATGCGGTGCGGCTTGAGCCCGTTCAGCACCTTGTCGCCGAAGCGGATCGTGCCCGAGGTGGGCGAGTACACGCCGGTGATCAGGTTGAACACGGTCGTCTTCCCGGCGCCATTGGGCCCGATCAGGCCCACCAGTTCGCCCGGGCCGACGTCGAGCACCAGGTCGCTCACCGCGGTCAGGCCGCCGAAGACGATCGAGACGTGCTCGAGCGTGAGCCTGGGCGAGTCGCGCCCCGAGTCACCGCGCACGGAACCCTCGATACGGGTCATCGCGAGGCCCCCGGAGTGGGCGCGGGCTTCGGCTTCTTCGCCCACGGCATCGTGAGTTCGCGCGTGCCCAGGATCCCTTGCGGCCGCGTGATCATCAGCACGATCAGAAGAAAGGCGTAGATCACCAACCGGTACTCCTTGACGGGACGCAACAGCTCCGGCAACCCCGTCAGGAAGATCGCGGCAAGAATCGCGCCCGACACCGACCCCATCCCGCCCAGGACGACCATGGTGACAATTTCAATGGAGCGCAGGAACGTGAACGAGCTGGGATTGAGATAGGCATCGAAGTGGGCGAAGAGCCCGCCGGCGACGCCGGCGAAAAAGGCCGAGAGGACGAACGCGATCACCTTGGTGCGCGTCGTGTCGATGCCCAGGGCCTCGGCGGCGACCTCGTCCTCGCGCACGGCGAGCATGGCGCGACCGTGCGACGACTTGAGCAGGTTGTACGACAGCGTGACGACGATGACGACCCACAGCATGACCCAGAAGAACGTGGTGTAACGCGGCACGCCCGACAGTCCGCGCGCCCCGCCCACCGCGTCGATGTTGGTGATCACCACGCGGATGATCTCGCCGAACCCGAGCGTGACGATCGCCAGGTAGTCGCCGCGCAGGCGCAGCGACGGCAGGCCCACCGCCCAGCCCGCGACCGCGGCCAGCGTGCCACCGGCGAGAAGCGCAAGCAGGAGCACGATCCCTTCGGCGATCGGCTCGGGCAGTCCGGCCGCGGCGAGCGCGGCCGCGAGCGGCGGCAGCACGCGCATGCTGAGGATCGCCGCCGAGTACCCCCCCACCGCCATGAACCCGGCGTGCCCGATCGAGAACTGGCCCGTGAGTCCGTTCACCAGGTTGAGTGAGACGGCGAGGATCACGTTGATCCCGCACAGCATGAGGATGCGCTGATAATACGTGTTCGGAAGAACACGGGGCAGTAGGAGCTCGAGACACACGAGCGCAAGCAGTGTACCGGCGATCGTGAGCACGCGGCGCATCACGTCAGACCTTCTCCGCCTGGTTCTTGCCGAGCAGACCCGACGGGCGGAACAGCAGGATGGCGATCAGGAGCACGAACGCGATCGCATCCCGGTACGTCGAGGACACGTAGCCGACGACCATGACCTCGGCGAGCCCCATGATGAGCCCACCCAGCACCGCGCCCGGGATGTTGCCGATCCCGCCCACCACCGCGGCGACGAACGCCTTGAGCCCCGGCATGATGCCCATGAGCGGTGAAATGGTGGGATTGAGCAGTCCCACGAGCACGCCGGCCGCCGCGGCCAGCGCGGCCCCGAGCACGAACGTGACCGAGATGATCTTGTCCGTTGGGATCCCCATGAGAATCGCCGCATCCCGATTGAACGACACCGCGCGCATGGCCTTCCCGGTGCGCGTGAACAGCACGAACCAGCGCAGCACCGCCATCAGGATCAGCGACACCGCGATGATGATGAGCTGCGCGTTCGTCACGGTGACGCCGCCGCCCAGGTCGATGTTCTGCACGCGGATGATCGCCGGAAGCGGCTTGGGCGCCGAGCCGAACACGAGGATGCCGCCGTTCTGGAGCAGCAGCGACACACCAATGGCCGTGATCAACGCGGTGAGTCGCGAGGAGTTGCGCACCGGCCTGTACGCAAAGCGCTCGACGAGAAAGCCGACGATTCCGGCGCCCACCATGGAGATCAGGAGAACGAGAACAGCTTTCCCGGGCGACGGGTTCAACGCGACATCAAGTCTTGTCGCCGCGTAGTACGCAAAGAACGCGCCCAGCATGAACACGTCGCCATGGGCGAAGTTGATCAGCCGCAGGATGCCGTAGACCATCGTGTAGCCTAGGGCGATCAGGGCGTACACCGACCCCCACGTGATGCCGTTGACGAGCTGTTGGAGGAATTCCTGCACCCGATCAGTTCTCCCTGGGATCAGCCGCACGGAGCACGGGTCGAAGCGCGCGCCTGTTCCCGCTCGTTTCCAGCGCACGCCAGAGCGAGACGAGCGGGACGCCCAGCCCGACGGCATACTCGTTCCTGACGACGAAAGCTCTCGGACAGTAGGTCATGCGAGCGGCATTTACCACGGACCCGCGCGTGATCGGAATCAGGAGTGAGTCTCCCGGGCTGATGAAGGGATTGCAGTAGACGTGCCGACTGAACGTGAGGACCTTCGGAACTCGGGCCTCCGTCGGGAGAACCCAGCGCAGGCTGTCACATGCGTACGTGTACTCATCCTTCGAAGCATCGGAGGTGACCGCCCCAAGCCGTACAAGCGCAACACCACCGTCGAGCGTGTAGGCGTTGCTTCCACTGGTAGTCCGGCGGGCATCGAGCTCCGTAAGAAGCCGACTAAGCTCCGGTGGCGAGTCGGCCCCCGCGCGATTCCCCAACAGAATC
>JANOEH010000026.1:0-15201 GCA_031413115.1 Candidatus Eiseniibacteriota bacterium | reverse complement strand
GCGGCGATACGGATCTCACCGCTGTCCTCGATGTCGATCTGGGCACCGGTCTCCTCGGTGATGCGCTTGATGACCTTGCCGCCGGCGCCGATGACCTCGCGGATCTTGTCCGGATTGATCTGCATGATCGAGATGCGCGGCGCGTACGCCGACGTCTCCTCACGCGGCTCGGCCAGGCACTGCTCCATCACGCCGAGGATGTGCATGCGACCGTCGCGCGCGCGCGCCAGGGCCTGCTCCATGATCTCGAAGGTGATGCCGCTGATCTTGATGTCCATCTGGAACGCGGTGATGCCCTCCCGCGTGCCGGTGACCTTGAAGTCCATGTCGCCGAGGTGATCCTCGGAGCCCAGGATGTCGGAGAGGACCGCGAAGCGATCGCCTTCCTTCATCAGGCCCATCGCGATCCCGGCAACAGGTGCCTTGATCGGGACACCGGCGTCCATGAGCGACAGCGAACCTGCGCACACCGTCGCCATCGACGACGAGCCGTTCGACTCGAGGATGTCGGAGACGATGCGGATCGTGTACGGGAACACGGTGTCGGCCGGGATGACCGGCTCGATCCCGCGCTCGCCGAGGGCGCCGTGACCCACTTCGCGGCGACCGACGCCGCGCACCGGGCGCACTTCACCGACCGAGTACGGCGGGAAGTTGTAGTGCAGCATGTACGACTTCCACGACTGGCCCTCGAGCTCCTCGATGCGCTGCTCGTCCTTCGACGTGCCGAGCGTGGTCACCGCCAGCGCCTGCGTCTCGCCACGGGTGAACAGCGCCGAACCGTGCGTACGCGGCAGCACCGAGACCTCGCAGCGGATCGGGCGGATCTGGTCCGGCGTGCGGCCATCCGAACGGATGCCGTCGCTCAACACCATCTCGCGGCTCTCGCGGCGCTCGATGTCGTGGAACAGCTTGCCGATCTTCGCCTCGGAGTCGGGGAAGCGCCCGGCCAGGGCCGTCGCCGCCTCGCTCTCGATGCGCTTGATCTCGTCGTAGCGCTCTTCCTTCTTGGCGATGCGGATCGCCTTCTTCAGCGGCGCGGTGACGATCGACTCGAGCCCGGACATGAGCTCGCTGGTGTCCTCGACCGTGACCAGCGGGCGCTTCGGCTTGGAGTTCGTGCGTGCCAGGTCTTCCTGCAGTGCGACACAGACCTGGATGTGAGCGTGCGCGAACTTGAGCGCCTCGACCAGGTCGGCCTCGCTGACTTCACGGGTGCCGCCCTCGACCATCAGGATGCTCGACTTCGTGCCGGCGACGACGACGTCCATGGTGGACTCGTCGAGCTGCGCGAACGTCGGGTTGACCACCCATTCGCCCTCGATCTTGCCCACGCGAACGCAGCCGATGGCCTCGGGGAACGGGATGTCCGACACCATGAGAGCCGCGGAAGCGCAGTTCATGGCGAGGATGTCCGAGTCGTTCTCCTGGTCCGACGAGAGCACGGTGGCCAGCACCTGCATCTCGAACGGGAAGGCCTTCGGGAACAGCGGGCGGATGGGGCGATCGATGAGGCGCGAAGTCAGCGTCTCCTTCTCGGTCGGTCGACCTTCGCGCTTGAAGAAGCCGCCCGGAATCTTGCCGGCGGCGTACAGGCGCTCACGGTAGTCGACGGTGAGGGGGACGAAGTCCTTCTGGACGGGCCTCTTGTCGGCGGTGGCGGCCACGAGAACCACGGTGCCGCCGTACTGGATGACGGCCGAGCCACCCGCCTGGCGGGCGATCTTGCCGCTCTGCAGACTGAGGGTGCGTCCGCCCAACTCAACGGATACGGTACGTTCGATCATTCTCTCTCTCTTCCTTCCTGCCTCATGTCGCCGGGGAGGCGACGGCCGACACGACTTGCGGCCGGGAGGGATCCCGGCCGCACGTCGTCGAAACCCGGGGGAGCGTTAACGGCGCAGCCCGAGTTCCTTCAAAACCGCACGATAACGATCAACCTTGGTTGCCTTCAGATAGTCGAGCAAGCGACGGCGCTGTCCGACCATGCGCAGGAGCCCGCGGCGAGACGCGTGATCACGCTTGTGAATCTTGAAGTGCTCGGTGAGGTACTTGATCTTCTCCGTGAGGAGGGCGATCTGGACCTCGGGCGAACCCGAGTCTTCTTCGTGCTGCTTGAACTTTCCGATCACTTCCTGCTTCGTCTCTTTCGAGAGCGGCATGCGTTCGTTCACCTCCCTCCGATGCGAACGGGGCCCGGGACAGGGAGTGCAACCTCTCCAGTCAACCCGAGCTTGAAACACGAACCCGCCCGGACGGGCGGATTCGACGGCACCCTAGCAGCCACGACCGGGCCGGGGCGAGCAAAAACGGTGCCGCGATCAGACTCCGGGCAGCAGATCGCGACAATGGGCCACATCGCGTCCCATCGCCTCGACCAGGGAGGCCGCGTCCTCGAACTTCTCCTGGCCCCGGATCCAGGCCGTGAAATCGACCCGCAAGTCCATGTCCCGCAAGTTCTTGTCAAGGTCCAGCACGTGCACCTCGAGGGCCCGGTCGTGGCCGTCGAAGGTGGGTCGGAGCCCGAGGCTGATCGCCCCGCGCCAGGCGCCCGCGGGACCGGGACCGATCGCGGCCCCGGGCACATGGACCCAACCGGCGTAGACTCCATCGGCCGGCAGGAACCTGGGCTCCAGCGGGTCGAGGTTCGCGGTCGGATAGGCGAGCTTGGCTCCGATCCCCCACCCGTGGACGACCCGGCCGACGATCGAATACGGCCGGCCCAGCAGCTCGGCGGCGAAACCCACGTCTCCGCCGCGCAGCGCGCCGCGCACCCGGGTCGAGGAGACCGCCCCGTGATGCTCGAGCAGCAGCGGCACGGTCTCGACCGCGAAACCGTGCCGCTCGCCCAGCGCCGCCAGGTGGGCGACCGTGCCGCGACGCCCCCGCCCCAGTGCGAAGTCGGGGCCGGTGATGAGGCGGATCATGCCCAGCGTGGAGGTGAGGTGGCGCTCGACGAACTCCTCGGGCTCGACGTCGGCGAGTTCGCGATCGAACGGCAGGACGTGCACGCGGTCGACGCCCCAGGCGCGCAGCAGATCGGCCTTCTCGCGCGGCGGCGTGAGCGGCAGCTCGGCCGCGGCCTTGCCGAGCACGGCGTCGGGATGCGGATCGAACGTGACGACCGCGAGACCGACGTCGTCGCCCGCCTCGCCGGCGCGCTGGCGGCCCGTGTCGATGATCCGTCGGTGGCCGCGGTGCAGGCCGTCGAACACGCCGACGGCGACGACATGCGGCCGCCCGCTCACGACGCGGCGCCCTCGCGCACGGCCCACACGAGGCGCAGTTCGAAGGGATCGTCGGGCGTGGTCGCGGCGGCCGGATCGAGCGCGGCGACGCCGAGCAGTGCGCCGTCGGCGGCGAGCAGGCGAAATGCCGGCGTTCCCGCGACGAGCCCGGCGTCGAGCGCACGTCGGCAGCCCGGCGCCCGCCCGGTGCCGACCCCGCGCGCCTCTGCCTCGTCGAGCGTGAGCGACGGCAGCGCACACAGCGCCTGCTCGGGCGTGAGCCCGGCTTCGGCGAGCCGGTCGTTCCACTCGGGGATCGAACCTTCGGGGCGATCGAGCAGGTCGGTCGTCGGGATCGCGCCAAGGACCGCGTGCGGGCCGATCGACAGGCGGCGCAGCGCCGCCAGCGCGCCGCCGACTCCCAGCGCCTCACCCCAGTCGTGACCGATGCTGCGCACGTACGTCCCCGCCGAACAGGTGACGATGAAGTCGACCGTGCGCGCCACGACGTCCACGCGCTCGATCCGCAACTCCGAGACATGCACGGAACGCACGGGCGGCTCGACCTCCTCGCCGCGGCGCACGCGGGCATGGAGGGGGACGCCGGCCACCTTGATCGCCGACACCGCCGGCGCGCGCTGCTCGAGCGCGCCGACGAACTGCGCGGCGGCGGCGCGGATCGCGCCCTCGTCGAGCGGCGAGTCGTCGCGCCGGACGACGTCGCCGGTCAGGTCATAGCTGTGGGTCGTGATCCCGAACTGGAGCGTGGCGGCGTAGCTCTTCTCGCCCGCGGCAAGGAACGGCAACAGGCGCGTGGCACGCCCCCAGGCCAGCAGCAGGAGCCCGGTGGCGAACGGATCGAGCGTGCCGGCGTGGCCCACCCGCCGCGTGCCGACGATCTTGCGCAGGCGGTCGACCGCGTCGTGCGACGTGATGCCCGCCTCCTTGTCGAGACGGACGACGGAGATGTCCCCGAGGTCGCTCAGGCGTCCTCCGTCTCGTCGTCGATGGGCTTGCCTTCCTTGATCTGGCGCAGCAGGTCCTCGATGCGGGCGCCCCGCTCGATCGACTCGTCGTAGATGAAGCGCAGCGTCGGCACCTCGCGCAGGCCGAGGCGCGGGGCCAACTCGCGGCGCAGGAACGGCACGGCGTAGGAGAGCACCTTGATGATCTCGGCGCGCTTCTCCGCCCCGTCGAGGCTGGAGAGGTAGACGACGGCGTGGCCCAGGTCGGGCGACACCTCGGCACCGGTCACCGAAATGAACCCCAGGCGCGGATCGCGCATGCGGTTCATGAGGATGTCGGCCAGTTCTCGCCGAATCAGGTCGGCGACGCGTTCGGTTCGCTTGGACACGCGATGCTCCGGGTCATTCGTGGTGGGCGACGATCCAGTCGAGGATCTGGACCTCGTCCTGCCGCCCGACGATGTCGCGGGCCGCGGACAGCGCCTCGCCGAGCCGGGCCGACGAGGCCGTGACCGTGGCGAGACCGAGCGCCGTGCGCTGCCACAGGTCGGCGTGGTCGACTTCGGCCACGGCGAACCCGGCCGCGCGCAGGCGCTCCTTCAGGCGGTTGAGGATCGCCCGCTTGTCCTTGAGCGACGCCGCGTACGGCAGGTGCAACTCGATGCGCACGGACGCGACGAACATGGACGACGGCGCGCTAGTCGAGCGTGCGCGCGAGCTCCTCGATGATGTAGGCCTCGATCAGGTCGCCGACCTGCAGTGTGTCGTACCCCTCGAGCCCGAGACCGCACTCGAAGCCTTCCAGCACCTCGCGCACGTCATCCTTGAAACGCTTCAGCGAGGCGATGCGGCCGTCCCAGATCACGTCGCCGCCGCGGATCAGGCGGACCTTCGACGAGCGCGCGATCTTGCCCGAGACGATGGAGCAGCCCGCGATCGTGCCGGCCTTCGACAGGTTGAAGACGTTGCGGACCTCGGCTGTGCCGGTGATCGTCTCGCGGACCTCGGGCTTGAGCAGGCCGGACAGCGCCTTCTTCAGGTCCTCGACGGCCTCGTAGATCACCTGGTAGAGGCGGATGTCCACCTTCTCCTGGTTGGCGAGCTCGCGCGCCTTGGGATCCGGCCGCACGTGGAAGCCCACGATGACCGCATTCGACGCGGCCGCCAGGAGCACGTCGGACTCGGAGATCTGGCCCACGCCCTGGCGGATGACGCGGATCTTGACCTCGCTCGAGCCCAGCCGGCTGAACGCCTCGGCCAGCGCCTCGACCGAGCCGTCCACGTCGCCCTTGAGCACGAGGTTCAGTTCGGTCACCGCGCCCGTCAACATCTGCTCGTGCAACTGCTCGAGCGTGATGCGCCGGGTCTGGCGGTTGTCCTGTTCGCGCGCGACCTGCTGGCGCTTGCCGGCCACCTCGCGCGCCTCGCGCTCGTCGGCGTACACGGTGAAGCGATCGCCCGCCTGCGGGGCGCCGGACCAGCCGATGACCTCGACCGGCGTCGACGGCGGCGCGCTCCTGACCGGCTTGCCGCGCTCGTTGGTCATGGCGCGGACCTTGCCGCTCTGGATGCCGGCGACGAACGCCGCACCCACCTCGAGCGTGCCCTGCTGGACCAGCACGGTGGCGACGATGCCGCGACCCTGTTCGACGCGGGCCTCGAGCACGACGCCGCGCGCATTGCGCGTCGGATCGGCCTTGAGGTCGAGCAGCTCGGCTTCGAGCAGGATGTACTCGAGCAGCTTCTCGATGTTCGTGCCCTGCTTCGCCGAGATCGGCACGGCGACGGTCTTGCCACCGTACTCCTCGACCGCGACGCCGGAGCGTGACAGCTCCTGCTTGACCATGTCGATGTTTGCGCCGGGCAGGTCGATCTTGTTCATGGCCACGACAATCGGCACGTTGGCCGCGCGCGCATGGTCGATCGCCTCACGCGTCTGCGGCATGACGCGGTCATCGGCGGCGACGACGAGCACGACGATGTCCGTCGCCTGGGCGCCGCGGGCGCGCATGGCGGTGAACGCCTCGTGGCCCGGCGTGTCGAGGAACGTGATCTGCTTGCCACCGACTTCGACCTCGTACGCACCGATGTGCTGCGTGATCCCGCCGGCCTCGCCGGCGACCACCTGCGACTTGCGGATGTAATCGAGCAGGGACGTCTTGCCGTGGTCGACGTGGCCCATGACCGTGACCACCGGCGGACGCGGCTTGAGCCGGGCCGGATCGTCGATCGTCTCGTCGACCTCCTCCTCGTCCTCCTCGGTCACGAACTCGGCCTTGTACGAGAACTCGTCGGCGACCAGCTGGATCGCCTCCTTCTCGAGGCGGCGGTTGATCGTGGCCATGATGCCGAGGTCGAGGCAGGCCTGCAGCACCTCCTGCGGCTTCACTTCCATCACGTTGGCGAGCTCACCGACGGTGATGAACTCGGTCACGCGAAGAATCTTCAACTCCTCCACGGCGACGTCCGCTCCCGTGTCGTCGTCGCGGCGGGAGCGGCGACGGCGACGCGTGCCCGCCTCCATCGAGGCGAGCGTCTTCTTCACGCTGTCGGTGACGAGCTTGTCGTCGACCGGGCGCTTCTTCTTGCGATCGTTGCGCCGGCGCGCGCCGGCGCCGCCACCGAATCCGCCGCTCGGCGGGCCACCGAAACGCGGGGCGCCGGGACCGCCGGAGCCGCCGCCGGGACGCGGGGAGCTGCCCTGGTAGCCTCCACCACCGCCCGGACGGGACCCGGAGGACGACGGGGGCGGGCTGCTCGAGCGCTGCGGCGTGAATGCCGGCCGGCCGGCCGGGGCCGGGGAGGGACTCGCCGGTGCCTGGGCACGCGGCGGCGGCGGCGGGTTCGCCGCGGCTTCGCGCTCGCGGCGCTCGGCCTGCACGCGGCGCTGCACTTCGGCCTCGTGCTCGCGCTTGCGCGCCGCATCGGCCTTCACCACTTCCTTCTCCGAGTCCATCTTCGACTGGATCTTGGCGATGACCTCGGGCTCGACGGTGCTCATGTGGCTCTTCACTTCGACACCGACCCCGCGGATCAGCTCGACCACCGCCTCGGAGGACATCTTCATGTCCTTGGCGACCTCGTAGACGCGGATCTTCTTCGTACCGTCGGACTTGGTGCTCACTCCCCCTCCTCCTTCCGCGGTTCACCCGCGTCGGTCACGTCGGTCACGTCATCGAACGCGGCCGGCGTGCCGAGGTGCGACGGCACCACGTCGGGATCGAACTGCTCCTCGATTTCGACGGCCTCCGGCGGAGGACCCGGATCGAGCGCCTCGGCCACGGCGGGATCGCCGGCCTCGGGGTGTTCGATCGCCGCCACCGCCTGCGCGGCCTCGTCCTTCTCCATCTCGGGCGTGATGTGGACCTCGTGCGTCGCCGTGTCGGCCTTGTGCCGGGCCTCCGCCCAGTGCGCGACGGCCAGCGCCTTCTCCAGCGTACGCTCGCTCATGCCGGGGATCGCCAGGAGCCTCTCGGGCTCGGCGGCGATCAGCTCGCCGACGCTCTCGATCCCGGCCTGCACCAGGGCTTCGCGCAGGCGTGCGCCCAGCAGGTCGACGGTTTCGATGTCGATGCGCGCAGCCTTCTCGGCCGAGCTCTTCTTGACATCCTCGCTGCGCGAGATGAGATCGATGCGCCAGGTGGTCAGCTTGGCCGCCAGGCGCGCGTTCTGCCCGCCCTTGCCGATGGCGAGCGACAACTGGTCATCGGCGACGACGACCTGCATGCGGTTCTCGGCCTCGATCATGCGGACGTCGAGCACCTTGGCGGGCGACAGCGCGCGCGAGACGAACACCGCCGCGTCGGTCGACCACGGGACGATGTCGATGCGCTCGCCGCCAAGCTCGCGCACGATGCTCTGCACGCGCGAACCCTTGAGGCCCACGCACGAGCCCACGGCGTCGACGCGCGGGTCCTTCGAGTAGACAGAGATCTTGGAGCGCGCGCCGGCCTCGCGGGCGACGGCGCGGATCTCGACGATGCGATCGGCGATCTCGGGCACCTCGGACTCGAACAGGCGCCGCAGGAAGTCGGGATGGGTGCGCGACAGGATGACCTGCGGACCCTTCGCATTCTTGTCCACGTCGAGCACCACGGCGCGGACGTAGTCGCCCTGGCGGTGGTGATCCCGGGGGATCTGCTCGCGCGCGGGCAGGATGCCCTCGGCGCGGTCGAGCTTGACGATCACGTTGCCGCGATCGACCTGTTGGACGACGCCGCGCACGAGCGTGGCGATCTTGCCCGTGAACTCCTGGAAGACGCGGTCCCGCTCGGCCTCGCGCACGCGCTGGATCAGCACCTGCTTGGCGGCCTGGATCGCGTTGCGGCCGAAGTCGGCGACCTCGAGCGGAAAGCGGATCGGCCCGCCGACGGCGGCGACGGGATGCGTCTTCTGCGCATCCTCGAGCGCGCACTGCAACGCAGGGTCCTCGACCGTCTCGACGACGTCCATGACGCGCGCCATCTCGATCTTACCGCTCACGTTGTCGAACTTGACGTCGATGTTCGCGGTGGCGCCGAACTTCTTCTTGCCGGCGCTGACCAGGCCGGCTTCGAGCGTCTCGACGAGCACGCTGCGCTCGACGTTCTTCTCGCGAGTGATGGCGCCGAGCGCCTCGAGAATCTCCGTGTTCATGCCTTCTCCTTCGGTCCGCGGTCGCGCGGATTGCCGCGTCCGCCGGCAGCGGGCGTCTTCGCCGCACGCAATCCGGCCCAGGGATCCACCACGAGGTGCGCCTTCTGGACCGCCTCGACCGGCGCGCTCCAGTGACCGCCCTCTTCCGTCTGCAGCGTCACCGTTCCGTCCTCCGCGCCGACGATCGCTCCCTCGACGCGGCGGCGGCCGTCGACCAGGTCGTGCGTCTGCACGAAGGCGCGCTCGCCGAGGTGCCGTCGGAAGTGCTCCAGCGTGCGCAGCCGGCGCTCGATGCCGGGCGAGCTCACCTCGAGCACGAACCGGTACGGCACCGTCTGGTTCATCTCCAACGCGTCGTCCAGCCGTCGCGATACGCGCGTGCAATCGTCGATCGACACCGTCTTACCCGTCCCGTCCAGGCGGTCGAGATAGACCCGAATGGTCAGGCTGCCGGCCGAGACGAACTCGACGTCGACGAGCTCGAATCCCATCTCCTCGACGAGCGGTCCGGCGATCTCGAGCACTTCGTGGCGCACGTCCATGAGCGGACTCCAGAGCGACAGGGCGACGCGAAAGAACCCCCCGCGCCAGGCAATGGCGGCCGGGTGCTCCGGGGCGAGACCTTGAAGAAGGGGAACGCGAGGAGCCGCGCGGGAGGGCCGTCAAACGGAAATGAGTGGCCGGACCGCACCACTCACCTCCCGGAAACTACACCCGTCGGGGCGGCCGGGCAAGGCCCTTTCTGGGGCGCGGGAGCTGGGTCGAACCCTAGTCGGTGCCCCAGTCGTTGGCATACAGGTACCAGAGGAGCGTGCGGCCGACCTGGCCCAGGCTCCCCGGGGCGACCTGCGTCAGGTCGTCGCCCGCGGTATGCCACGCCGGGTAGTCGAAGTCGATGACGTCGACCGCCGGGATGCCCGCCTCGAGGAACGGGGCGTGGTCGTCGTAGACGTTGTGGCGCACGCCCTTCACGAACGCGGGCGCGTTCACCTTCGCCGCGCCGGTCCACAGGCGCTCGACGATGTTCGGCGCGGCGTTGAACGAGTTCTGCTCGTAGTGAAGCTCGAGGTCCTTGTCCCCCACCATGTCGGCGACGATCGCGAGGATCGGCCGCGGGTGCGTGAGATCGCGCACGTAGCGCCGCGATCCGCGACAGAAACCCTCGACGTCGCCACCCTCTCCCATGTCCTCGCCGTCGAAGAACACCAGCTCGACACCGACGGGCGGCGGCTTCTCGCCCATCACGCGGGCCATCTCCATGAGCACCGCCACGCCCGAGGCGCCGTCGTTCGCGCCGAGGACCGGTTGCATGCGCTTCGCCGGGTCGGGATCCATGTCGGCGATCGCCCGCGTGTCCCAGTGCGCCCCGAACACGACCCACGGGCCTGTCGCGGGGCCGAAGCGCGCACGCACGTTGGTCAGGCGATAGGGCCGGCCGTAGACGGTGTCGTCGAACGCCTGCTCGCTGACGCGCCCTCCGGCGGCGGTCAGGCGCTCGACCATCCACGCGCGGCAGCGCTCGTGCCCCTCGGATCCCGGATTGCGCGGGCCGAACGCGACCTGCGCCTTCAGGTCCTCGAACGCCCGCGCCTCGTCGAAGCGTGGCACCGGACGGTCGTTGCACCCGGTGGCAAGCAGGGCAAGGGCGGCGGCGAGTGCGGGCCCGAGGCGGCGGGAGGCGGAACGAAGTCGCGGGATCGCGCGGGCAAGGTTCATGGCGCCGTGATTGAACCACGCCGCAGCGCGTGGCGGCAAGCGCAGGCGCACCCGGCCGCGCTCAGAAGCGCACGCTGCCCGACGCCTCGAGCCGGATCGAGCGGTTCGTCGGCGTGGCGCCCTCGGAGGTCTTGCCGTAGAGGTCGCGGCTCTGCGAGAAGCCCAGGCCGAGCGTGCCGTTGACGAAGGTCGAGAACGAGTACGTGGCGCTGCTGTTGAGGTCGAGCCGATCGGTGCGCGTTGTCAGCGCCTGCTGGCCCTGTGACTCGGTGGACCCGCTGCGCTTGCCGTAGGTGCCGTCGAGCGACATGGTGAGCGTGCTCTTGAGCCCGCTACCGAAGATGGGCAGTTTCTGCCCCGGACCGTACGAGCGACTGATCGAGCTGCGGACGGTCGTCTCGCCCTCCATCCGCACCGAGCGACGGGTCGCGAAGTCCTCGCGGGTCGACGAGCTCATGTCGATCGACAACTGCACGTTTGCCATCCCGCGCGTCTGGCCCGTGAGCTGGAGCAGCGGGCGGAAGTTCTTCGTCCGCACCTGCGTCGACGGCTTGTCCAGGTTGACGCCATCGCGTGTCCTGACGAAGTTCGCGCGCGACGACGCGTTGATGCCGGTGAACACCTTGCCCAGCCGAATCAGGTTGTGGACCTGTCCCCAGTCGAGTTGCAGGTCGGGGAACGTGAAGTTCGAGCTGTTCGACACCTGGCCGTTGTAGTTGCGATTCAGGTTCGAGTAGTTGGCGCGGATGCGCGCCGTCGAGCGCCGCACCAGCTGGACCGTGGTCGACGCGTCGCCCGAATAATTGCGCTGCGCATTCTCGGTCGCCTGCGGCCCACGATAGATCGAGGTGAGCTCGTCACCGTTCCACTGCGTGTCCGGGTCGCGCACCAGGCCCAGCCGGTAGGGCACCGAGGGCACGCCGGTGTAGCGGCTGAACCCGGTGGTGCGCGCGAAAGAGATGCGCATGCTCACGTTGCCCAGGCGTGACAGGGTTCGCCCGACCGGAATCGAGAAGCCACGCGACGGCGCCACCGGTGGTGGCGGCGGGCGATAGGCCGCAGCCGCCGTCGCCGAATCGGGACCGGCCCACGTGGAGTCGCCGGCGGCGAGCGCCGAGTCGCGCGACGCCCGTGCCGCGCGACCGATCGCCGCCGCCGCCTGGGCGTTGAGCGCCGCCAGGGTCGCCTGCGTGGGTTGTGGCGTGGGCGGACGGCTGGTCGAGGCGAGCCGGGCGAACGGCAGTTCCCACGTCACGCCGGCGTTGGTTGCGTTATTGAATGAGCCGAGCGACAGGTCGGGTGACAGGTCCGGAGTGCGCCCCTCGCTGTACGACGACGAGAAATCGAAGGCCGGCCGCACGAACGCATGGAGGGGCAAGGTGAGGCGCCCGTCGAGCCGCTGCGTGAAGTTCGTCATGCGTCCGAAGTTGACGCCCAGCATGTACGACGGGGTGATCCCCGGGATATAGGCGTTGCGCGTCGCCCCCACGGTATAGCTGCCGAAGGGCAGCGGCCGCCACGTGGCGCCCAGCAGGTACAGGGACTGCTTGCGGTAGATGTCGCTCTGCAGGGAGTACGCCCCGATCGGATCGTCGAGCCCGCGCTTGTAGGTGAACGAGCGGGTCGTCGTCTGGGTGAACGAGATCGTGGCCGTCTCGGGCAGGAGCTTGACCTTCTGCAGGCCTCCCCCGCGCTGCTTCCACATCGGCACGGGCACCTTGAACCACTCGGCGGGCGCAATCGAGTAGGCGCCGCCGCCGGAGAGCGTGCGGCTCGAATCGAGCCCGGTCGGCGAGCGGCCGACGCGGTCGCCGAAGGCGAAGTTGACCGACGCACGACCAATCGTGTTGCGGATGATCGGGTTGCGGTCCCCCGTCTTCGACAGGCCGACGCTGAAGCTGCGGTCGGTCGCGCGTGACTGCTCGTTGATCGCGTCGTCGCCGCGCAGGAACAGGTCGGTGCCGGTGCGCAGGCGCGGCGTTCCCTGCGTCTTCGCCCAGGCGAACGACATCGGGAAGTTGAGTCCGGTGCCGGTCAAGAAGCGGTGCGGCTGGATGGTCCCCGACAGCGACAGGCGATCTGAATTGACGTCGCTGCCCCGAGCCTGCCCCAGGCGCTGGAAGTTCTCGTCGGTGCGATCCCAGTTGGTGGTCAGCGTCATCAGGTCGGCGACCCTGGTGTAGACCGTGAGCCGGTTCGCCGTCCCGCGCGAGCGATCGACGTCGAGCGCGCGCAGGTCGTCGATCCACACCTGCCCCGAGATGTTGTTCATGGCCCGGCCCAGCGGCGTGCTGTCGGTCACCGCCTTCTCGCTGAACGCGCCAATCGTCATGCGCTGGATGCGCGTGAACGTCGGCGAGCCGACGACGACGAACTGCTCCTCACCGCGGAACACCGTGTCGGCGATGGCGCCCGGCGGCCGGTCGAGCTTCACGTCGGTGAAGTCGGTGAGGTTGAGGATGATCTCGGTCCACGGCGTCGGCCGGAATGGAGCGGCGGCCACCCCGCGGAACGGCCGCGAGTACTCGTAGTAGTTGCGGTCGTCGTAGCCGAGCCGCAGGAAGAAGCGGGCCGAGTCCTGGTCGGTGAAGCCGAAGGCAGTCGCGTAGAAACCGATGCGCCCGTAGCGGGTGTAGTCCTCGGCGTAGGTCTGGTCCTTGAAGATCGTGGCCGAGGAGCCGACCGGCAGGCGGGTGACCTCGAGCGCGATCGACTGCTCGCGCTGCGTCTGCGTGCTGCCGCCCGTGTTCGACGTGGCGACGCCGAACGGTGGGTCGTAGATGTTGCGATCCTCCTGGTTGTTCACGTTGCGGGCCACGACCGATCCGTTGGCCAGGCGCGTCGCCGAGTCGGCACTGGCGATGCGCCAGCGGTTGCCCACGACCTCGACGGCGCCGAGCTGCAGGAGCGGCTGGCGGCCGCGCGCGTCCTCGCTGGTCTTGGGCGGCACATCGATGCCCTGAAAGGTCTCGAAGCCCTCCATCCACACGCGCATGTGCTTCACGTTCGCCAGGCTGCCGCCGTTGATCACGCGGCGGATCCTGGGGTCACCGACGTCGAGCGGGATGCGAAAGCGGCGCCAGCCGTTGTTCGGCGCCACCGGGTTGCCCTCGACGGTAAGCGTCGATTCGGCGGCGAAGATCAGGAATGGCGCCAGCGCGGCCTCGTCCCCCAGCGGCAGCGTGAAGGTCATGTAGTCGTCCACCCGATCGAGCTCCTGGTTGCCGTCCAGGTCCTCGGTGAACAGCCGGTTGCCGCTCTCGTACGTGCCCTTGCTCTTCTCGGAAAGGGTGGGGGTGACGTAGTTCTGCGGATCGAGTCGCTCGAGCTGGTTCGAGTCATTGCCCAGGCTCACGTCCGAGACGCGGAAGTTGTCGCCGTGCTTGTCCTGATCCGAGGCCGTCGAGAGGTCGTAGAGCTCGGCCTCGAGCTCGTCGGGAATGCCGTCGGCGCCGGTGTCCTCGCGAATGGCCGGCTCGTTGCTCGGATCGTACTTGCCGTCGCGGTTGCGGTCCTCGGTGTCGTAAGCCGCGTTGGGTGGCACGCCGGGCGCGCGCTGCGCGTCCTCGGAGACGACACCGAGATCGATATGCAGCTTGAAGTCAGGATTGCTGCGCACGTCCATGTCCCGCCAGTCGTTGACCCACACCTCGAGGTACTGCAGGCGCGAGAAGTCGGAGCCATCGGGCTCGACCGTGGTGGTGAACCCGCTCCACAAATCGGGCTGGGCGCGCACCGCCGGCAGCTTCGGCATGTACATGTCGAGCACGGTGACGTAGTTCTCGCCGCCCTCGCCGCGGGTCAGGCGCGGGTTCAGGTCCCAGGCCTGGACGGTGTTCACCGGGTTGTACCAGACCATCTCGTTGTAGTCGGCGGCGACGGGGACGTACGCCCCGCCGCTGACGACCAGCGGCGGAGCGGCCCACTTCCAGAAGCCACGTCCCATGGGCGCCGAGTACGAGTCGCGGTTGCCCTCGAAGTCGTCGAGGTAGACCGTGTTCTTGGTATTCGGGTTCGGCATGGACACACCGATCTCGCCGTTGATGTCGAACTGCGATGGCTCGGTGGTGTTGTAGAACGGCAGGCGATCGACCAGGTCGGTGAGGAAGCGCGGCTGCGTGCGCAGGTCGCCGTAGAGGTCTCCGATCAGCGTGCGCGTCGGTTCCTCGCCGAGCCGCGGGCGCGCCTCGTCCTGGCCCTTCGACTCGTAGATGAACGCGCCACCGAAGCCGTGTGTCGGGCCGCGATAGCCGAGCGTGGCACCGACCAGCGTCTTGCCCGCCTGGGCGAAGAGCGGCGCGTACGAGTAGTCGATCGATAGCCGCGAGCGGTTCTCGCGTGCCTTGGCGGTCAGCAGTGTGATCACGCCCGCCTCGTAGTCGATCTGGTAGCACGACCAGGGAACCTTGCCGGTATGCATGCTATCGGCGGGGTCTGTGGTCAAAATACTCCTGGCACGGATGCCGGGAAGTGCGAGCGGTTGATTCAATCGGTTTCCAAGGAGGAATAGGTCCATGTCTCTAATCGTTAACAACAACCCGGCTTCGATTTCGGCTCAGCGCAATTTGACCGTGAACACGAACCAATTGCAACGATCGGTGGAACGGTTGTCTTCAGGCCTTCGGATCACTCGCGCATCCGACGATGCCGCCGGGCTC
>JANOEH010000025.1:0-3308 GCA_031413115.1 Candidatus Eiseniibacteriota bacterium | reverse complement strand
ACTTCGATGCTCTCCACCGTGCGACGCTTGACGTGCATTCTCTCCTCCGGTTCCCGGTTCCGGTCGACGATTACAGCCCGAGCGACTTGAGACCCTTGGTCGCGTTCGGCTCGCCCGGTTTGAGCTCGAGTACCTTGCGATAGCACTCGACGGCACGGGCGCGATTGCCCGCGTTCTGGTGGGCCTGGCCGAGCCAGATCCACGACTGCACCTGCTTCGGATCGCGCTTCACCGAGTCCTCGAGGAAGTCGACGGCGCCACCCCAGTTCTTGTTCTTCAGTTCCGCGTAACCCAGCTGCTGCTTGGCGATCGCGCCGACGGTGCTCGTGTCGGAAGCCGCCTTCTCGAACGCCAGCTTTGCTTCGGCCGGGCTCCCCAGCTTGTCCTCGATGGCGCCCAGCTGGAGCCACCAGCCCGGCTGGTTCGGGTCCATCTCGAGCGCCCTCAGGATCAGGACCTTCGCCCCGGCGTCATCTCCCGTCGCCCGCTTGCAGAGGCCTTGGTAGTAAACGGCTTCCGCCGATTTCGGGTCAAGCGCTAACGCCTTGTCCAGTTCCACCAGCGCCCCGGGGTAGTCCTTGGCCAGGTACTTCATCTTGCCCCGCTCCAGCTGGGCCTTGCGGGCGTCTGCCGAGGTCGAGTCGCGGGCGATGATCTGGCCGTAGGCGCTGTCCGCCGACGCGTAGAAGGTCCGCTTGGCCAGGGAGTCCGGCTGCTCGGCGGCGAGACGCCGATAGGAATCCGCGACGCGCATGTAGTCGACGGGCTCGAGCTTCGCGGCCTTGCCGAACGACGCAATGGCGTTCGCATAGTCCTTCGACTCGTACTGGATGATGCCCATCGTCCGCCACGCTTCGGGCGGAAACGGCTGGCCGCTGTTCTTGATCTCGTCGAGCAGGCGCCTGGCCTCGGCGCGACCGGCGGCGCCGCCCTTCTTGAAGTGCGCCTGGGCGAGCAACGTCTTGCCCTCGAGGTTGTTCGGCTCGAGCACGAGGAACTTGTCGAGCGCGTCGATCGACTCGAACACGCGCTGCGGGTCCGACTGCGAGGCGAGGTAGTAGAGGTGCCCGAGCTTGAGCCAGCCATTGGCGTACTGGGGATCGGCGTCGACCACCGCCTTGTACTCGTTGAGCGCGTCGTTGTAGAGGGCGCCCTTGTAGTACGCGTCGCCCAGCGCCATGCGCGTGTCGAGGTCGTTGGAGTCGATCGTCTTCGCCTGCTGGTAGCTCTCGATGGCGAGCGACGGAATGCGCCTCTGCATGTAGAGGTCACCGAGCGAACGGTAGATCGGGCCTTGCGTCGACGGCGGCATGTCGAGCGCCGCCTCGCGCGCCTTGATCAGCCACACGTTCGCGGTGGCGAACGAGTCGCGCGCCGCCTCGGCTTCGCCCAGGCCCTTGTAGAACATGGGCACGGTCTTGGCGCCGAACTTCACGCCCTGCTCGTAGACCGCGACTGCCTCGGGGATCTTCTTCTGCTTGACCAGCGCGTCGCCGAGGCCGAGCTGCGCCTCGGGAAACTTGCGATCGATGTCGGTCGCCTTGCGGAACGCGGCCTCGGCCTCGATCGACTGGTTGAGGCGCAGTTGCATCGAGCCGATGCCACGCTGCGGCTCGGCCAGGCGCGGATCGAGTTCGGCCGCCTTGCGGTACTCGTCGAGCGCCGGTTGCCACTGGCGCTTCTTCTCGAGGGCGTTGCCGAGGCCGATCCGGGCCTCGGCATCACTCGGCGAGGCGGCGACCACCGCGCGATAGGCGCTGACCGCGTCGTCGTAGCGACCTTGGGCCAGGGCGTCCTTCCCCTCCTTCATCGTCTGCGCCGAGGCCGGCGCGGCGGCGAAGAGGGCGAGGGCGAGCGCGAGGAAGGCGCGGGCCCCCATGGAACGCGTGGTCGGACGCGAAACGTCGAGACGAGCGATCGAGCCGAAATTCATCGTGACGAATCCCTTTCTCCGGAGCCGGTGGCGGGTCCCGACTCGCGTTGGTGCGTCGCCGCCGTGGGCAGGCGTCGCGTGAAGCGTACCGGCACCGTCGCCGGCACGAACCCTGCGTCCATCACCAGTCGTTGCCCGTCGTCGCTCGTGGCGAAGGTGATGAATCCGCCGCCCAGCGCGACCCCCGGGACCCGCGTGACGATGTGGAACGTCCGCGTGAGCGGGTACTCCTTTCGATAAACCGTCTCCGCGTCGAGCCCGACATACGGCATTCCCTTCGCGCGCGACAGCGCCAGCGCCCGGACCCCGGCGCCGACCGCAGCAGCGGAGACGAACCCCATCCCATCGACCTGGCCGCGCACGGTGCGCAGCGTAGCCGAATCGCCGGACGTCGTGATCGCCGGCGCCGGGACATCGGCCCGTTCGAGCAGGCTCCGGGCGACGAACTGCGACAGGCCGGTCTCGGGCCCGGGCAGGACGGGAACCACGGATCGGTCTGATCCGCCGAACTCGCCCCAGCTCACCGCCGGGCGGGAGAGAGCGTCACGCAAATCGTCGTAGGAGACCTGGAGAACGGGGTTCGACGGGTGGACGATCACGGCCACCCCATCGCGAGCCCAGCGGTACGCCTCCATCTCGAGTCCGGCCTCCGTCGCCGCCTGCCGCTCGATCGCTTCGATCTCACGGCCGATCACGGCCAGGTCCGCCCGGTTCGCGAAGACGTCCGCCATCGCCTCGCGCGAGGTGCGCGCTGCGACCACGAAGCGCGCGTCCGGATATCCCGCGACGAACGCGTCAGTGGTCGCCCGGACGAGCGTGGCCACGTCCGGTTCGGCGACGACCCGGAGGAGCCCGCTGGTCGGCGAGTCCTCGAGACGCTCCCGGTGTTGCACGTCCGGGCCGCAGCCAGTCGCCAGAAGCAGGACGGGAAGGACCCGAAGGAGGCGGATCCAGCCCGGACGCGACGGCGATGCGGCGAGTTTAAGCAACGACAGGACCGGCGTCAACGCCTGCGGCTCCTTCCGCCCGCAGCGGACGGCGGGCATTCCGGCGGGTGGGTTCTGCCCGCAAGGTACCCGTCCGGCCACAGGATGTTTCACTACCGACACCCATTTGACGCGGGGGCGGGGCCAGAAGCCGCCCGACGGCCCGGCGCCGGCTTCGAGTCGCTTGTGCAATAGCCCGTGCAGATCCCTGCCAGAATGGGACTTCAGGGTTCGAGGCGATTGAGCAGGCGGGGGAACGGAATGCTTTCCCGCACGTGTTCCAGGCCGCAGATCCAGGCCAGGGTCCGCTCGACCCCGATGCCGAAGCCGGCATGGGGGACGGAGCCGTATCGTCGCAGGTCGAGGTACCACTCGAAGGCCTTCTTGGG